>NZ_JBEYXQ010000005.1:0-350093 GCF_040645115.1 Streptomyces sp. NPDC046860 | reverse complement strand
TCCCTCGTACTGGATGTACTTGGATGATTCGGGCGTGCGGCGAGAGCGCGTGCCAGGCGTCGCGGGCCCACGAAGATCCGCCGGACAGGCCCTAGGGGCGGCAAGCCCGTCAGGACTCCAGCACGAGGGGCACCGCGTCCTCCGCGCCCGGCTCCGCCGGGTCGGCCGGGTCCGCCGGGAGCTCCGCCGTCACCGTGAAGCCGCCCGCCGGGGCCGGGCCCGCGGTCAGCGAGCCGCCCGCCGCGGCCAGCCGCTCCGTCAGACCCGTCAGGCCGGTGCCGCCGCTGCCCGCGACCGCCGCCGTGGTGCCGTTGTCGGTCACGGTGAGCCGGACCTGTTCCCCGGTGCTGTCCACCGTGATCTCGCAGCGGGTGGCGCGGCTGTGCCGGACCACGTTGGTCACCGCCTCGCGCACCACCCAGCCGAGCAGTGCCTCGGTCTGCGGCGCCAGCGGCGCCCCCGACTGCCGCACCACCGGCTCCACGCTCGCCGCCGACAGCGCGGAACGGGCCCGCGTCAGCTCGGTGGACAGACTGCCCTCGCGGTAACCGGTCACCGCCTCCCGGATCTCGGTCAGCGCCTGCCGCCCCACCGACTCGATGTCCCCGATCTGCGCCAGCGCCGCGTCCAGGTCCCGCCCGGCCAGCCGCCGGGCCGCCTCCGACTTCACCACGATCACCGACAGGGTGTGGCCCAGCAGATCGTGCAGATCGCGGGAGAAACGCATCCGCTCCTTCTCCACCGCCCGCCGTGCCAGCTCCTCCCGCGCCGCCCGCAGCTCCCGCACCGCTTCCGACAGGCTGAGGATCGCGGCCGTGACCATGCAGGAGAGGAACGTCGCGTACCCGATGTTCGGCGCCTCCCGCCAGCCCTCGCGCAGGCCCGCGAGGACCGCGCCGTACGCCGCGAGCAGCAGCCCGATCCGTCCCAGGTGCCGGCCGCGCAGGGTGGCGCCCGTGGCGAGGCCGAGCAGCGGGAAGAACAGCAGCCAGTTGCCGCCGTAGCCGACCGCGAGCCCCGTCGTCACCAGGCCCATGGTCAGCAGCGCCAGCCGGGTCGTGACGGACCGGCGCTTGTCGCGGTCGAAGGCGCGGAAGGTGACGTAGACGTAGAGGGAGTTGAAGGTGAACAGGCCCAGGCCGCCGATCCACGGGTTCTCCGCCTTGCCTTGGAGCAGGTTGGAGAAGGAGCCCAGGCCCATCAGCAGCCAGGGCAGCAGCGCGAAGCCGGTCGGCGGGGGCCCCGCGTGCGCGGCGCACCGCTTCGCGCCCGTCGCGCGGGCCAGCGTTCGCGCCCACCAGGTCATGTCCGTGCCCCTCGGCCTCTCCGGTTCCACCGCGTCCCGCCGGTCGGCGGAACGACGCTCCAGGGTAGGGAACGAGAACCGTAGCCCGCGCCGGGCGGATCGTGTCTGTGTCATGCCTACGACGGTAGGAGCGGGCGGCCGCCCTGGGCAGAGGCGTACGTACGGACTCCGGCAGTACGAATGTCACGGCCCGGAAGGCGCCCGGAGGCGCTCGGAAGGCGAAGGGGCGGGGTACGAGCCGTGTGGCCCGTGCCCCGCCCCTTCGCCGTACCGGTCAGGCAGCCGTCTCGGCGCTCCCGTCGCCCGGGCGGCGATGGCGTCCGCTGGGGGCGCTCTCCCCGTCCCGGTCCGCGACCGGGCCCCGGTGCCGACCGTGCCCCTCCGCCTCTGCGGAGGCCGGTTCCGGCCGGTGGAGGCCGGGATCGGCGGGCGCGGACAGCGGCTGCGTCGTGCTGGTGTCGGTCATCGGAAGGATTCACCCCGTCAACATGATCGTCTTGCAGCCGGGAGAGTCTAACCAACCGGCCGGGGAGCCGGTCCAGGCGGCCGCGCCGATCTCCACCGCCCGGTCACGATCTCCCCGGACGGTCACTCCGGCTGCACCGCTAGCGGGCCGTCACCTCGCCGAGCGGGGCCTTCTGCAGCGGTACGGGGCACGGCGCCCGCTGCTCCCGCGGTGCCTCCGGCTCCTTCGCCGCCGCACCCGGCTCCCCCTCCTCCCTCTCCGGCAGGGGCAGGTCCGCCACCCCGCACGGGGTGGCCGCCGTGGCGTACGGAAGCCGCAGCAGGCCCTCCGGCGTCCACAGTCCGGACCCCGCGAGCCAGCCCTCGGGCGCGGGCAGGTGCCGTATCCGGCGCTCGGTGGGCCGCCAGGTGCCCACCCAGGTGCCCAGCGGGCCGTCCACCCGGAGGGCCACCGCGCAGTGCTCCGGGGTCAGGACCTGGCCCGGCTGGGCGGCGAACGGCGTCACCGCGCAGTCGGGCAGCAGCAGCGCGCCGGGGAAGCGGACCGGCAGGGTGCTGCCCATCACGCCCCAGCCCAATCGTTCCTGCCCCGGAGAGGCCGCGTCGGAGGAGATCACCAGCAGACCGCTGTCCGGGTCGGCCAGCAGCAGACGGTCGTCGCTGTCCGGCGCGATCTGGAGCAGCGGCGACACCTCGCCGTCCCGCCCCAGGTCCACCACGACCGTCTTGGTCCGGCCGCCCAGCTCGCGGTCGAGCGCCAGCATCCGTCCCGCCGGGTCCAGCCAGACCCCGCCCGAGCAGCGCCCGCGCACCTCGGCCACCCGCTCGGGCCCCGCGGCGCCGCCGGCCACCAGCCACACGGCCGTGGAGGCGTCGCCCACCGCGAGGGCGTAGGCCCGCTCGCCTCCCGGCGCGGGCGGCAGCATCGTGAGCCGGGTACCAGGCTCCGGGCACTCCACCGAACCGACCGGCAGCTCACCGGTGCCGGGGCCGGTCGGGTAGAGAAGGGAGAAGGCGTGCCGCCGCTCCACCAGGCGGTGGATCAGCACCCGCCCGTCACCCATCGGATGCACCTCGGTGCCCGGCTCCTCGGGCTGGGCGCCGGGCAGCGGCACCGCGTACGGCTCCGGGCCGTCCAGCGTCCAGCGCTCCGGGAACCAGTTCTCGCCGTCCGGCGCGAGCCGGGCGGCGTACGCGCCGTCCGCCGTGATGGCGTACCGCGTCGTGGGCGCCTCGTGTTCCGCGCCGGCCGACGGGGGTTCGATCGCACAGGCCGTCATCGTTCGGTCACCTCCGGCGACGAAGCTAGTTTTCGTACGCACGGGCGGGGGCCGGGTCCGGACGGCTTCACACATACGGGTGGCGCAGAAGCGATTCCTCTGAGGAACGGGCGGGGGTGGGCGTACCGGGCCCGGACCGCCGTACGCGGTACGGCCCCCCTGGACGGACAGGTAGCCTTTCCTCGTGCCCCGTCTGTCTGAAGTCATCGCCGCGCTGGAGACCCTGTGGCCCGCCGAGCGGGCCGAGTCCTGGGACGCGGTCGGCACCGTCGTGGGCGACCCCGGCCAGGAGGTGACCCGCGTCCTGTTCGCCGTGGACCCCGTGCAGGAGGTCGCCGACGAGGCCGTACGGCTCGGCGCCGACCTGCTCGTCACCCACCACCCGCTCTACCTGCGGGGCACCACCACGGTGGCCGCCGGCACCCCCAAGGGCCGGATCGTGCACACGCTGATCAAGAACGACGTCGCCCTGCACGTCGCGCACACCAACGCGGACAAGGCCGACCCCGGAGTCTCCGACGCCCTCGCCGGCGCGCTGGACCTCCGGGTCACCGGCCCCCTCGTACCCGACCCCGACGACCCGGCCGGACGCCGGGGCCTCGGCCGGATCTGCGAGCTGGACCACCCGCTGACCGTGCGCGAGCTGGCCGAGCGCGCCGCCGAGCGGCTGCCCGCCACCGCGCAGGGCATCCGGGTGGCCGGCGACCCCGACGCCGTCGTCCGCACGGTCGCCGTCAGCGGCGGCTCCGGCGACAGCCTCTTCGACCGGGTCCGCGCGGCCGGTGTGGACGCCTTCCTCACCGCCGACCTGCGCCACCACCCGGCCGCCGAGTTCGCCGCGTCCCTCGACGAGCGCCCCCTCGCGCTCATCGACGCGGCCCATTGGGCCACCGAGTGGCCCTGGTGCGAGCTGGCCGCGGCCGAACTCGACCAGATCTCCGACCGTCACGGCTGGGGCCTGAGGGTCCACGTGTCCAAGACGGTCACCGACCCCTGGACCGCCCACGCGGCGTCCCCCGTCACCACTAGCCCCATGGGAGCCCCCAACTGAACGCCGAGCCCGCCGACCAGATCCGACTCCTCGACGTCCAGGCCCTCGACGTCCGCCTCCAGCAGCTCGCGCACAGGCGGAAGTCGCTCCCCGAGCACGCCGAGATCGAGACGCTGGGCAAGGACCTCGTCCAGCTGCGCGACCTTCTGGTGGCCGCGCAGACCGAGGAGAGCGACTGCGCCCGCGAGCAGACCAAGGCCGAGCAGGACGTGGACCAGGTGCGCCGCCGTGCCACCCGTGACCAGCAGCGCCTGGACTCCGGCGCGGTCACCTCGCCCAAGGACCTCTCCAGCCTCCAGCACGAGATCACCTCCCTCGCCAAGCGCCAGGGCGACCTGGAGGACGTCGTCCTCGAGGTCATGGAGCGCCGTGAGGCCGCCCAGGCGCGCGTCGCCGAGCTGACCGAGCGGGTCTCCTCCGTGCAGGCCAAGTCCGACGACGCCACCGGGCGCCGCGACGCCGCGTTCCGCGAGCTGGACGACGAGGCGGCCGCGGTCACCAAGGAGCGCGAGGTCGTCTCCGCCTCCGTCCCGGCCGACCTTCTCAAGCTGTACGACCGCCTGCGCACCCAGGGCGGCGGCGTCGGCGCGGCCAAGCTGTACGCCCGCACCTGCCAGGGCTGCCGCCAGGAGCTGGCGATCACCGAGCTGAGCGAGATCCGCGCGGCCGCGCGCAACGCGGTGGTCCGCTGCGAGAACTGCCACCGCATCCTGGTGCGCACGGCGGAGTCGGGCCTGTAGGGAGCGCCGGGCGTGCGGGAGTTCACCGTCGAGGCCGACGGCGGGTCACGGGGCAATCCGGGACCCGCCGGGTACGGGGCCGTCGTGCTCGACCCGGCCACGGGGGAGACCCTGGCCGAGGCCGCCGAGTTCATCGGCGTCGCCACGAACAACGTCGCCGAGTACCGGGGCCTCCTCGCCGGCCTGCGCGCCGCCCACGCCCTCGACCCCGAGGCGCGGGTCGCCGTCCGCATGGACTCCAAGCTGGTCGTCGAGCAGATGTCCGGCCGCTGGAAGATCAAGCACCCCGACATGAAGCCGCTGGCCACCGAGGCCCGCGGCATCTTCCCGCCCGGCCGGGTCACCTACGAGTGGATCCCGCGCGAGCGGAACAAGCACGCCGACCGCCTGGCCAACGAGGCGATGGACGCGGGGGCGAGGGGCGAGACCTGGACTCCTCGCGTCTCGGTGCCGGTCGCTCCGGAGCCGACGGGGCCGCCCGGCGACGCGCGCGCGGGAGCGGCGGCCGTACGGGCGGCACTGGTGCGGGGCGTGCATCCGGCGGGCGAGGGCGGTCCCGGTGCCGCCGCGCCGTCCGGCGGGCGGGGCACTGCCGGGGCCGAGGGTTCTGAAGCGGCGGTGGCTTCGGCCCGACAGGCCGCTGCTCCCGCCCCCGGGGCGTCGGGTGCGGTCGCCGGGGCCGAGGCGTACCGCCAGGCCCCCGCGGCGGCCGGGCCCGCTTCCGGTGACTCCGCCGGACGGCATGACGCCGACGCCCGCGCCGCCCGTACCGTCGCCTCCGCCACCACCCCCACCTCTGCCTCCACCTCCTCCGCGCCCGGCTGGAGCGCCGCCCCCGACCTCGGGGCGCCGGCCACCTTCGTGCTGCTGCGGCACGGGGAGACGCCGCTCACCCCGCAGAAGCGGTTCTCCGGGAGCGGCGGGAGCGATCCCGCGCTGTCCGGGGCGGGGCGGGAGCAGGCCCGGCTGGTGGCGGAGGCGCTCGCGCGCCGGGGGACCGTGCAGGCGGTCGTCGCCTCGCCGCTGGCCCGTACGCGGGAGACCGCCAGGGTGGTCGCGGACCGGCTCGGGCTGGACGTGAGCGTCGACGACGGGCTGCGCGAGACCGACTTCGGCGCCTGGGAGGGACTGACCTTCGGGGAGGTCCGCGAGCGGTACCCGGACGATCTGACCGCCTGGCTCGCCGACCCCGCGGTCCGCCCCACCGGCGGCGGCGAGAGCTTCACGGAGACCGCCGAGCGGATCGAGGAGACCCGCGCCCGGCTGGTCGCCCGGTACCGGGGCCGTACCGTCCTGCTGGTCACCCACGTGACGCCGATCAAGACCCTGCTGCGCCTCGCCCTAGGCGCCCCGCCCGAGTCGCTCTTCCGGATGGAGCTGTCGGCCGCCTCGCTGTCGGCGGTGGCGTACTACGCCGACGGCAACGCGAGCGTACGGCTGTTCAACGACACCTCGCACCTACGTCCCTGAGCCCGGCCGCGCCGCGCGCCAGCTCCTCGACCCGGGCCCAGTCCCGGGCGCCCACCGCATCCGCCGGGACCATCCAACTGCCGCCCACGCAGCCCACGTTGGGCAGGGCCAGGTACTCGGGCGCATTGGCCGGCGCGATACCGCCCGTGGGGCAGAAGCGGGCGTCGGGCAAGGGCCCGGCGAGCGACTTGAGATACGCCGTACCGCCCGCCGCCTCGGCCGGGAAGAACTTCATCTCCCGCACCCCGCGCTCCAGCAGCGCCACCACCTCCGAGGCGGTCGACACCCCCGGCAGGAAGGGCACCCCGGACTCCCGCATCGCGGCGAGCAGCGACTCGGTCCAGCCGGGGGAGACCAGGAACCGCGCCCCCGCCGCCACGCACCTGCTCGCCTGGTCCGGCGTGATCACCGTCCCGGCGCCCACCACCGCCTCGGGCACCTCCTCGGCGATGGCCCGGATGCCGTCCAGCGCGGCCGGGGTGCGCAGCGTGACCTCGATCGCGGGCAGCCCCCCGGCGACCAGCGCCCGCGCCAGCGGCACGGCGTCGGCGGCGTCGGAGAGCACGACGACGGGGAGGACGGGCGCGAGGTCCAGTACGGAGGCGGGGGAGGGCACGGATGAGGTCATGGACGCCATCGTGCCCAGGGGAAACAACCTGCGCAATGGACGTTGCACATGCTGCAATCGGCACGGGTGGACCGCGCCCCGTGGGCCGTGTTCAGCGAACCCTGCTCAGCCGACCTCGCTCAGTGGCTCAGTGGACCTCGTCCACCAGCACGTCCAGCGCCCAGGGCTTGCCGCCCTTCTCCGGCGCCGCCGCCTCCACCTCGTACCCGAGGTCCCGCAGCGCGACGACCAGCTCGGCGGGGTCCTTGGGCGCGGTGCCCTCGGTGAGCAGGGCGCGGACGATGCGGCCCTTGGTCGCCTTGTTGAAGTGGCTGACCACCTTGCGGGTGGGCGCGTGCAGCACCCGGACCGTCGCGGTACGCCCCGCGACCTCGCCCTTCGGCTTCCAGGCGGCCGCGTACGCGGCGGAGCGCAGGTCCAGCACCAGGCCCTTGCCGGCCGCCTCGGGCAGCACCTCGGCCATCGGCGCCCGCCAGTGCCCGGCCAGCGCGCCGAGACCGGGGAGCTTCACGCCCATCGAGCAGCGGTAGGAGGGGATGCGGTCGGCGACGCCGATCGCGCCCCACAGCCCGGAGAACACCAGCAGCGAGCGGGCCGCGCGGCGCTTGGCGGCGGGGTCGAGCGAGGCCAGGCCGAGGGCGTCGTAGAGGACGCCGGTGTAGATCTCGCCCGCCGGGCGGGCGCCCGCCGTGAGCAGTCCGGCGTTCTTGGCGACCTCGCCGCGCAGTCCCTCGCTCAGACCCAGCACCTCGCGGGCCTTGTCCTCGTCCCCCGCGCACAGCTCGGCCAGCTCGGCGAGCACGGCCTGCCGGGCGGCGGCGAGACCGGGCAGGGACAGCGACTCCGGCTTCAGCGGGGCACCCCGGCCCGAGGACGCCTTCCCCTCCGACGGCGGCAGCAGGACGAGCACGGACGACTCCTTCTCACACGGCGTTTCTCGGCTTCCGCGCCAGCGTACGGGGCTCCGCCGCCGGTCGGTGCCGCCCGCCGGGCCCGGTACCATGGTCGGCACGGCAGACGAGCCGGGCGGACGGCCGCGTGGAGTCCCTTGACGGGGCTTCCCGAGGAACGTCCGGGCTCCACAGGGCAGGGTGGTGGCTAACGGCCACCCGAGGCGACTCGCGGGACAGTGCCACAGAAAACAGACCGCCCGGCGCTCCGGCGCCGGGTAAGGGTGAAACGGTGGTGTAAGAGACCACCAGTGCCCAGGGTGACCTGGGCAGCTAGGTAAACCCCACCTGGAGCAAGGTCAAAAGGAAACACCCCGGTGTTTCTGCGCGGACGACCGAGGGCTGCCCGCCCGAGTCCGCGGGTAGACCGCACGAGGCCGGTGGCAACACCGGCCCTAGATGGATGGCCGTCACCGGGACGCCCGCGAGGGCCCCCGGAACAGAACCCGGCGTACAGCCCGACTCGTCTGTCGTTCCCCTTCCCGCCGCATGCGGCGAGCCCAGTCGGTTTGCGGCAACTTGGTTGCTGCAGAGCGGACTTACTGTAGGTTCCTGCCATGAATCAAGGTGAGGCGGGCGAGAACCCCGAATCGCGCTTCTCCGCGGTGCTGGTGGGCGCGGCCCGGCTGCCGGGCGTGCGTATCCACAGGGAGGCTTACCTCCGCAAGGCGCTGGCACGCTATTGCTCCGAGGACGAGATTCGCAGGGCGATCGAAGAGACCCCCGCGGTGGCAGGCATCAGCACGGACGTTCTGGACAAGGCGGCCGACGACTCCATCCGTTACGAGACCGCCAAGGCCAGCGCTCTCTCCGCCGCGGCCGGTCTGCCCGGCTTCTTCGCCCTCCCCGCCACCGTGCCCGCGGACATGGCGCAGTACTTCGGCCACATGCTCCGTATCGCGCAGAAGCTCGCCTACCTCTACAGCTGGCCCGATCTGTTCTCCGACCGTGGCGATGACGTCGACGACGCGACCATGGGGGTGCTCACGCTGTTCTTCGGCGTGATGTTCGGTACCCAGTCGGCGAACGCCGCTGTGGGCAAGGTCGCCGGAATGATGGCGGAGCAGGTGGCCAAGAAGCTGCCCCAGAAGGCACTCACCCAGGGTGTCGTCTACCCGGTCGTGAAGAAGGTCGCCGCCTACATCGGTGTCCAGATGACGAAGCAGACCTTCGCTAAAAGTGTCTCGAAGGCCATCCCCGTCGTCGGGGCCGCGGTCTCCGGCGGGCTCACCTATGCGACCTACCGGCCCATGGCCAAGCGGCTGAAGAAGCACCTCTCCGAGTCGGAACTGGCGAGGCCGACCCACCGAGTCGTGGTGGTGGAGGCCGAGGAGGCGCGCGAGACCTTCGTGGCCGAATCCGCCGAGAGTCACGCCTCGGACGGAAAGACCGTCACAGCGGAGAGCCCTCGGTCCTGACCTCGCGGATCACCTCGGATGGTGCTCCTACTCCTCGAACAGCACCTCCTGCTCACCCACCACCGTCCGGCGCAGGCGGCGGCTGCGGGCGCCGATGATCGCGGCTGTGGCGGCCGCCGTGACGCCGAGGGCTGCCGGGACCATCCAGTTGCGGTCGAAGACGTGGCCGAGGAGGTGGTCCAGGGAGAGGCGGCCGGGGCCGGTGACGGCGAGGCCCGCCGCGGCCAGGCCGAGGCTGGCCGCGTACTCGTAGCCGCCCTCCTGGGCGAAGAAGCCGTTGGGGACGTGCAGGGCCGCCGCCCCGGCCATCGCGCCGGCCGCCGCCGCGCCCGCCGCGGGGGTCGCCAGGCCGAGCGCCAGCAGCACCCCGCCGCCCGCCTCCGCCGCGCCCGCCGCCGTCGCGCTCGCCTTGCCCGGCGTGAAGCCCACGGACTCCATGAACTGCCCGGTGCCCTCCAGGCCGTGGCCGCCGAACCAGCCGAACAGCTTCTGCGCGCCGTGCGCGGCCAGGACCCCGCCGGTGCTCAGCCGGAGCAGGAGCAGGCCCACATCGCGTCGGTCGTAACAGGTCATGGTGACTCCCTGGGGGCGCGGACGGGTGACCTTCCCTCGTTCCACCGTCGCACCGGGTACCCCGTCCGGCCTCCCGGACCGGGCGTCCGGGTGGCGCGGGCGGCGGACGTCCGGTGGCAGGCCGCGGGGAGCGGTGTGAGCCTGACACCATGACGATTCAGACCGCCAAGCTGCGCGACCCGGCCGTCCGGGCCTTCGTGCACGCCGTCAACTCCCATGACCGCGAGGGCTTCATGTCCCTCCTCGCGCCCGGCGCCACCATGGCCGACGACGGCGCCGACCGCGATCTCGCCGTCTGGATCGACCAGGAGATCTTCTCCACCCACGGCCACCTGGAGGTCGACAACGAGTCCCGGGGCGGACGGGCGCTGGTCGCCCGGTACCGCAACGACACCTGGGGCGAGATGCGCACCCGGTGGACGTTCACCGTCGCCGAGGACGGCCGGATCTCCCGCTTCGAGACCGGGCAGGCCTGAGGCGGTTCACGGGCGGGCAAAGTCCTGGCCGGGGAACCACCCCCGTCCGGCAATGCCCCCTCGGGGCCGGTGTACGGTCCCCGGGTGCGTGAATGTTCCCCGCTCAGCCGACGTGCCCTGCTCGGACTCGCGGCGGCCGCCGTCCCCCTGACGGCCACCGCCTCTCCCGCCTCCGCCGCCGGGGCGAGATCCGCGGGCACGGCCGTCGTCGGCGGTGAACGGCTGGCGCGCGGCGGCGTCCAGGTGCGCGCGGCCGGACTGCCCAGGCTCACCGCCCAGGCGTGGCTCGTCGCCGACCGGGACACCGGTGAGGTGCTGGCCTCCCACAACGCCCACCGGCGGCTCGCGCCCGCGTCGACGCTGAAGATGCTGTTCGCGGACACCGTCCTGCCCAGGTTCGAGCGCGGTCAGCGGCACCGGGTCACCGCCGCCGACCTCGCCGACATCCCGTCCGGCTCCAGCCTCGTCGGCATCCAGCCCGGCACCACGTACACCGTCGAGCAGCTCTGGCAGGGCGTGTTCCTGCGCAGCGGCAACGACGCCGTGCACGTGCTCGCCCACATGAACGGCGGGGTCGCCCGCACGGTCGCCGAGATGCAGGCCAGGGCGGAGCACCTGCACGCCCTGGACACCCATGTGGTCAGCCCCGACGGCTTCGACCACCAGGGCCAGATCTCCTCGGCGTACGACCTGACGCTGTTCGCCCGCGCCGGGCTTCAGAACCCCGAGTTCCGGCGGTACTGCGGCACGCGGACCGCCGACTTCCCGGCCGGCGGCAAGAAGACCTTCCAGATCCAGAACACCGACCGCCTGCTCACCGGCGCCTGGGGGCTTCACCCCTACGAGGGGCTGATCGGCGTCAAGAACGGCTACACCAGCCACGCGGGCAACACCTTCACCGGTGCCGCCACCCGCGACGGCCGCACCCTGCTGGTCAGCGTCCTGCACCCCGCCGAGGGCAGCAACGCCGTCTACGAGCAGACCGCCGCCCTCCTCGACTGGGGCTTCGGCCGCGGCCGCGCCGCCCAGCCGGTCGGCATGCTCGTCGAACCCGGCGGCACGGGCGGCAGCCGCCCCACCGTCAGCCCGGTCCCCGAGGGCGGCGCCGCGCACGCGGCGACCACCCCGCCCGGCCCCTCCGCCTTCCGCCTCGCCGAGGGCGGCGCGGGCACCGCCGCCCTCCTCGGGGCCGGCGCCTGGGCCCTGCTGCGCCGCCGCCGGACCCGTACGGCGGCCGGTCCGGCCGAGGAGGCGCCCCAGCCGGGCGGCCGCCACCGCCGCTGACGGCGGCACCGGTTCCGCTCTCCTCGCACACATGTCCTCCGCATCCCGCGCGAGCTGAGACCATGGGACCCGTCGTACGGGGCGTCGGCCGGGAGGGGCTGTATGGGTGAGCGGGACACGGTGGCGGCATCGGGGGTGGATGCCGTCCCGGAGACGGTCACGGCCAGGGACAGGCCGCGCGGGGTGCTCGTCACCTTCCTGCTCGGCGCGCTGACCGCCACCACCCCGCTGGCGATGGACATGTACCTGCCCTCGCTGCCGGAGGTCACCCGCACCCTGCACGCGCCCGCCGCGACCGTGCAGCTGACCCTCACCGCCTGCCTCGCTGGGATGGCGGTCGGGCAGCTCGTCGTCGGGCCGATGAGCGACCGGTGGGGGCGGCGGCGCCCGCTGCTGACCGGGCTCGCCGTCTACCTCGTCGCGACCGCCCTGTGCGCGCTGGCGCCCACCGTCGGGACGCTGGTCGCCTTCCGGGTGGCCCAGGGGCTCGCGGGCGCGGCCGGGATCGTCATCGCGCGGGCCGTCGTACGCGACCTGTACGACGGCGTCGCCATGGCCCGCTTCTTCTCCACCCTGATGCTGATATCCGGGGTCGCCCCGATCGTCGCCCCGCTGATCGGCGGGCAGATCCTCCGGGTGACCGACTGGCGGGGCGTCTTCGTCGTCCTCACCGGCATCGGGGCCGTGCTGACCGCGCTGGTCTGGCTGCGGCTGCCGGAGACGCTGCCGCCCGCCGAACGGCACCGGGGCGGGGTGAAGGAGTCCCTGCGCACCATGCGCGGACTCCTGGCCGACCTGCCCTTCACCGGCTACCTCCTCGCGGGCGGCTTCGCCTTCGCCGCGCTGTTCGCGTACGTCTCGGCGTCCCCGTTCGTCGTCCAGGAGGTCTACGGCGCCTCCCCGCAGACCTTCAGCCTGCTGTTCGGGCTCAACTCGGTCGGCCTGGTCGCCGCCGGGCAGATCAACGGCAAGCTGCTGGTCGGCCGGGTCCGGCTGGACCGGGTGCTCGCCTCGGGCCTCGCGGTGATCGTGCTCGCCGCGAGCGCCCTGCTGCTCATGGCCACCGGGGTGTTCGGCGAGGCCGGGCTCGCGCCCGTGGCCGCCGCGCTGTTCGTGCTGATGTCGGCGATGGGCTTCACCCTGCCCAACACCCAGGCCCTCGCCCTGCTGCGCACCCGCCACGCGGCCGGCTCCGCCTCCGCGCTGCTCGGCACGACCTCCTTCCTCGTCGGCGCGGTCGCCTCGCCGCTGGTCGGCATCGCCGGGGAGCGCACCGCCGTCCCGATGGCCGTCGTCCAACTGGCCGCCGCGCTGGTGGCGGGCGCCTGCTTCATGGGACTGTGCCGTCCCTGGAAGGCGGGCGCGTGCCCGGAGGGAGCGGACCACTGAGCGCACCGAGACTCCGCGTCGCCACCCCCGAACGGGCCGGGCTCGACCCCGCCGGGATCGCCCGCCTCACCGACGACCTGCACGCCCTCACCGCCGGGACGCGTCCCTGGGCGGCCGGGGCCGTCGCCGTCGCCGGGCGCGGCCCCGTGATCGCCGTCGCCGAGGCGTCGGGCTGGGCGGTGCGCTACGCCTCCTGGGACCCCGACACCGGCACCGGCGTCGAACTGCCGCCCGCCGAGCGGGTGCCCGTCACCCTGGACACCCCCTTCGACCTGGCCTCGCTCACCAAGCTGTTCACGTCCGTCGCGGCGCTCCAGCAGATCGAGCGCGGCACCCTGGGGATCGACGCCCGCGTGGGCGCGTATCTGCCGGAGTTCACCGGGGCCGCCGAACACGGCCTCACCGTACGGCAGTTGCTCACCCACACCTCCGGGCTCGCCCCCGAACTCCCGCTCTACGACTGCCCCGACCTCACCGCCCGCCTCGCCCGGCTGCGCGCCGAACCGCCCACCGGCCCGGTGGGGGAGTACCGGTACTCCGACCTGAACATGCTCCTCCTGCAGGGCGTGCTGGAGCGGATCACCGGTCGCCCGCTGGACCTGCTGATCGCCGACGGCATCACTCGCCCGCTGGGCATGACGGCGACCTCCTACGGGCCGCGCCCCGACGCGGCGGCCACGGAGTACCAGCGGCGGCCCTGGGCGAAGGCGGACCGGGGGATGCTGCGCGGCGTGGTCCACGACGAGAACGCCTGGGCGCTGGGCGGGGTCGCGGGCCACGCGGGCCTGTTCTCCACCGGCCCCGACCTCGCCGTCTTCTGCCGCGCACTCCTCGCGGGCGGCGCGTACGGACCCGCCCGCATCCTCGGCCCGGACTTCGTCGAACTCCTCCTCACCCCGCCGGGGCTCGGCTTCGCCCTCGACCAGCCCTGGTTCATGGGCGAGCTCGGCGGCCGGGGCGCCGCGGGCCACACCGGGTTCACCGGCACCTCCCTGGTCCTGGACCCGGCGTCGGACACGTTCCTCGTCCTGCTGGCCAACACGGTCCACCCGGTACGGCGGCCCGCCGACAGCAACCCGCGAGCCGCACTGGCGACCCGCCTGGCCAGAGCCGTGCGCGGCGCCTGAGCCCGGCCCCGCCGGCCCCGCCCCGGCAGGCCGGAGCACCTGAGAGAATCGAGCGGTGAACGCCCCCGCCTCCACCGCCGATACCCTCCGCTCCACCCTCGCCGGGGTGCTGGACGGGCTGCCGCCCCGGCAGGCGGCGTCCGCCGTCGAGCGGCTCATCGCCAACTACCGGGGGGACACCCCGACGAACGCGCCGATCCTGCGGGACCGGGCCGATGTGGCGGCCTACGCCGCGTACCGCATGCCCGCGACGTTCGAGGCGGTGCGCTCCGCGCTGGAGGCGTTCGCCGACGCGGTGCCCGGGTGGGTGCCCGGCAGCCATGTGGACATCGGGGGCGGCACCGGCGCCGCGACCTGGGCCGTGGCCGCCACCTGGGACGGGGAGCGGCCGGTCACCGTGCTCGACTGGGCCGAGCCCGCGCTCGCGCTCGGCCGGGAGATCGCCGGGGCGCACCCCGCGCTGCGCGGCGCCGAGTGGCGGCGCGCCCGGATCGGGTCCGCGCTGGAGGTGCCGGCCACGGACCTGGTCACCGTCTCCTACGTCCTCAACGAACTGTCCGGACCCGACCGGAGTGCCCTCGTCGACGCCGCTGCCGCCGCCGCGCGGTCCGTCGTCATCGTGGAGGCGGGCACCCCGGCGGGGTACGAGCGGATCATCGAGGCCCGCGGCCGGCTGATCGAGGCCGGGTTCCGCGTCGCCGCGCCCTGCCCGCACAGCGCGCCGTGCCCGATCGTCCCCGGCACCGACTGGTGCCACTTCGCCGCGCGGGTCAGCCGGTCCTCGCTGCACCGGCAGGTCAAGGGCGGCTCCCTGGCGTACGAGGACGAGAAGTTCAGCTATGTCGCCGCCACCCGCCTGCCCGCCGACCCGGCGCCGGCCCGCGTGGTCCGGCGCCCGCAGATCCGCAAGGGGCAGGTGCTGCTGGACCTCTGCGAGGCCGACGAGCGGCTGAGCCGGACGACCGTCACCAAGCGGCACGGCGATCTGTACAAGGCGGCCCGTGACGCCGAGTGGGGCGACGCCTGGCCGCCGGCCGGGGACGCGTAGGCCGCTCCAGAACACCTCGCACGCCCCGGACTCCCCGGACCGCACCAGGCCCCCCTCCTGGCAAAGAAAAGGGAAATTCGCGCATAACCCACCATTGTGAGGTGCGTCTCGTCGGCTTCCTTCGTATCCGTGCTCAGGCTCCCCGGAGCGCAGGAAGGTGGGACGATGAGGCATGCTGTCCGCACCACAGCGAGGCGAGGGGACAGATGAGCGCGACGTTCGGCGGCCGGTCCGGCCGGCAGGGCAGGATCTCCCAGTGGCTGCGCGGACGCCGCCCCGAGGAGGAGAGCGCCGACGACGGCGGCCGTGAGTCGCTGCTGCTCGCCACCGCCGCGGCCGGGCTGCCGCTCGCGCCCGCCGCGTACCCCGCCCCCGGCTACGGCTGTTCCTGCGACCGCGTCGGCTGCCCCACCCCGGCCCGGCACCCGGTGTCCTTCGCCTGGCAGACCCAGTCGACCACCGACCGCGCCCAGATCGAGCGGTGGGCCCGCAACCAGCCGCAGGCCAACTTCATCACCGCCACCGGCATGACCCACGACGTCCTCGACGTCCCCCTGGAAGCCGGACGCGCCGCCCTCGACCGGCTCCTCGGCGAGGGCGTCGAGGTCGGCCCGGTCGCCGAGAGCGACGACGGCCGGATGCTCTTCTTCACCCTCACCCGGGGCACCCCCGAGGACGAGGACGAGTGGTGGCCCTGCGAACTGGACTGCCACCCCGAGACCATGGACGAGCACCCGGGCCTGCGCTGGCACTGCCGGGGCTCCTACGTCCTCGTGCCCCCCGCCCGCCTCCCCGGCGACACCGGCCGCGGAGTGCGCTGGGTCCGCGGCCCCGAGCATCCGCTCCCCGAACCCCTGACTCTGCTGGAAGCCCTGACCGACGCGGGCGCCCGCCACGCGGCCACCGAGACCGACCACCACGCGGCCTGGCCCTCGCGTCGCTGACCCCCGCCGGGGGAGCCAGGACCGGCCGCCGCCCTACTCGCCCCGCGCGGCGGTAAGCCCCTGCACCCGCCCCAGCACCGACACCGGCCCCGCGCCCGGCGGGTCGAGCGCGACCTGGTTGGAGACGAACTCCAGCGTCAGCGACTGCTTCACCTCGCCCTTGGTCAGGGCCTGCACGTCCCGGTTGGGCACCGTCACCGACGTCCCGGCGGCGGCCGTCCGCTTCTCGAAGTGGTGCGAGGCGAAGAACACCAGCGCCCCGCCGTCCGCCGTGCGCAGCGCGAGCGGCGCGAAGTCGCCCCGGGTCAGCGGCTGGTCGACGTACTGCCGCACCAGCCCCGGCTTGCGCGCCTGCTCCGCGCGGACCGTGCGCCAGCCGCTGGTGCTCGGGCCGTCGGCGAACGTCTTGCCCCCGCCGCGCAGATAGTCCGCGTACCGCTCGCTCAGCTCGCCCGGCGGGAGCGCCTCACCGGTGGAGGCGGCGGGCACGGTCTCGGCCCGGCCGTGCTCGTCGAGCCGGAACTTTGGCAGGTCGGCGGGCTTGACCAGCGTCACGTACGACGCCCGCCACGGCTCGCCGGCGCCGTCGCGGAGGAAGACCATCAGCCAGCGGGCGCCGCCACCCTTGCTGCCCTTGGCGTCCGCGACGAACCAGCGGGGCCAGCCCGCCTTGGCGGGGATGGTGAACCGCGCGTCAGTCAGCGTCAGCGGGGTGTGCGCGGGGTTGCCGCCGGGGTTGTTGGCGCGGCCCGCCCGCAGCCGGGCGGAGTCGATCGCGCCGAACGCGCCGGTGACGTGCCCGGCGTCCAGGGAACTGTCGTAGGCCCGGTCGGCCTTGTTGTACGCGTCGGTGAACCGCGTCAGGGCGCGGGCGGCCTCGGCGCGGGTGGCGGCGGGCAGCACCTCGCGCTCGCCGTGCACCACGACACATCCGCTCGTCGTCAGCGTCCAGGCGGCCAGCGAGGCCGCTATGAGTGCCCTGCGGTTCCGGCCGCGAAGCGCGCGGCCGCTGCGATCCCTGCTCATGAGGCGCGTTCACCCTCCCCTTCCCGGAGGCGAACCCTACCGGGACGGGGAGCGGGCCGGACCCGCCGAGGCGCTCACTTCGCCGCGTCCGCCACCGCCCCCGCGTTCCGCGCGGGGCCACGGGAGGGGAGCAGGAACAGGGTGAGCACCGGCACCAGGTACAGCAGCCAGACCGTGATCTGCACGGCCGTCGGGTCCGGCTGGAAGTTGAACACGCCCTTGAGCAGGGTCCCGTACCAGCTGTCCGGCGGGATCGCGCCGGAGATGTCGAACGGCACGTTCGTCAGGCCCGGCACCCAGCCCGCCTCCTGGAGGTCGTGGAAGCCGTACGCCAGCACGCCCGCCGCGACCACGACCAGCATCCCGCCGGTCCAGGTGAAGAACTTCGCCAGGTTGATCCGCAGCGCGCCCCGGTAGAACAGCCAGCCCAGCAGCACGGCCGTGGCGAGACCGAGGGCGACGCCGATCAGCGGGCGCGGGGTGCCGTCGCTCGCCGCGTGCACCGAGGCCCACACGAACAGCGCGGTCTCCAGGCCCTCCCGGCCCACGGCCAGGAACGCGGTGGCGACCAGCGCGCCCGTCCCCATGGCGAGGGCCGCGTCGAGACGGCCGTGCAGCTCCGACCTCAGGTGCCGGGCGGTGCGCCGCATCCAGAACACCATCCACGTCACCAGGCAGACCGCGACGATGGACAGCGAGCCGCCCAGCGCCTCCTGCGCCTGGAACGTCAGCTCCTGCGAGCCGAACTCCAGCGCGCAGCCGAAGCCCAGGGCGAGCGCGACCGCGACGGCGATGCCCGCCCAGATGGGCCGCAGCGCGTCCCGACGGCCGGTCTTGACCAGGTACGCGATCAGGATGCAGACGACGAGCGACGCCTCCAGACCCTCGCGCAGGCCGATCAGGTAGTTGGAGAACACGGACTACGCCTCCTCGGAGAACAGGGCCCGGCCCCACCAGTCGGCGGAGTCGCGGACACCGGGCGGGACCGCGAAGACCGCCGAACCCACGTGCTGGATGTACTCGTTGAGCGCGTCGCCGGCCGACAGCCTGCGCTGGAGCGGGATGAACCCCTCGCGCACGTCGCGCTGGTAGGCCAGGAAGAACAGGCCCGCGTCCAGGCGGCCGAGCCCGTCCGTGCCGTCGGTGAAGGAGTAGCCCCGGCGCAGCAGGGTGATCCCGCCGTTGGAGTCGGGGTGGGCCAGGCGCACATGGGCGTCCGGCTTCATCGCCTTCAGGAACGGCTCGTCGTGCTCCTTCGCCTTGCCCACGGGCGCCCCCTCGCCCTTGTCCCGGCCGAACACGTCCTCCTGCTCCTGGAGCGACGTACGGTCCCAGGTCTCGATGTTCATCCGGATGCGCCGGGCCACCAGGTAGGAACCCCCGGTCATCCAGGCCGACTTCGCGTCCCCGTCGGAGGCGCCCACCCAGACGTGCTTGTCCAGCCGGGCCGTCTCGGTGCCCGCGATGTTGCGGGTGCCGTCCTTGAAGCCCATCAGGTTGCGCGGGGTCTGGGCGTCCGGCGTGGTGGAGGAGGTCTTCCCGAAGCCCAGCTGGGACCAGCGCACGGCGACCTTGCCGAAGCCGACGCGGGCCAGGTTGCGGATGGCGTGCACCGCCACCTGCGGGTCGTCCGCGCACGCCTGCACGCACAGGTCGCCCCCGGTGCGCGACCGGTCCAGGTTGTCGCCGGGGAACTTCGGCAGGTCCGCGAGCGCGTCCGGACGCCGGCCGGACAGGCCGAACCGCTCGAAGAGCGAGGGCCCGAAGCCGATGGTGAGGGTCAGCCGGGAGGGGCTGAGGCCCAGCGCCTCGCCGGTGTCGTCCGGCGGGGCCTCGGCGAGCCCGCCGTACGCGCCCTCGCCGACCGGCTTCCCGGCGGTCATCAGCCGGGCGGCCGCCGTCCAGTCCTTGAGCAGCCGGACGAACTCGGCGCGGTCGTCCGTCTTCACGTCGAACGCCGCGAAGTGCAGCCGGTCCTGCACCGGGGTGGCGATGCCCGCCTGGTGGGCGCCGTGGAACTCCACCCCGCCGCCCGAACCGGCCGGGGCCGGGTCCGGCCGTCCGTCGGAGAGTGCCACTCCGCCGCCCGCCGCGGCGGCGCCCACCGCGAGCCCGGCGCCGCCCCAGCCGATCAGTGCGCGCCGCGAGGGTCCGCGTTCGTTCCCGGTCATCGCCCGTGACTCCCGTGCTTACTTGACGACCGCGGCCGCGAGCTTGGACAGCGGCTCGGCCAGGGCGTTCACCGCGTCCGACAGTTCCTTGCGCTGGTCCTCGCCGACCTTGTCGTAGGAGACGAAGTCGTAGGAGTCCCTCGCGGGGCGGTACTTGTCCAGCAGCTTGTCCAGCGCCGCGAACTGCTCGTCCAGGTCACCGGTGAGCGCGGAGTCGTTCTTGGCGGCGACCGGCTTCAGCAGCTCGTACGCCTTCTGCGCGCCCTCGACGTTGGCCTTGAAGTCGACCAGGTCGGTGTGCGAGTAGCGGTCCTCCTCGCCGGTGACCTTGCCGGTGGCGACCTCGTCCAGCAGCTCCTTGGCGCCGTTGGCCATGGAGGTAGGGGTGATCTCGGCCTTGCCGACCCGGCGCTGCCAGTCCTTGAGGTCGGTGACGAGCTGCGCGGCCAGCTTCCTGTCCTCGGCGCCGATCTTCTTGTCCTGCCAGAGGGACTTCTCCAGCCGGTGCCAGCCGGTCCACTTCTGGCCGTCCTCCAGGCCGTCCGCGCGGGTGTCGACCAGGGGGTCGATGTCGCCGAAGGACTCGGCGACCGGCTCGGTGCGCTCCCAGCCGAGGCGGGAGGGCGCGTACGCCTTCTTCGCGGCGTCGAGGTCACCGGCCTGGACGGCCTTGGCGAAGGTCTCGGCGAGCGGGACCGTCCCGTCGGCCTGGTCCTGGGCGTACTGGCGGTAGGCGGCGACCGCGCCGTCCAGCGCCGGGTTCCGCTTCGCGGACCTGCCGGAGCCGGTCACCTCCAGCTTCTGCCGGACGCCGTGACCCTTCATGCCCGGGCGGCAGGCGATCTCGTAGGAGCCCGCCTTCACCTCGGCGGTCAGCGTGTACTTGGTGCCCGGCCCGATGTTCTCCTTCTCGGAGACGATCCGGTCGTCCGGGAAGACGATCTCGACCTCGGTGGCGCGCGAGCCCTTGTTCTCGATCTTCAGGGTCACCTGGCCGGCCGGCACGGACGTGGCCGAGGTGTCGCACTTGGTGTCGGCGGCGGTGACCTGGATGGCGTCGCCGTCCTTGGCGTCGCTCTTGGCGGTGCAGGCCGACAGGGCGGTCAGCGCTGCCGCCGCGGTGGCGGCGATCGCGATCGGGCGGACGGCTCGCATACGGGCTCCATGCGGTCAGGACGGCACGAATCCGCCCATACGGTTTGGTGAGGCTTGCCTAACTTACCCGAGCCTTAGTCGTCACGTCTCCGCCTGAAACCGGATTCGAACGGCACGAAAAGATCACAGACACGACTTGATGTCGACGTCCCAAAAAGGATCTCAAGGGGCGGCAAAGAGCAGCCCAAGCGCCCTCGGTGCTTCAATGCACCGGTGACTGACTACGACGTACTCCGTGTCTTCTGCGGCCCCGCGGGCGGATACGGGAACGAACTGGGCGTCGTCCGCAACGGCTCGACCGTGCCCGAGCGGGACGACCGGCAGGCGCTCGCCGCCAAACTCGGCTTCAGCGAGACCGTGTTCGTGGACGACCCCGAGCGCGGAGTGATCGACATCTACACGCCCGCCTCACGGCTGCCCTTCGCGGGCCACCCCTGCGTCGGCACCGCCTGGCTGCTCGACGTGCCCGAACTGGTCACCCCGGCCGGGGAGGTGGGCACCCGGCTGGACGGCGAGTTCACCTGGATCGAGGCCCGCGCCGAGTGGGCCCCGCCGCGCACCCTGCGCCAGTACGCGAGCGCCGCCGAGGTCGACGCCCTCCAGGTGCCGCCGCCCGGCGAGTGGATCTACGCGTGGGCCTGGGAGGACGAGGCGGCGGGACGGGTGCGCGCCCGCGCCTTCCCCGGCCGGGACGACGGCATCGACGAGGACGAGGCGACGGGCGCGGCCGCGCTGCTGCTCACCGACCGGCTCGGCCGCGCCCTCAACATCACCCAGGGCCGCGGCTCCCAGATCCTCACCGCCCCCCAGCCGCACGGCTGGGTGGAGGTCGGCGGCCGGGTCGTCCTGGAGCGCTGACCCCTACGGAAGGGTCAGAATGTCCGCGCCGGTGTCCGTCACCACGAGGGTGTGCTCGAACTGGGCCGTGCGCCTGCGGTCCTTGGTGACCACGGTCCAGCCGTCGTCCCACATGTCGTACTCGTGGGTGCCCAGCGTCAGCATCGGCTCGATGGTGAAGGTCATGCCGGGCTGGATGACCGTGGTGGCGTGCGGCGAGTCGTAGTGCGGGACGATCAGCCCGGAGTGGAACGACGAGTTGATGCCGTGGCCGGTGAAGTCCCGCACGACGCCGTAGCCGAAGCGCTTGGCGTAGGACTCGATCACCCGGCCGATGATGTTGATCTGGCGGCCGGGCCTGACCGCCTTGATCGCCCGGTTCAGCGCCTCCCGCGTCCGCTCCACCAGCAGCCGCGACTCCTCGTCCACCTCGCCGACGAGATACGTGGCGTTGTTGTCGCCGTGCACCCCGCCGATGTACGCCGTCACGTCCAGGTTGACGATGTCGCCGTCCCGGAGCACGGTCGAGTCCGGGATGCCGTGGCAGATGACCTCGTTCACCGAGGTGCACAGCGACTTCGGGAAGCCGCGGTAGCCCAGCGTGGAGGGGTAGGCCCCGTGGTCGCACATGTAGTCGTGCGCGACCTTGTCCAACTGGTCCGTGGTGACACCGGGAGCGATGATCTTCGCCGCCTCCGCCATCGCCTGCGCGGCGATCCGGCCGGCGGTCCGCATCGCCTCGACCGTCTCGGGCGTCTGCACCTCCGGACCGGTGTACGGCGTGGGCGCGGGCTTTCCGACGTACTCCGGGCGGCGGATGTTCCCGGGCACCGGGCGGGTGGGGGAGAGCTCCCCTGGTACGAGCAGCGACTGGCCAGACATGCCAGCGAGTCTAACCAGCGGCCATGGGGGAACATGTGGGTGGCGAGAGGAGCCGTTGATGTCCGTGTTCAAGAAGCGCACCCAGGGCAAGCCGGGCGAGTGGTACTACTGCCTGGAGCACAAGAAGGTCGAGGAGGGCCCCGACTGTCCCGGCAAGGACCGGTTCGGCCCCTACTCCTCCCCGGACGAGGCGCGGCACGCGATGGAGACCGCCCGCGAGCGCAACGTCGACTGGGAGAACGACCCGCGCTGGCACGACACCCCGGCCGACGAGTCCGACAAGGACTGACCCCGCCGTATCGCCAGGAGGCCGCCCCCGCCCGTCATGGCGGGGGCGGCCTCCGTCCGTCACCAGGGTGCAGCCGGGGGAGCCGTCAGGGTCTCCGCCAGCCGGGACAGCCGGTCCCGGAACCCCCGGCGCGCCCTCGGCGGGCCCGCGTCCTCGCCGGCCGCCGCGCTCACCAGGTGCTGCACGCTGTCCAGGTCCAGCTCCGCGCCCTCGGGCACCGCCAGCGTCTCGTGGGCCATCGCCGCCAGCTCGGACCCGCCCGCCCCGAGCGCCAGCACCGTCACCCCGGCCCGCCGCGCGGTG
This sequence comes from Streptomyces sp. NPDC046860, assembly GCF_040645115.1. Taxonomy (NCBI): domain Bacteria; kingdom Bacillati; phylum Actinomycetota; class Actinomycetes; order Kitasatosporales; family Streptomycetaceae; genus Streptomyces; species Streptomyces sp. NPDC046860. The sequence goes on along the minus strand of NZ_JBEYXQ010000005.1, from coordinate 327,281 downwards.
TGCACCCGCTCCAGCAGGCCGGCCGGCTCCCGGGGTGCCACCACCAGCAGGGTCTCGCCGCGCCGGGCCTCCGCGATCCGGCCGGGGCCCACCGCCAGATGCGCCGGGTCACCGGGGCGCACATGGTGCCTGACCAGCGTGGGGGCCAGCTCGGGGGTGCCGGACCAGGCCGCCTCGTCCACCAGATGCGCGGCCAGGTGCCAGGGCTCGTACTCCTCGGTGCCCGCCAGCAGCAGGCCGCCGCCGTGCGCCGTCACCGAGCCGCGCAGCACCCCGGCGAACCTCCGCGTCGCCCCCAACCACTCGGTCCCGGCGAGCACTTCACGCAGCAGCGCGACCCGTACGGCGTCCATGCGGCCGCATCCTGCCGCAACCCGTCCCTCCCGCACCGCAGTTCACTCGTGGTTCACCCCCGCGGGTGGCGCGTGACGCGGCCCACCTCGCCGGGTACGGGCGCCCGCGCGGACGTAGAGTCGGCCCATGACCTCCAGCGACAGCGCACAGAACTCCGGTACCGCCCCCGCGAAGGCCCCCGCCAAGGACCCCTGGGACCTGCCCGACGTCTCCGGGCTGACCGTCGGCGTCATCGGCGGCACCGGCCCGCAGGGCAAGGGCCTCGCCTACCGGCTCGCCAAGGCCGGGCAGAAGGTGATCGTCGGCTCGCGGTCGGCCGGGCGGGCGCACGCCGCCGCCGGGGAGCTGGGCCACGGGGTCGAGGGCGCCGACAACGCCGAGACCGCGCGGCGCAGCGACATCGTGATCGTCGCCGTGCCGTGGGACGGCCACGCCGACACCCTGAAGTCGCTGCGCGAGGACCTCGCGGGCAAGCTCGTCGTCGACTGCGTCAACCCGCTCGGCTTCGACAAGCAGGGCGCCTACGCGCTCACCGTCGAGGAGGGCAGCGCCGCCCAGCAGGCCGCCGCCCTGCTGCCGGACTCCCGCGTCACCGCCGCCTTCCACCACCTGTCCGCCGTCCTCCTGGAGGACCAGGAGACCGACGAGATCGACACGGACGTGATGGTCCTCGGCGACAAGCGGGCCGACACCGACATCGTGCAGGCCCTCGCCGGCCGCATCCCCGGCATGCGCGGCGTCTTCGCCGGGCGGCTGCGCAACGCCCACCAGGTGGAGGGGCTGGTCGCCAACCTGATCTCCACCAACCGCCGCTACAAGGCGCACGCCGGGCTCCGCGTCACCGACGTGTGACGGCACCCGGACCGGGCGGCCGGACGGGATGGGGGACACTGGTCGGCGTAGCAGTGTCCCCCGACAGGAGCCGACCCCATGCCCCGCATCGCCCTCGTCACCCTCGCCGCCTGCGTGCTCGCCGTGGCGGCGGCCGTCGTGTCCTTCGCCCAGGGGAGCTGGCTGGGGATCGTCTGGGTGCTGCTGGCCGGGCTGACCTCCAACATGGCCTTCTTCTACATCCGGCGCAGCCGCGCCGCGGCCCGCTCCGGCTCCGGCTCCGTCACGGGATGACGGAGCACACCTGCGGCGTCTCGGACCAGAAGCGGTACAGGAAGTAACCGCAGTCCGAGAAGAAGCTGTCCACGCCCAGCGCGCTCAGCAGGGTGTAGATCACGTCGAAGAACGCCTCGTTGACCGCGGGCACCCACAGCAGCGCGAACACGATCAGCAGGCCGAACGGGGCGATCGGCTCCACCTGCCGCTTGATCCCGTTCGACAGCCAGGGCTCGATCACGCCGTAGCCGTCCAGACCCGGCACGGGCAGGAAGTTCAGGATCGCCGCCGTGACCTGGAGCAGGGCGAGGAAGGCCAGCGCGTACCGGAAGTCGCGCGGCACCCCGTCCAGCGCGTGCAGCCAGAACGGCGCCGTGCACACCGCCGCGAACAGCACGTTCGTCAGCGGACCGGCCGCCGAGATGAGGCTGTGCCGCCAGCGGCCCCTGATCCGGCCCCGCTCGATGAAGACCGCGCCGCCCGGCAGGCCGATCCCGCCCATGATCACGAACAGCACCGGCAGCACGACGCTCAGCAGGGCGTGCGTGTACTTCAGCGGGTTCAGCGTCAGATAGCCCTTGGCCCCGATCGAGATGTCCCCGCTGTGCAGGGCGGTGCGCGCGTGCGCGTACTCGTGCAGGCACAGCGAGACGATCCACGCGGCCGTCACGAACAGGAACACCGCGAGCCCCGGCTGGGCGGCGAACCCGGTCCAGGTCGCCCACCCGGTCACCGCCGCGACGGCCACGATTCCGGCGAACACGGGACTGATCCGGCGGTCGCCGGTACGCGAGAGGGCGGTGGTCATGGGGCTCCTGCCTACGGTGGGTGCTGAGGGTCGACCGTACCCGTGATGGAAGGGGAACGTCCCGGCCCCGCCGCGAGGTTCCGGGCCGCCCGCCGCGCAGGGTTCGCGGGTGCCGGAAACCCGGAGGCGCCGCGGGTGCGTCCCCAGGGACAATGGACCCCGTGCGCTATCGGCTACTCGGCACCACCCAGGCCCTCAGACCGGACGGCACCGCCGTCCCCGTCGGCGGGGCGCGGCTGCGCGCGCTGCTGACCGTGCTCGCCCAGCGCGCGGGGCGGACCGTACCGGCCGCGGTGCTGGTGGACGAGGTGTGGGGCGACGAACCGCCCGCCGACGCGCCCGGCGCCCTCCAGGCCCTCGTCGGACGGCTGCGCAGGGCCCTCGGCGCCGGTGAGATCGCCTCCGCCGACGGCGGGTACCGGCTCACCGCCGCCCCGGACGACGTGGACCTCACCCGCTTCGACCGCCTCACCGGCGACGGACTGCGCGCCCTCGCCGACTCCGACCCGGCCAAGGCCGCCGTCCTCCTCGACGACGCCCTCGCCCTGTGGCGCGGCCCCGTCCTCGCCGACCTGCCCGACCGCACCGCCGACGCGGCCCGCTGGGAGACCCGGCGCCTGGACGCGCTGCGCGCCCGGCACACCGCCGCCCTCGCCCTCGGCCGGGCCGAGACGTCCCTGCCCGAGCTGGCCGCCCTGTGCGACGAGCACCCCCTGGACGAGTCCCTGCAGGTCCTGCGGCTGCGGGCCTTGCGCGACACCGGCCGCACCGCCCAGGCCCTGGCCGCCTACGAGGAGGTGCGCCTGCTCCTCGCCGACCGGCTGGGCTCCGACCCCGGCACCGCACTGCGCGCCCTGCACGCCGAACTGCTCTCCGGCACCGGCCCCGCCCCGGCGGCGCCCGCCCCCGCCGACTCCCGGCCCGCCCCGGGCAACCTGCCGGCCCGGCTGACCTCCTTCGTCGGCCGGGAGTCCGACATCGATGCCATCGGCGCCGACCTCGCCGCCTCCCGGCTGGTCACCCTGCTCGGGCCCGGCGGAGCGGGCAAGACCCGGCTCTCGGTGGAGGCCGCCGACACGGTCCGGGACACCGCCCCCGACGGGGCGTGGCTAGCCGAGCTCGCACCGGTGGACGACCCCGACGCCGTGCCGCAGGCCGTGCTCACCGCCATCGGCGCCCGCGAGACCGTGCTGCACGGCGCGGGCGTCGAGGGCGTGCGTGCCGTGTCCGACCGCTTCGGCGACCCCGTCGAACGGCTGGTGGAGCACTGCGGCCGGCGCCGGATGCTGATCATCCTGGACAACTGCGAGCACGTCGTGGACGCCGCCGCCCGCCTCGCCGAACGCCTGCTGGCCGACTGCCCGCGCCTCACCGTCCTCGCCACCAGCCGCGAACCCCTCGGTGTGCCGGGGGAGTTGCTCCGGCCCGTCGATCCGCTGCCCGGGCCGGTCGCGCTGCGGCTGCTCGGCCACCGCGGCGCGGCCGCCCGGCCCGGCTTCACCGTGGCGGACGACCCGGAGGCGTGCGCCGAGATCTGCCACCGCCTCGACGGTCTGCCCCTGGCGATCGAGCTGGCGGCCGCCCGCCTGCGCATGCTCACCCCGCGCCAGATCGCGGACCGGCTGGACGACCGCTTCCGCCTGCTCACCTCCGGCAGCCGCACCGTGCTGCCCCGCCAGCAGACCCTGCGCGCGGTGGTCGACTGGTCCTGGGACCTGCTGGACGCCGACGAACGCGACGTGCTGGGAAAGCTGTCGGTGTTCGCGGGCGGCTGCGACCTGGCCGCCGCCGAGGCGGTCTGCGGCCCCGTCGCGCTGGACGCCCTCGGTTCCCTGGTCGACAAGTCCCTGGTGGTGGCCGCCCCTTCGCCCGGTGCGGGGATGCGCTACCGGCTGCTGGAGACCGTCGCCGAGTACGCCGCCGAGCGGCTGGACGAGAGCGGCGAACGCGCCGCCACCGAACGCGCCCACCTCACCTACTACCGCGAACTCGCCCGCACCAACGACGCGTTGCTGCGCGGACCCCGCCAGCGCGAGGCCATCGACCGCATCCAGGTGGAGTACGAGAACCTGCGCACCGCCCTGCGGCACGCCGTCGACCTGCGCGACGAGCAGGAGGGGCTGTGCATGGTGCTGTCCCTGGTCTGGTACTGGCAGATGCGCGACCAGCGGCTGGAGGTGCGGGCATGGTGCGAGGAGGTGATGGCGCTCGGCCCCGACCCGTTCGCCGAGCCGGCCGCGCGCGCCGAGCCGGTGTGGACGCGCAGCACCGACACCCCGCCCCCGCTCACCGGAGAGGACCTCGCCGAGGCCCGGCGCGGACTGCACCTCGCCCATCTCGCCTGCATGGACACCGACATGGAGGCCTGGCAGAACCCGGCGGCACGGAGCAAGCTGACCGTCGTCACCGAGGTCTACCGCCCCGGCCTGCCGCAGACCTGCCGCTCGCCCGGCATGCTGTGGTGGTTCGCGGAGATGCTGGTCAACGGCGTCGGACGGCTGCCGGAGATCACCGACGCCACCGTGCGCACCTGCCGGGAGACCCCCGGCTACGAATGGGAGCTGGCGGGCGCCCTCCAGGTCCGCGCCAACCTGCTCGCCAACCGTGCCACCTGGGCGGGCGACGCCGCCCGCGACGCGGACGAGGCGCTGGAGATATACCGGCGCCTCGGTGACGAGTGGGGTCTGGCCGAGGCGCTGTCCGCGCGCGGCGAGGCCCGGGAGCGCAAGGGCATGAACCGCGAGGCCGCCGCCGACTACGAGGGCGCCATGGCGCACGCCGAACACCTCGGCGCCCGCGCCCAGATGGCCGTCCTCGGTGCCCGGCTGGGCAACGTGCTGATGGAGGCCGGGGACGAGGAGCGCGGCGAACGGCTGCTGCGCGAGGTCGTCCACGAACTGGACGGCAGGCACAGCGAGGCGATGCCGGTGGCCCGGCTGCACCTGGCCTCCTGGCTCCTGGCCACCGGCAGGCCCGCCGAGGCGCGGGGGCAGCTCCGGCTGCTGCGGGAGGAGTTCGTCCTCGCCCGGTTCATCGTCTTCGACGCCATGATCCTCGCCCAGGAGGCGTGGCTGGACGCCGAGGACGGGCACCCGGAACGCGCGCTGGACTCGATCCGCCGCGCGCTGGAACTGGCCGGCGACCCGCTGTGCGACGTCGTCGTCCCGCAGATGCCGGCCATCTGTCTCGGCGTCGCCGCGCTGGCCGTCGTCGTCGCCGGTGGCGGGGCCCGGGCCGCGGACGCCGCCCGCTGCCTGGGCGCCGCGGTGGCACTGATGCCGGAGGGGCATCTGCGCTCGCGGGTGGAGCAGATCGCGTACGACCGCACCGAGGCCCGTATCCGGGAGGTCCTGGACGAGGCGGCGTTCCGCGCCGCGTACGCCGAGGGCGGTGGCCTCTCCCTCGGGGAGGCCACCGCCCTGGTGTGAGATCCGGGCGGACCTCAGGTCTTGGTGCGGAACTTGTGGATGGCGACCGGCGCCATCACCGCGGTGATCCCCACCGACCAGGCGACCGTCACCCACAGGTCGTGGGCCACCGGCCCGCCCACCATCAGACCGCGCGCGGCGTCCGCGAGCGTGGACAGCGGGTTGTAGTCGGTGAACGCCTGGAGCCAGCCGGGCATCGACTTCGTCGGCGCGAAGATGGACGAGCCGAACTGGAGCGGGAACAGCACCAGGAAGCCCATCGCCTGCACGGACTGCGCGCTCTTCATCACCACGCCCAGGGTGAGGAAGACCCACATGATCGAGGACGCGAACAGCGTGGCCAGGCCGACGGTGGCGAACAGCCCCGGCCAGTCGGTGATGTCGAAGCCGACCAGCACGGCGACGATCATCAGCACGGTCGTGGCGAACAGCATCCGGCCCAGCTCCACCGCCAGCTTGGCGAAGAGCACCGAGCCGCGGCCGATCGGCAGCGAGCGGAACCGGTCCATGACACCGCTGTTGAAGTCCTGGCTGAAGCCGGTGCCGACGCCCTGCGACATCGTCATGCTCATCATCGCCAGCATGCCGGGGATGACGTACTGCACGTACTGGTCCTGGCCGCCGCCGAGCGCCTGCCCGATGGAGCCGCCGAAGACGAACACGAACAGCAGGGTGAAGACGACGGGCATCAGCAGCGCGTCGAACATCGACTCCGGGTCCTGCTTGATCCACAGCAGGTTGCGGCGGACGAGGGCGCCGGTGTGCCGCAGGTGCCCGCGCAGGGTGATGCGGGAGTCCGCCGCGAGCGGGACGGGCGGGACGGTCGTGGTGGCGGCGCTCATACGGCGACCTCTTCGCGGGTCTCGGCGGGCGCGGCGTCCTGCGGGGCACTGGCGCGGTGGCCGGTGAGCGAGAGGAACACCTCGTCCAGGCTGGGAAGTTCGGTGACGATGGAGGAGATGGTGATGCCGCGCGCGGTGACCGCGCCGACGACCGCGGTGAGCTGCTCGTCGCTGAGGATCGGCACCAGCAGGGTGCCGGTCTGGTGGTCCACGGTGGTGGTGGCCAGGCCGGTGATGCCCAGCTCGTCCAGCGTGCCGGCGAGCGGCTCCAGCTGGAGCGGGTCCACCGGGCGCACCCGCAGGGTGCGGCCGCCGACCTTCGCCTTCAGCTCCTCGATGCGGCCGCCCGCGATGACCTTGCCCCGGTCCACCACGGTCAGCTCGGAGGCGAGCTGCTCGGCCTCCTCCATGTACTGGGTGGTGAGCAGCACGGTCACGCCGTCGCCGACCATCGCCTTCACCTCGTCCCAGACCTCGTTGCGGGTGCGGGGGTCGAGGCCCGTCGTGGGCTCGTCCAGGAACAGCACCTGCGGCCGGCCGATCATGGAGGCGGCCAGGTCCAGGCGCCGCCGCATGCCGCCGGAGTAGGTGGAGGCGGGGCGCTTGGCCGCCTCGGTGAGGGAGAAGCGCTCCAGCAGCTCGTCGGCGCGCAGCCGGGCGTCCTTGCGGGACAGGTCCAGCAGCCGCCCGATCATGTACAGGTTCTCCCAGCCGGGCAGCTTCTCGTCCACCGAGGCGTACTGCCCGGTCAGCCCGATCACCCGGCGCAGCTGCCGGGGCTGGCGCACCACGTCGTACCCGGCCACGAGCGCCTCTCCGGCGTCCGGGGTGATCAGGGTCGACAGGATGCGTACGAGGGTGGTCTTCCCGGCGCCGTTCGGGCCGAGCACCCCCATCACGGTCCCCTCCCGGACCTCAAGGTCGACCCCGTCCAGTGCCTTGGTCTCGCCGTAGTGCTTGACCATTCCCCGCACGGACACGGCGGAACGGCCGCCGCCGGGGTTGTCGTCGATTCGCGTCATGGCCAGGAGCATGCCAGGGGGCACCGACAAAGCACCGACAGCCGGCCGACAGCACCCCGGCACCCCCGGTGCCACCTGCGGGAAAAGGGGCAGCCCGCCGACAGGGGGAAGATCGGCGGGCTGCCCGTGGTGGTGCCGCAGTGGCTAGTGGACGGAGTGCTCCTCCGTCGGGAAGGCGCCGCCGACGACCTCCTCGGCGAACTCCTTGGCCGCGTCGCCCATGACCTCGCGCAGCGCCGCGTACTTCTTGACGAACTTCGGCACCCGGCCCGTGGTCAGGCCCAGCATGTCGGTCCACACGAGGACCTGCGCGTCGGTGTCGGGACCGGCGCCGATGCCCACGGTCGGGATGTGCAGCACCCGGGTCACCTCGGCGGCCAGCTCGGCCGGGACCAGCTCCAGCACGACGGCGAACGCGCCCGCGTCCTGCACGGCCTTGGCGTCGCGCAGCAGCTGCGCGGCCGCCTCCTCGCCGCGCCCCTGGACGCGGTAGCCCATGGCGTTGACGGACTGCGGGGTGAGGCCGATGTGGGCCATCACCGGGATGCCGGCCTCGACCAGCAGCTTGATCTGTTCGTGCGAGCGCTCGCCGCCCTCCAGCTTCACCGCGCCCACGCCGGCGTCCTTGACCAGCCGGGTCGCCGAGCGCAGCGCCTGCACCGGACCCTCCTGGTAGGAGCCGAAGGGGAGGTCGGCGACGATGAGGGCGCGGCCGGTGCCGCGTACCACGGCGGCGGAGAGCATGGTCATCTCGTCGAGGGTGACGGGCACGGTGGTCTCGTAGCCGAGATGGCAGTTGCCCGCCGAGTCGCCCACGAGGAGCACGGGGATGCCGGACTCGTCGAAGACGGACGCGGTCATCGCGTCGTAGGCGGTGAGCATGGGCCACTTCTCGCCCCGCTCCTTGGCGAGGGCGATGTCGCGGACCGTGATGCGGCGGGTGCCCTTTCCTCCGTACAGCGTCTTGCCGTCGGAGGGCTTCGTCTGGGCAGCCGAGAGCTGCGTCATGGCAACGGCTCCTTCAGTTCATCTCGAGGCGCCCTTTCGGCGTCCCCGGATCGTCTCCATGGTGGCACTTCGTGCCGCGGGTGGCCAGGGGGGACCCCCGGTTCGGGAGGGCGCCGCGCAATACCTCGGCAAAGGAATTCAGATACGAGACGGTTCCGTATCGTAATAGGAATACCCTCAGGCACATGACAACCTCCGTTCCCGCCCCCCGGATACCGGAAGCCGTGCACCGGCGCCGCTGGGCGATCCTCGGCGTGCTGATGCTGAGCCTGCTCATCGTGGTGCTGGACAACTCGATCCTGAACGTGGCCATCAAGACCATCGCCACCCCGGCGCCCACCGGCCTCGGCGCCACGCAGAGCGAGATCGAGTGGGCGATCAACTCGTACACGCTCGTCTTCGCCGGACTGCTCTTCACCGCCGGACTCATCGGCGACCGGCTCGGCCGCAAGAAGGTGCTGCTCGGCGGGCTGGTGGTGTTCGGCATCGGCTCGGCACTCGCCGCCGAGTCCGGCTCCCCGGCCCAGCTGATCACCTACCGCGCCGTGATGGCGCTCGGCGCCGCCTTCGTCATGCCCGCCACCCTGGCCGTGCTGATGAACGTCTTCGAGCGCTCCGAGCAGCCCAAGGCCATCGGCATCTGGGCGGGCGGGGTCGGCCTCGCCATCGCCATCGGCCCGATCACCGGCGGCGCGCTGCTGGACCACTTCTGGTGGGGCTCGGTCTTCCTGATCAACGTGCCCATCGTGGTGATCGCCGTCGCCCTGATGGTCTGGCTGGTCCCCGACTCCCGCGACCCGAAGCCCGGCCGCCTGGACCCCGTCGGAGTCGTGCTCTCCGTGCTCGGCCTTGTCCTGCTGGTCTACGGCATCATCAAGGGCGGCGAACTCGCCGACTTCACCGACGCCAAGGTGCTGGCCACGATCATCGGCGGCGTCGTCGTGCTGATCGCCTTCATCGTGTACGAGAAGCGCAGCGACCACCCCTCGCTGGACGTGACCTACTTCCGCGACAAGGTCTTCTCGGCCGCCATGGCCGCCATCGCACTGGTCTTCTTCGCCCTCATGGGCGTCACGTTCTTCGGCGTCTTCTACACGCAGAGCGTGCGCGGCTACTCGCCGCTGGAGTCCGGCCTGCTGATGCTGCCGCTGGCCGCCGCCCAGATGATCTTCGCGCCGCGCGCCCGGCTGCTGGTCGACCGGTTCGGCAACAAGGCCACCACCACCGCGGGCATGCTGCTGATCGCCGCCACCCTGGCCGCGTTCGCCGCCTTCGAGGCCGACACGCCCATCTGGCTGCTGGAGGTCGTCTTCTTCCTGATGGGCACCGGCATGGCGCACATCATGACCCCCACCTCGGTCGTCATCATGCAGGCCCTGCCCCGCGAGAAGGCGGGCTCCGCCTCCGCGCTCAGCAACACCTTCCGCCAGGTCGGCGGCGCCCTCGGCATCGCCGTGCTCGGCTCGGTGCTCGCCACCTCCTACCGGGGCGGCATCGAGGACAGGCTCGGCGCGCTACCGCCCGGTCTGCGCGACACCGCGGGCGAGTCCATCGAGGCCACCCTCGGCATCGCGGAGAAGCTCGGCCCGCGCGGCCAGGCCCTGGTCACACCCGCCTACGACGCCTTCCTGCACGCCATGCACGTCACCGCGCTGTGGGGTACGGGCGTCGCGCTGGCCGGAGCCGTCGTCGTCGCCGTGTTCCTGCCGGGCAGGCCGCCGGCCGGACAGAGCGGTGAACGCGAGCCCGAACTGATCGCCACCGGCGACTGAGCCGGCGGAGACCGGCGGGGGGAGGCCGCCGCTGCGGGACAATCCTCCGCAGCACACCGAGAGGACGACACCGACGTGAGCCTTGCCGCAGACCGGCCCGCGCAGCCCGCCCCCGCCCGGGGCAGGCCCCGCAGCGAGGCCGTGGAACGAGCCATCATCGAGGGCGTGATGAAGCTCCTTGAGGACGGCGTCCCGCTGGCCGACCTCTCCATCGAGCGGGTCGCGCGCACCGCCGGGGTCGGCAAGGCCACCATCTACCGCCGCTGGAGCGGCAAGGAGGAACTGTTCGTCGACGTCATGCGCGCCGCCGAACCCCCCGACCCGGAACTCCCCGGCACCTCCATGCGCGACGACCTCGTCGTCCTGCTGGAGACCCTGCGCCGCCGGGGGCTGGTCAGCCGCTCCTCGGCGATCATGCACAACGTCTACGTCCAGGCGAAGTGCAGCCCCCGGATCTGGGCCGCCTACGAGGCGAGCGTGATAGCGCCCCGCCGCGCACTCGCCCTGGACGTGCTGCGCCGGGGGCAGCGCGACGGCGAACTGTGCCCCGGCGTCGACGTGGAACTGGCCAACGACATGTTCGTCGGCGCCATGCTGGTGCGCACCGTCCTGCGCCCCGAGGCCGACCTGCCCGAGGGGCTCGCCGAGGAGATCGTCGACACTCTTCTCGCCGGCCTACGCCCCGTCAGCCCGGCCGCGCAGTAGTGCGGATGTGCGCGTTTCGTCACAGAACCCCGCTCCGACGGGGTTTTCCGGAACTGCCGGCGCCGCCTCGATCGTCATCGTCTTCCGAACGGCCGTCGACGTACGGCGGAACGAGACCGGACATCCCCTAGGGTCGTACACACACACGGGGGGATGACGGAGTGCACGGCAGGCAGTGAGGCAGACGGTATGGCGCAGCAGGCGTACATGACGGAGACGGACAACGGCGGCTCGGGGCCCGAGCGACCAGTGTCCCGGCTTCGGCGCCTGGCACACCGCCTGCTCGGCGGCTGGCGCGGCGACCCCCGGATCTGGCGCCGGGGCCTGTTCACGGCCGTGCTCGCGCTGCTGCTGGCGCTGGTGATGCTGGTGCACTCGCACATCCCCAACCGGCTCGGCAACCTCGGCAGCCTCATCGAGACCTTCCTGCCCTGGCTGGGCCTGGCGGTGCCGGTGCTGCTCGTGCTCGGCTTCCTGCGGCGGTCCGCCATCGCGCTGATCGCGGTGCTGCTCCCGGCGATCGTGTGGCTGAACCTGTTCGGCGGGCTGCTGCTCACCGACAAGTCGGCCGCCGGCGGCGACCTCGTGGTGGCCACCCACAACGTGAACGCCGACAACCCGGACCCCTCCGCCACCGCCCGTGACGTGGCCGCCTCCGGCGCCGACATGGTCGCCCTGGAGGAGCTGCCCGCCACCGCCGTCCCGGTGTACGGCGACGCGCTCAAGGCCACGTACCCCTATCACGCGGTGGTCGGCACGGTCGGGCTGTGGAGCAAGTACCCGATGAGCCAGGTCGAGCCGGTCGACATCAAGCTCGGCTGGAAGCGCGCCATGCGCGCCACCGTCTCCACCCCGGACGGCCTGGTCGCGGTGTACGTCGCCCACCTGCCCTCGGTGCGGGTGAAGCTGGAGGCCGGGTTCACCGCCCGGCAGCGCGACAAGAGCGCCGACGCGCTCGGCGAGGCCATCGCGGACGAGACGCTCACCCGGGTCGTGCTGCTCGGCGACCTCAACGGCACGATGAACGACCGCTCGCTGAACGCGGTGACCTCGCAGCTGCGCTCCACGCAGGGCGCGGCGGGCAGCGGGTTCGGGTTCAGCTGGCCGGCCGCGTTCCCGATGGCGCGGATCGACCAGATCATGGTCAAGGGCGTCGAGCCGGAGAGTTCCTGGACGCTGCCGCGCACCAACAGCGACCACCTTCCGGTGGCGGCCCGTGTGAAGCTCGACATGCCCTCGTAACCCGCAGGAATAGTGGCCTTGAAAGAGTTTGTTCCGTACGGGAACATAGAAGATTCCCCCGAGCCCTGTACGGCACCAGCTTTCTGAGAGGTCCCCTCATGCCCCTGGCCCTGCTCGCCCTCGCCGTGGGCGCCTTCGGCATCGGTACCACCGAGTTCGTGATGATGGGCCTGCTGCCCGACGTCGCGGACGACCTGCACATCTCGATCCCGACCGCCGGCCACCTGGTCTCGGCGTACGCGCTGGGCGTGGTCATCGGCGCCCCGCTGCTCGCCGCGGTCACCGCCCGGATGTCCCGGCGCACGGTACTGATCGGCCTGATGGCCCTGTTCGTCGCCGGCAACGCGCTCTCCGCGCTCGCCCCCGGCAACGAGTCCCTGCTCGCCGCCCGCTTCCTGAGCGGCCTGCCGCACGGCGCCTTCTTCGGCGTCGGCGCGGTCGTCGCCACCGGCATGGTCGCGCCGGAGCGCAAGGCCCGCTCGGTCTCCCTGATGTTCCTCGGGCTGACCGTCGCGAACGTCGCCGGTGTGCCCGTGGCCACGCTGATGGGCCAGAACCTCGGCTGGCGGGCCACCTTCCTCGGGGTCAGCGCCATCGGCCTGGCCGCGATAGCCGCGCTCGCGCTGCTCATCCCGCGCGACCACACCCACGCCACCGCGACCGGCCTGCGCCACGAGCTGGCCGCGCTGAAGTCCCTGCCGGTCTGGCTGGCGCTGGGCACCACCGTCGCCGGCTTCGGCGCGCTGTTCGCCGCGTACAGCTACGTCACCCCGATGCTGACCGACTCCGCCGGGTACGCCCCCGCCAGCGTGACGCTGCTGCTCGCGCTGTTCGGCGTCGGCGCCACCGCGGGCAACCTGCTCGGCGGGCGGCTCGCCGACCACGCGATGCGGGGCACGCTCTTCGGCGGGCTCGCCGCGCTCGGTGTCGTCCTCGCGCTGTTCCCGGTGCTGATGCGCGCCGAGTGGAGCGCGGCGCTCGGCGTGACCCTGCTCGGCATGGCCGCCTTCGTCACCGGCTCGCCGCTGCAGCTGATGGTGATGGAGAAGGCCGCCGCGGCCCCCTCCCTGGCCTCCTCCGCCAACCAGGCGGCCTTCAACCTGGCCAACGCCGGCGGCGCCTGGATCGGCGGCCTCGCACTGGCGGCGGGCTTCGGCGCGACCTCCCCGGCCCTCGCGGGTGCGCTGCTCGCGGTGCTCGGCCTGGGTGTGGCGGGCGTCGCGTACGGGGTGGACCGGCGGCGTACCGCCCTCTCGCAGGGCGAGGCGGCGACGGGCCGGCTGGTCGCCACGCACGTCCCTGAGCAGCAGGAACACTCCCACCGCTGACACCGGCCCGCGCACACCGTGAGGAGGGGCCCCGGCGAGACCGCCGGGGCCCCTCCGGGGCGTACCGCTACGCCCGCTCCCGCCACCCGTTGGTGATCGGCAGCCGCCGGTCCTTGCCGAAGCCCTTCGCGGAGATCTTCGTGCCCGGCGGGTACTGCCGCCGCTTGTACTCGGCGGTGTCGACCATGCGGAGGATGCGGACGACCAGCTCACGCTCGAAGCCCGCCGCCACGATCGCGTCGGCGCCCCGGTCGTGGTCCACGTACAGGTCGAGGATGGCGTCCAGCACCGGGTAGTCCGGCAGCGAGTCGGTGTCGACCTGGCCCGGGCGCAGCTCGGCGCTCGGCGGCTTGCTGATGGAGTTCTCCGGGATCGGCGGGGTCTCGCCGCGCTCGCCGGCGGCCCGGTTGCGGTACCGGGCGAGCCGGAACACCGAGGACTTGTACACGTCCTTGATCGGCCCGTACGCCCCCACCGAGTCGCCGTACAGCGTCGAATAGCCCACCGCCAGCTCGGACTTGTTGCCCGGTGCCAGCACCAGCTGGCCCTCCTGGTTGGAGACCGCCATCAGCAGCGTGCCGCGCAGCCGCGACTGGAGGTTCTCCTCCGCGAGGCCCGTCAGGCCCAGCGCGCCCATGTACGCGTCGAACATCGGCTCGATCGGCACCGTACGGAAGTGCAGCCCGGTCCGCCGGGCCAGCTCGGCCGCGTCGCCCCGGGAGTGCTCGGAGGAGTACTTCGACGGCATCGAGATCCCGTACACGTTCTCCGGGCCCACCGCGTCGCACGCGATCGCGGCCACCAGCGCCGAGTCGATGCCGCCGGACAGGCCGATCAGCACCGAGCGGAAGCCGTTCTTGGTCACGTAGGCCCGCAGGCCCGTCACCAGCGCGCCGTACATCTCCGCGTCGTCGTCCAGCCGCTCCGCGTAGCCGCCGAGGTGCTCCGGCTCGTACGGCGGCACGGGCTCCGGGGTGAGGACCACGCGGTCGATGCGCAGACCGTCGTCCACGACACCCGTCGGGGCGTCCGGGCCGGCGGCGGGCAGGTCGAGGTCCAGCAGCAGGCAGGTCTCCTCGAACTGCGGCGCCCGCGCGACGACCAGGCCGTCCGCGCCGACCACGATCGAGTCGCCGTCGAAGACCAGCTCGTCCTGGCCGCCGGTCATGGCCAGGTAGGCGGTGGTGCAGCCCGCCTCCTGGGCCCGCTTGCGGACCAGCTCCAGGCGGGTGTCGTCCTTGTCCCGCTCGTAGGGGGAGGCGTTGACCGAGAGCAGCAGCCCCGCCTGGGCCGAGCGGGCCGCCGGGACACGCCCGCCGTCCTGCCAGAGGTCCTCGCAGATGGCCAGCGCCACGTCGATCCCGCGCACCCGGACCACCGGCATGGTGTCGCCCGGCACGAAGTAGCGGAACTCGTCGAAGACGCCGTAGTTGGGCAGGTGGTGCTTGGCGAAGGTGAGGACCACCTCGCCCCGGTACAGCACCGACGCCGCGTTCTGCGGGGCGCCGGCCGGCTGGCCGTACCTGGGCTGCGCGGTCGCCGAGCGGTCGAGGTGGCCGACGACCACCGGCACCTCGCCGAGCCCCTCCGCGGCCAGCCGGGAGGCCAGCGTGCGCACGGCGGCGCGGGAGGCTTCGACGAAGGAGGAGCGCAGGGCGAGGTCCTCCACGGGATACCCGGTCAGCACCATCTCCGGGAACGCGACCAGATGCGCTCCCGCCTCGGCCGACCGCCTGGTCCGGCGGAGAACCGACTCGGTGTTGGCGGCGATGTCGCCGACCCGGGCATCGATCTGATTCAGGGCGAGACGAAGTTGAGGCACCCCGCCAGTGTAATCGTCACTCAGACGCGATGGGGGGCGTGAGGTGTCCGACACCCCACGCCCCCGTCACCGGCCGAAGCCGGTCAGTGGCCCTTGTACGACTGCACGTAGCCGTTCGAGGGCGAGCCCACGCCGGTCACGTCGTCGTAGCCCTTGACCGCGTGCAGCGAGCTGTCCTTGCCGAGGACGCGGACCGAGGTGGCCAGCCCGCCCGAGGCGTCCAGACCGTTCACGAAGTCGGTACGGGCCACCGCCAGGCCGGAGCCCGTCGGGTTGTCGGTGACGTCGTGGAAGACGCCCTTCTTGCCGTACCGCTGGTAGATCGACGGGTTGGCGAAGCCGATCGCCTTGCCGCCGCGCGCCTCCTGCGCCAGCGCCTGCACGGCCGCGATCACCGGCGCGGCCAGCGAGGTGCCGCCGATGCGGTACTCGCTGTAGCGCTGGGTCCCGTCCGGGAAGGTCTGGGTCTGGCCGACCAGGAAGCCGGTGTTCGGGTCGGCGATGGCCGCGATGTCCGGGACGACGCGGTTGCCGGCCTTGTTGTTGGCCGTGGCCAGCTTCTTCGGGACGATGCCCTGCTGGTAGTAAGGCTGCGGCACGGTCTTGCTGGTGCCGCCGCCCGCGCCCGAGGTGAAGGCGCCGGGGAAGGCGTCCCAGCTCTTGCCGTCGGCCGACAGGTTGGCCTTCTGGGTGCCCCAGCCGGTCTCCCACTGGTATTTGTCGCCCTTGCCGACCGCCAGCGAGGTACCGCCGACCGCCGTCACCCAGGCCGAGTTGGCGGGGGTGTCGACCTGCTTCACGCCCGAGGCGGCGACCTGGTCGCCGTCGTCGCCGGAGGAGAAGTAGAAGCCGATGCCCTGCACCGCGCCGAACTGGAACACCTGGTCGTAGGCGGCGGCCAGGTCGGGCGTCTGGTTGCCCTCCACATCGCCCCAGGAGTTGGAGACGATGTCGGCGAGGTGGTTGTCGACGATCTTGCTGAGCGAGTCCAGCAGGTCGTCGTCGTAGCAGGACGCGGCGCCCACGTAGGTGACGTCCGCGTTCGGCGCGACCGCGTGCACGGCCTCGACGTCGAGGGTCTCCTCGCCGTACCAGCCGGAGGCCCCGCACTCCTCGGTCTTGGTGTAGTCGGCCGGCAGCACCTGGTGGAGCTGGCCGGTCTTCCACGCCGCGTCGCCGTGCTTCTTGGCGTAGGAGCCCGCGTCGTAGGCGATGGTCGGCGAGGCGTACGCGTCCGTGATGGCGACGCGCACGTGCTTGCCGGTGTACTTGCCCGCGCCGTAGGCCGGGCGGAGCTGCTTGCCGGTGTACCCCTTGACCGCGTACGGGATCTTGTGGCCGTAGGCGTCCGGCAGGCTGCTCGCGGTGTTCGAGCCGAAGTAGCTGGAGAACGGGCCGGCGTTCTTGAACACGGCGTCCGGCGGCGGAAGCTGCTCGTCGTGGTCCGACTTGTGCGGCGCGTTGTCCAGGCCGGACACGGTGAGCACGGCGCCCCTGAGCGAGGCGGGCGCGGAAGCGGTCTTCGCCGGGGCGCGGTAAGTCCGCTTGCCCTTCGCGTAGTTGTGGAGCTGGGTGCCGAACGCCTTCTCGGCGGCGGCCACGTCACCGGAGACGGCGACGTAGTGCGCGGTGACCCCGGTGACCGTCAGACCGGCCGACCTCAGCCAGGACTTGACGGCGCTCACCTGGGCCTTGGTGGCCCCGAAGCGGGCCTGCGCCTGCTCGGCGCTGAGGTGCTTGCCGTACAGCGGCGAAGCCGGGTCGGAGACGGCCTTGGCGTAGGCCGCCAGCCCGGCCGCGTCCCGCCCGGCCAGGTAGACGCGGGCGTTCACCCGGGCGCTGTCGGCGGCGGCGCCCTTGTCCGCCTTCGCCGTGGCCCACAGCGGCCGGGTGCCCGTCAGCGCGTTGCGCGCCGGGCCGTCCGCGTGGGCCGCGGGTATGCCGAGCGCCAGCGCCCCGGCGATCATCGGCAGCGTCGCCGCCATGCTCACACCGGCGCGCGTCTTGGCGCGGTTGGATCTCATAGAACCCCCTGCGATGCGTTGCGCATGCATGTCGTGTCCGGTACGTCGCGGATGCGCGCCGGTGAAGCGGCGGTGTCGACCGGCGTGGAGATCGCACGACGGGGGCCACTCTGGCCGATGAACCGTTCATGTCAGGGGAAGCAAAAGGTCAAGAGAGGATCAAGTAACCGCGAAAGGGCGCCACTTGACCCGGCCGCCTCACGAACGCGCGGACGCGCCCCGCTTCTTGAGCATGTCCGCCATCAGCCGGATCTCGGACCGCTGGGCGTCCACCATCCCCCGCGCGAGCCGCCGCTCCGGCCCCGCCGCGCACCGGGCCGCACACCCCTCGGCCATGTGCACCCCGCCCTTGTGGTGCTCCGTCATCAGCCGGAGGTAGAACACCTCGGCCGCCCGCCCCTTCAGCGAACCGAGCTCGCGCAGCTCGGAGTCGGTCGCCATGCCCGGCATCAGCGCGCCGTCCCGCCCCGGCGGCATGTCACCCATGCCCATCCAGGTCATCGGCGGCTCGGCGGACACCTTCGGCAGCCCCCACAGGTCCAGCCAGCCCAGGAGCATCCCGCGCTGGTTGGCCTGGGTCTGCGCGATGTCGTACGCGAGCCTGCGCACCTCCTCGTCGCCGGTGCGGTCGCGCACGAGATAGGACATCTCGACGGCCTGCTGATGGTGCACGGCCATGTCCCGGGCGAACCCGGCGTCGGCCGACTCCGCCCCCGGCACCCGTACCGCGACCGGGTCGCTCCCGCCGGCCGCGTACCCCCCGGCCCCCGCGGCGACGACGGCCAGCACGGCCGCCCCCGCCGCGAGCCCGGCGTACCCGCGCCTCACTTCATGACCCCACCCGTGCAGGGGGCGCCCGGCTCCGGGGTCTGCTTGCCCTGCACGTAGGCGGCGAGGAACTTGTCCACCTCGGGGTCGGACGCGCTCTTCACGCTCACCTGGTGCCCCCAGGCCGACAGCATCAGCGGCGCGTCCTGGTCCGCGTACGGGCTCATCAGCGAGTAGGGCGTCCGCTTCACCTTGGCCGCGAGCGCGTCCACGTCGGTCTTGTCCGCCTTGTCGGTGTACGTCACCCAGACCGCGCCGTGCTCCAGCGCGTGCACCGCGTTCTCGTCGCGCACCGGCTCCTTGTACACATTGCCTTCGCAGTTGAGCCACACCGGGTTGTGGTCGCCGCCGACCGGCGGGTGCATCGGGTACGACACCTTGGTGCCGACATGCGTCCGCGACAGCTTGCCGGACCAGGTGCGCACCCCGTCCGCGCCGGTGGTGAAGTGCCCGGAGCCGCCCTTGGCGTCGGCGGCCGTGTCCTTGCCGCCGTCCGGGTCCGACTGGGAGCGCACCAGCACCACCCCGCCCACGGCCAGCCCGGCGACCACCACCACGCTCGCGGCGACGGCCAGCACGCGGTTCCGGCGCTTGCGGGCGTGCTCGGCGTTCCGCATCTCCTCTATGCGCGCGGTGCGCGCGGAGGCGGGGCCGTGCTGATCGGTGCCCATGGGGGTGTCCTTCCGCGATGCGGTCTCGGGGTCCGCTGATCGTAAGGGGGCGCGCGGGGCGCGGGGGAGCGATGTGCGACAACCGGATAATTCGAATCCCACGGCCTCCTTCCGGCCGCGCCCGCCCCCGGCCATGACGGACGGGCCGATGAACATGCAAGATGGGCGGCAGGACGGTATGTCCCCGCAGGCGGAACGTTCAGTCCGGCGACGTCCGGACGATCAAGGTCCGCAACGCGCGCGAAACGCCGATGTGGTGGGATGCTCAGGTGCCGACCGCCTCCATCGCACCACGGACAGGCGGCCTGACCAGCAAGGATGGGGAAGCGGAAGATGGACAAGCAGCAGGAGTTCGTGCTCCGGACCTTGGAGGAGCGCGACATCCGGTTCGTACGCCTGTGGTTCACGGACGTGCTGGGCTTCCTCAAGTCCGTCGCCGTGGCTCCCGCCGAACTGGAGCAGGCGTTCGACGAGGGCATCGGCTTCGACGGCTCGGCCATCGAGGGCTTCGCGCGCGTCTACGAGTCCGACATGATCGCCAAGCCGGACCCGTCCACGTTCCAGGTCCTGCCCTGGCGCGCTGAGGCCCCCGGCACGGCCCGCATGTTCTGCGACATCCTGATGCCGGACGGCTCCCCGTCCTTCGCCGACCCGCGCTACGTCCTCAAGCGGGCGCTGGCCCGCACCTCCGACCTGGGCTTCACCTTCTACACCCACCCGGAGATCGAGTTCTTCCTGCTGAAGAACAAGCCGACGGACGGCAGCCGCCCGACCCCGGCCGACAACTCCGGCTACTTCGACCACACCCCGCAGAACGTCGGCATGGACTTCCGCCGCCAGGCGATCACCATGCTGGAGTCGATGGGCATCTCGGTGGAGTTCTCCCACCACGAGGGCGGCCCCGGCCAGCAGGAGATCGACCTGCGTTACGCCGACGCGCTCTCCACGGCGGACAACATCATGACGTTCCGCCTGGTCATGAAGCAGGTCGCGCTGGAGCAGGGGGTCCAGGCGACCTTCATGCCGAAGCCGTTCTCGGAGTTCCCCGGCTCGGGCATGCACACCCACCTGTCCCTCTTCGAGGGCGACCGGAACGCGTTCTACGAGTCCGGCTCGGAGTACCAGCTCTCCAAGGTCGGCCGCTCCTTCATCGCGGGCCTGCTGCGGCACGCGGCGGAGATCTCGGCGGTCACCAACCAGTGGGTGAACTCCTACAAGCGCATCTGGGGCGGCTCGGAGCGCACGGCGGGCGCCGGCGGCGAGGCCCCCTCCTACATCTGCTGGGGCCACAACAACCGCTCCGCCCTCGTCCGGGTCCCGATGTACAAGCCCGGCAAGACGGGCTCGGCCCGCGTGGAGGTCCGCTCCCTCGACTCCGGAGCCAACCCCTACCTGGCCTACGCGGTCCTCCTGGCGGCCGGCCTGAAGGGCATCGAGGAGGGCTACGAGCTCCCGCCGGGCGCCGAGGACGACGTCTGGGCCCTCTCCGACGCGGAACGCAGGGCGATGGGCATCGAACCGCTCCCCCAGAACCTGGGCGAGGCCCTGACCCTCATGGAGCGCAGCGACCTGGTGGCCGAGACCCTGGGCGAGCACGTCTTCGACTTCTTCCTCCGCAACAAGCGCCAGGAGTGGGAGGAGTACCGCTCCGAGGTGACGGCCTTCGAACTGCGCAAGAACCTCCCGGTGCTGTAGAGGGCGGCGGGCGGCGTCACCGCACGGGCTGCCCGATCCCGATCAGATTCCCCTCGCTGTCGCGGAACCAGACGGCACGCTCGCCGGTGGACCCCTTGCTCGGGTAATTGCCCTCGACGAGGGCGATCCCGCGCTCGTCGGTACGGAAGCCCGGGGCGTCGACGCTCTCGAACCGCACGCCGCGCGAGCGCAGCTCGTCCACCACGGCGTCGAGGTCGGCCACCTCCCAGCCCATCTGGGTGAAGGTGCCGGAGGAGGCGCCGGTGGACCTGAAGACGACGAAGAAGGTGTCCCCGACCCGGTAGAGCAGCCCCCCGGGCCGCTCGTCGAAGGGCTCGAGCCCGAGCTTCTCGGAGTAGAAGCGCCGGGCCCGAGCAAGATCCTGAGCAGGCAGCCGAGTAGCCACGGCCCCGCCCCCCAACAGCCCGCTCACGCGGCGGCCCGCCCGGGCCGAACGGCAGGCACGCCGACTTCGAGACTCATATCCACGCGGGACTCCTCCGTAGACCAGGTAGACCAGGACGACACCCCTCCACGGAACCCGAAACCACCACAGCCCGCCACCGCGCCGCCGCACCCGCGAACGGCGAGAAGGGGACGTGTCGGGGGGTGTCCGCCCGCAGCGGCCGGCGAAACACCAAGCTGAACGCATCGCAGAAACACAAGTCGCCGGACCGAGGACGGACACCCCCCGGCGCGGCCCCGCCCCACGACGACGCGGGGGCGATGCACGACGGCGCGGAGGGCGACGCGAGGGGAATGCCACACGAGGTCCGGACGGCGGCACGGTTAGGCTCTGGCCAGGACCGTCCAGATCCCGAGGGGAGGCCACGGATGACGCCGGGCCGCAGGAGCAGCACGTTCACCAGACTGCTTCGGCACGGCTTCACGGACCCCTCCGGAGCGGAACGCCTCCTGGACGGCCCGGAGCTGACCCAGGTGAAGGCGGACCCCGTCCTCCTGGAGGCGCTGGGCGCCACCGCGGACCCCGACCTGGCCCTGCACGGCCTGGTACGCCTGCTGGAGTCCCAGCCCGCGGCGAAGGACCACCGCGAACTGCTCGACACCCTCATCTCCGCGAAACCCCTCCGCGACCGCCTCCTGGGCGTCCTCGGCGCGTCCGCCGCACTCGCGGACCACCTGGCCCGCCACCCCCACGACTGGCAGGAACTGGTCACCTACGAACCGAGGGACCTCCACCCGGGGATCACGGAGTTCGAACGCGGCCTGGCCGAGGCGACGGACCCGGTGTCGCTGCGGGTCGCCTACCGCCGCTGCCTGCTCTCCATCGCGGCGAGGGACGTCTGCGGCACCACCGACGTCACCCAGACGGCGGCGGAACTCGCGGACCTGGCGACGGCCACCCTGCGGGCGGCGCTGGCGATGGCGGAGGCGGACGCCCCGCAGGACGCGGCGGCCTGCCGCCTGGCGGTGATCGCCATGGGCAAGTGCGGCGGCCACGAGCTGAACTACGTCTCGGACGTGGACGTCATCTTCGTGGCGGAACCGGCCCAGGGCACGGACGAGACGAAGGCCCTGAAGGCCGCCACCAGGCTCGCGTCCCACATGATGCGCATCTGCTCGGAGACGACGATCGAGGGCTCGATCTGGCCGGTGGACGCGAACCTGCGCCCGGAGGGCCGCAACGGCCCCCTGGTCCGCACGCTCAGCAGCCACCTGGCCTACTACCAGCGCTGGGCGAAGACATGGGAGTTCCAGGCCCTGCTGAAGGCCCGCCCGGTGGCGGGGGACGAGGAGCTGGGCCGGGCGTACATGGACGCGGTGACCCCGCTGGTGTGGCAGGCGGCCGACCGGGAGAACTTCGTCGCCGACGTGCAGAAGATGCGCCGCAGGGTGGTGGAGAACATCCCCCCGGCGGAGATCGAACGGGAACTCAAGCTGGGCCCCGGCGGCCTCAGGGACGTGGAGTTCGCGGTCCAGCTGCTCCAGCTCGTGCACGGCCGCACCGACCAGTCCCTGCGCAGCGGCACCACCCTGAAGGCGCTGAAGGAGCTGGCGGCGGGCGGCTACGTGGGCCGGGAGGACGCGGCCCGGCTCGACGAGGCGTACCGCTTCCTGCGCGAGCTGGAACACCGCATCCAGCTGTTCCGGCTGCGCCGCACCCACCTCGTCCCCGAGGCGGAGGAGGACCTGCGCCGCCTGGGCCGCTCGCTGGGCCTGCGCACCGACCCGGTCGCCGGCCTGCGCCGGGAGTGGAAGCGCCACACGGGCGTCGTCCGCCGCCTGCACGAGAAGATCTTCTACCGCCCCCTCCTGGACGCCGTGGCCCAGCTCGCCCCCGGCGAGGCACGGCTCAGCGCGGAGGCGGCGAGGGAACGCCTGGTGGCCCTCGGCTACGCCGACCCCGCGGCGGCCCTGCGCCACCTGGAGGCGCTCGCCTCCGGCGTGACCAGGAAGGCGGCGATCCAGCGCACCCTGCTCCCGGTCCTGCTCGGCTGGTTCGCCGACTCCGCCGACCCGGACGCCGGCCTCCTGAACTTCCGCAAGGTCTCGGACGCGCTCGGCAAGACCCCCTGGTACCTCCGCCTGCTGCGCGACGAGGGCGCGGCGGCGGAGAACCTGGCGCGGGTCCTCTCGGCGGGCCGTCTCGCCCCGGACCTCCTGCTGCGCGCCCCCGAGGCCGTGGCCCTCCTCGGCGACGGGGACGGCGGCGGCCTGGAGCCACGCGGCAGGGCCCAGCTGCAACAGGAGATCACCGCCGCGGTGAACCGGGCGGAGAACGCGGAACAGGGCGTCACGGCCGCCCGGGGCGTCAGGCGCCGGGAACTCTTCCGCACGGCGGCCGCCGACATCGTCGGCTCGTACGGCACGGAGACCACCCCGGCCGAGCCCGACGAGGGCGTCCTCCTGGACCGCACGGGCGGCGCGATCTCGGACCTCACGGCCGCCACGCTGGCAGGAACCCTGCGCGCCGTGGTCCGCGAGGGCTGGGGCGACACCCTCCCGACGCGGTTCTCGATCATCGGCATGGGCAGGTTCGGCGGCCGGGAACTGGGCTACGGCTCGGACGCGGACGTGCTGTTCGTGCACGAGCCGAGGGAGGGCGTCGACGAGCACGAGGCCGCGAAGGCCGCCAACAAGGTGGTGGCCGAGATGCGCCGCCTCCTGCAGATCCCCAGCGCCGACCCGCCGCTGCTCATCGACGCCGACCTGCGCCCGGAGGGCAAGTCCGGCCCGCTGGTGCGCACCCTGAAGTCGTACGAGGCGTACTACCGCAGGTGGTCGCTGGGCTGGGAGTCGCAGGCGCTGCTGCGGGCGGAACCGGTGGCGGGCGACGAGGATCTGGGCCGCCGCTTCATGGAACTGATCGACCCGCTGCGCTACCCGGCCCGCGGCCTGGACGAGGACGCGGTGCGCGAGATCCGCCGGCTGAAGGCGCGGATGGAGTCGGAGCGGCTGCCGCGCGGCGCGGACCCCAAGCTGCACACCAAGCTGGGCCCGGGCGGCCTGTCGGACGTGGAGTGGACGGTGCAGCTCCTCCAGCTCCGGCACGCCTGGGAGGTGCCGGGCCTGCGCACCACGAGGACGCGCGAGGCGCTGGCCGCGGCGCGGGAGGCGGGCCTGATCGGCCCGGAGGACGCGACGGTGCTGGACGAGGCGTGGGTGCTGGCCAGCCGGGTGCGCAACGCGGTGATGCTGGTCCGCGGCAGGGCGGGCGACACCTTCCCGACCGAGCCGCGCGAACTGGCGGCGGTGGGCCGGTACCTGGGCTACGGCGAGGGCAGGGCGGGCGACATGCTGGACGCGTACCGCCGTACGGCCCGCCGGGCCCGGGCGGTGGTGGACGAACTGTTCTACGCGGGGTAGTCACCCAGCCGCGGAGCCGGCCCCGGCGCCGCCCCGGCGTCCGTCCCGGAGCCGCGCACGTGCGGCAGCCGCCCGTACCAGACCCGGGCCAGCGCCACCCCGAAGCCGAGGCACGCCACCCCGCCGACCGCGTCCAGCCAGAAGTGGTTGGCGGTGGAGACGATCACCACCAGCGTGAGCGCGGGGTAGGCGAGCCCCAGCACCCGCGCCCAGGGCACGGAGGCGAGCGCGAACACGGTCAGCCCGCACCACAGCGACCAGCCGATGTGCATGGAGGGCATCGCCGCGTACTGGTTGGACATGTGCTTGAGGTCGCCGGAGGCCATGGACCCCCAGGTCTGGTGCACCGCCACGGTGTCGATGAAGTGGCCGCCGCGCATCAGCCGGGGCGGGGCGAGCGGGAAGAGGTAGTACCCGGCGAGGGCGACGCCCGTGGTCGCGAACAGCACCAGCCGGACGGGGGCGTAGCGGTCGGGATGCCACCGGTAGAGCCACACCAGCACCCCGATGGTGATCACGAAGTGCAGTGTGGCGTAGTAGTAGTTCATGCCGATGATCAGCCAACCCACCGAGTCGGCGGCGTGGTTGACGGACGCCTCGACCGCGATGCCCAGCCGGTGCTCCAGCCACCACAGGGCGTCGGCGTTGCTCAGCGCCTGCTGCCGCTGTTCCGGGACGGCGTTGCGGATGAGGGAGTAGGTCCAGTAACTCGCGGCGATCAGCAGGATCTCGAACCACAGCGGCGGCCGCCCGGGACTGCGCAGCCGTTCGCCGAGGCGGCGTCCGGCGCCGCGCCGGCCCGTGACGGTCCGCGGAACGGCCACCTCCGCGGGGCGGCCGTCCGGGCCTGTCACGGTCGGGTCACTCATAGCTACCAAGTCTGCCAGACAAGGGATGCCCGACTGATCATCCCAAGGCCGGTGCCACCACGCATGTTCTGGGCGCGCACGCCCGGCCGGCGGGCTCAGCCGCGTGGACGCTCGCCCGGCGCGGAGGCGGTGGACCCCCGTACGACCAGCTCCGGCATGAACACGAACTCGCTGTGCGGAGCGGGCGTCCCGCCGATCTCCTCCAGCAGGGTGCGCACCGCGGCCTGCCCCATCGCCGGGACGGGCTTGCGGACGGTGGTCAGCGGCGGGTCGGTGAACGCGATCAGGGGGGAGTCGTCGAACCCGACCACCGAGATGTCGCGCGGCACGTCGAGGCCGAGCTGCCGGGCGGCCCGTATCGCGCCCAGCGCCATCATGTCGCTGGCGCACACCACGGCCGTGCAGTCCCGCCCGATCAGCGCGGCCGCCGCGGCCTGGCCGCCCTCCAGCGTGTACAGCGAGTGCTGCACCAGCTCCTCGGCCACCATGTCGGCGCCCAGCCCCAACTGGTCCTGCATCGCCCGGACGAAGCCCTCGATCTTGCGCTGCACCGGCACGAACCGTTTCGGCCCGAGCGCGAGACCGATCCGGGTGTGGCCCAGCGACACCAGGTGCGTGACCGCCAGGCTGGTCGCCGCCCGGTCGTCGGGGGAGATGAACGGCGCCTGCACCTTCGGCGAGAACCCGTCGACCAGCACGAACGGCACGCCCTGCGCGCGCAGTCGCTCGTAGCGCTGCATGTCGGCGGTGGTGTCGGCGTGCAGCCCGGAGACGTAGATGATCCCGGCCACCCCCCGGTCCACCAGCATCTCGGTCAGCTCGTCCTCGGTGGAGCCGCCCGGGGTCTGGGTGGCCAGCACCGGGGTGTAGCCCTGACCGGTCAGCGCCTGGCCGATGACCTGGGCCAGCGCGGGGAAGATCGGGTTCTCCAGCTCGGGGATGATCAGGCCGACCAGGCCCTCGCTGCGCTGACGCAGCCGCACCGGGCGCTCGTAACCGAGCACGTCCAGCGCGGCCAGGACTGACTGGCGGGTGGTGGCGGCGACGCCCGGCTTCCCGTTGAGGACCCGGCTGACGGTCGCTTCGCTCACCCCCGCCTGTGCGGCGATGTCCGCAAGCCGTGTGGTCACGCCTGTGGACTGTACCGGCCGCACCTGGCCCGGCGCACCGGCGGGACGCCGTGCGCGGGCGGCCGAACGGCCCGCCGTGGATTGCCGCGTCATCGCGCTCCTCGCCCCTTGTGGGAATGTCGTCGCTCGCGCCCGCCGGAGGTCCGCCCGGCAAGAGGCCGCAAGGGGATGATCCCGGCGGCGGCCCCGCGCGGCAAGAGCTTGCAGAGTCTTGCACAAGTGTCCGTCAACCCGTCTACCGGCGGTAGACCAGTATTTCGACAAGGTCTGGCGCAGGTCACGACACGGTAACCCGGGCGTCTTCTTGCACTTTTTTTCTGCAAGGTCTTTCGCGGCGCTTACAACGCTGTTACGTTCCGAGTCGCCCGGCCGCGGCAATGGCGCAGTCGGCACGACGCGGGTGGCGGCAGACGGGGCCGCCCCTGCAATCTCGGGCTTTTCACCCTCAAGGAGAACTCATGCGGCGTGGCATAGCGGCCTCCGCGCTCGTGGCGTCCCTCGCCCTCACGGCGACGGCCTGCGGCGGGAGCGACGACGGCGACAGCAAGTCGGACGGCCCGGTGACCCTCACCTGGTGGGACACCTCCAACGCCACCAATGAGGCGCCGACGTACAAGGCCCTGGTCGAGCAGTTCCAGGCCGCCAACAAGAACATCAAGGTCAAGTACGTCAACGTGCCCTTCGACCAGGCCCAGAACAAGTTCGACACCGCCGCCGGCTCCAAGGGCGCCCCGGACATCCTGCGTTCCGAGGTCGGCTGGACCCCGGCCTTCGCCAAGAAGGGCTTCTTCCTCCCGCTGGACGGCACCGAAGCCCTCGCCGAGCAGGACAAGTTCGAGCCCAACCTGATCAAGCAGGCCCAGTACGAGGGCAAGACCTACGGCGTGCCGCTGGTCACCGACACCCTCGCGCTCGTCTACAACAAGGCGCTGTTCAAGCAGGCCGGCATCACCAAGGCCCCGGCGACCTGGGACGAGCTGAAGGAGGCCGCCGCCAAGGTCAAGGACAAGGCGAAGGTCGACGGCTACTGGGGCTCCACCCAGGCGTACTACGCCCAGAGCTTCCTCTACGGCGAGGGCGCCGACACCGTCGACGTCTCCGCCAAGAAGGTCACCGTGGCCTCCGCCCCGGCGAAGAAGGCGTACGGCACCTGGCTGAGCACCTTCTCCGGCAAGGGCCTGCACAAGGCCGACACCACCGCGGACGCCTACGCCCACATCCAGGACGCGTTCGTCAACGGCAAGGTCGCCTCGATCATCCAGGGCCCCTGGGAGATCACGAACTTCTACAAGGGCTCGGCCTTCAAGGACAAGTCCAACCTCGGCATCGCCACCGTCCCGGCCGGCTCGGCCGGCAAGGCGGGCGCCCCGACCGGCGGCCACAACCTCTCGGTCTACGCCGGCTCGGACAAGGCCCACCAGGACGCGGCCCTGAAGTTCGTGAAGTTCATGACCTCGGCCAAGTCCCAGGAGACCATCGCGCTGAAGAACTCCACGCTGCCGACCCGCGGCGACGCCTACACCTCCCAGGTCAAGGCCGACCCCGGCATCGCCGGCTACCAGGGCGTGCTCCCCGCCGCCCAGCCCCGCCCGGCGCTGCCGGAGTACAGCTCCCTGTGGGGTCCGCTGGACACCGAGCTGCCCAAGGTGGCCGGGGGCAAGGAGCCGCTGGACAAGGGCCTGAGCAACGCCGAGCTGGCCATCGCCAAGCTGGTGCCCGACTTCAGCAAGTGAGCCCGTGTGGCCGCCGGGTTCCCCCGCCGTGGGGGATGAGGGGAACCCGGCGGCCACCGGTCGCCCGACCCAGCCCGCCCCCGAACTCGTAGAAGGTGTCGCACCATGACAGTCGCCATCGACCGCGCGACCGGCAAGCGCCGCGATGAGCGGCCGCCCCGGCCCGGTCTCGGGCAGCGCCTCAGGAACGGGTACCAGAGGTACTGGTACGCCTACGCGATGATCGCGCCCGTGGTCGTCGTGCTCGGGGTGCTCGTGGGCTACCCGCTGGTGCGGGGCGTCTACCTCACCCTCACCGACGCCAACAGCCTCAACTCGGCGCGCACCATCGGCGTCAACCACATCGAGGCCACCTACGAGTTCATCGGGCTCGACAACTACCAGGACATCCTCTTCGGCCCCACGGCCTACGACCGCTTCTGGTCGCACTTTTTGTGGACCGTGTTCTGGACCGCCGCCTGCGTCACCCTGCACTACGTCATCGGCCTCGGCCTCGCGATGATGCTCGACCAGAAGCTGCGCGGCCGCACCGTCTACCGGCTGCTGCTGGTGCTGCCCTGGGCCGTGCCCACCTTCGTCACCGTCTTCTCCTGGCGGATCATGCTGGCCGACTCCGGCGTGCTCAACCAGGTCCTCGGCGCCCTCCACCTGCCCCAGCCGGCCTGGCTGGAGGACACCTTCTGGCAGCGGTTCGCCGCCATCATGGTCAACACCTGGTGCGGTGTGCCGTTCATGATGCTCTCGCTCCTCGGCGGACTCCAGTCCATCGACTCCACGCTGTACGAGGCCGCCGAGATGGACGGCGCGACCGCCTGGCAGCGCTTCCGGCACGTCACCCTGCCCGGTCTGCGCTCGGTCAGCTCCACCGTGGTCCTGCTCGGCGTGATCTGGACCTTCAACCAGTTCGCCATCATCTTCCTGCTGTTCGGCCCCACCGGCGCCCCGGACGCGCAGATCCTCGTGACCTGGGCCTACTTCCTCGGCTTCGGACAGCAGCCGCGCGACTTCGCCCAGTCCGCCGCGTACGGCGTCCTGCTGCTGTCGATCCTGACCGTGTTCACCTCCTTCTACTTCCGCTGGCTGAAGCGCAATGACCAGCTCGCCGTCTGACGCCGCAGGAGCCGCCGCCATGAGCACCACGACACCCCCCGAGACCGCTCCCGGCCGCCCGCTCACCGCCGCCGGGGCCCCGGCCGCCGCCCCGCCCCGCGCGACCCGCCGGCGCGGTGAGCGCGGACCGCTCGGCACCGCCCTGCTGCACGGCGGCCTGGTCCTGGCCAGCCTGATCGCGCTGGTCCCGGTGGCCTGGCTGTTCTTCCTGTCGCTCGGCCCGGACAAGGACGACTACCTGCACCCGGGCAACATCTTCGGCAAGGCGGGCTTCTCCAACTACGCCTTCGTGCTCCAGCACACCGGCTTCTTCGACTGGTTCAGGTCGACGATGATCGTGGCGCTCGGCACCACCTTCATCGGCGTCTTCGTCGCCGCGACCACCGGCTACGCCGTCTCCCGGATGCGCTTCCCCGGCTACAAGCAGCTGATGTGGGTCCTGCTGCTCACCCAGGCGTTCCCGATCGCCATCCTGATCGTGCCGATGTACGAGATCTTCGTCGAGCTGGGCCTGATCGACACCTACTGGTCGCTGATCCTCATCAACTGCACCACCGCCGTGCCGTACAGCGCGTGGCTGCTCAAGGGGTACTTCGACACCATCCCCTTCGAGATCGACGAGGCCGGCCGGGTGGACGGGCTCACCCCCTTCGGCACCTTCTTCCGGCTGATCCTGCCGCTGGCCCGGCCGGGCCTGGCCGTCGCCGCCTTCTACAACTTCATCACGGCGGTCAGCGAGGTCGCCTTCGCGACGACCTTCATGCTGGACGACTCCAAGTACACCTTCGCCGTGGGCCTCCAGACCTTCGTCAGCGAGCACGACGCGCAGTGGAACTACATGGCCGCCACCGCGGTGCTGATCGCGATACCCGTGTCCGTGTTCTTCTACCTCGTGCAGAAGAACCTCGTCACCGGCCTCACCGCGGGCGGCACCAAGGGCTGACGCCCCGCCGCACCCACGCACCAACGAACCGAACCTCGTCACGCACCAAGGACGCCATGAGCCAGCAGCACCTCGCAGCCCCGGCCGACGAAACCGCCGCCGACCCCGCCGCCCGCCACCGCGACTGGTGGCGCGGCGCGGTGATCTACCAGGTCTATCCGCGCAGCTTCGCCGACAGCAACGGCGACGGCATGGGCGACCTGGAGGGGGTGCGGGCCAGACTGCCCTACCTGCGCGACCTCGGTGTGGACGCCGTCTGGCTCAGCCCGTTCTACGCCTCCCCGCAGGCCGACGCCGGCTACGACGTGGCCGACTACCGGGCCGTCGACCCCATGTTCGGCAGCCTGCTCGACGCCGACGCGCTGATCCGCGACGCCCACGCGCTCTCCCTGCGGATCATCGTCGACCTCGTCCCCAACCACTCCTCCGACCAGCACGAGTGGTTCAAGCGGGCGCTCGCCGAGGGCCCCGGTTCGCCGCTGCGCGAGCGCTACCACTTCCGCCCCGGCAAGGGGAAGAACGGCGAACTCCCGCCCAACGACTGGGAGTCCATCTTCGGCGGCCCCGCCTGGACCCGGGTCACCGAGCCCGACGGCACGCCCGGCGAGTGGTACCTGCACCTCTTCGCGCCCGAGCAGCCCGACTTCAACTGGGAACACCCGGCCGTCGGTGACGAGTTCCGCTCCATCCTGCGGTTCTGGCTCGACATGGGCGTGGACGGCTTCCGCATCGACGTGGCCCACGGCCTGGTCAAGGCCGAGGGCCTGCCCGACCTCGGCGCCCACGACCAGCTCAAGCTGCTCGGCAACGACGTGATGCCGTTCTTCGACCAGGAGGGCGTGCACGAGGTCTACCGCCAGTGGCGGACCGTCCTGGACGAGTACGCGGGGGAGAGGATCTTCGTCGCGGAGGCGTGGACGCCGACCATCGAGCGGACCGCCCACTACGTCCGCCCCGACGAGCTGCACCAGGCGTTCAACTTCCAGTACCTCGGCACCGACTGGGACGCGGCCGGGCTGCGCGAGGTCATCGACCGCACGCTCGCCGCGATGCGCCCGGTCGGCGCCCCGGCCACCTGGGTGCTCTCCAACCACGACGTCACCCGGCACGCCACCCGCTTCGCCAACCCGCCCGGCCTCGGCACCCAGATCCGCACCGCCGGTGACCGCGACCTGGGCCTGCGCCGGGCCCGCGCGGCCACCCTGCTGATGCTGGCGCTGCCCGGCTCCGCCTACCTCTACCAGGGCGAGGAACTTGGTCTGCCCGACGTGGTCGACCTGCCCGACGAGGTGCGCCAGGACCCCGCCTACTTCCGGGGCGAGGGCCAGGACGGCTTCCGTGACGGCTGCCGGGTGCCGATCCCCTGGACCCGCGAGGGCTCCAGCCACGGCTTCGGCGACGGGGGCAGCTGGCTGCCGCAGCCGGCGGGCTGGGGCGAGCTGAGCGTGCAGGCGCAGACCGGCGTGCCCGGCTCGACGCTGGAGCTGTACCGGGCCGCGCTCGCCGCCCGGCGCGAGCAGCCCTCGCTCGGCGCGGGCGAGGACATCGAGTGGCTGACCGCTCCCGAGGGCGTCCTCGCCTTCGGGCGCGGGGAGTTCACCTGCGTCGCCAACACCACCGGCGCCCCGGTCACCGTCCCGGCCCACGGGCGGGTGCTGCTGGCCAGCGGGGAGATCCGCGAGAGCGCCGCCGGTGCCGAGATCCCGGCCGACACCACGGTCTGGTGGACCACGGCCTGACAGCCGACTTCTGAAAGTTCCCGCATCAACTTCCCACGGCCCGCTGCCTTTTCAGGTGGCGGGCCTTTAACATCTGCGTCACCGCAAGTTTGCTGAAACATTTCAGCAAGGGCATTCAGTCCTGCGGCAACAGCCTTCAACGACGAAGGAACCCCCACATGGCACGCAGAACCCTCACCGTGGCGCTCGCCCTCGCGGCCGCCGCCTCGGTTGGCATGTACCCAACTACCGCACAGGCCGCCCCGCCCGGCACCAAGGACGTCACCGCCGTCCTCTTCGAGTGGAACTTCGCCTCCGTCGCCCGCGAGTGCACCACCACCCTCGGCCCCTCCGGCTACGGCTACGTGCAGGTCTCCCCGCCCGCCGAGCACATACAGGGCTCGCAGTGGTGGACCTCGTACCAGCCCGTCTCGTACAGGATCGCCGGCCGCCTGGGCGACCGCACCGCCTTCAAGAGCATGGTCGACACGTGTCACTCGGCCGGCGTGAAGGTCGTCACCGACACGGTGATCAACCACATGTCCGCGGGCAGCGGCACCGGTACCGGCGGCTCGTCGTACACGAAGTACAACTACCCGGGCCTGTACTCGTCGCCCGACTTCGACGACTGCACCGCGCAGATCAGCAACTACCAGGACCGCTGGAACGTCCAGCACTGCGAACTGGTCGGCCTGGCCGACCTGGACACCGGCGAGGAGTACGTCCGCAAGACCATCGCCGGGTACATGAACGACCTGCTCTCGCTGGGCGTCGACGGCTTCCGCATCGACGCGGCCAAGCACATCGACAAGGCGGACCTCGCCAACATCAAGTCCCGGCTGACCAACCCGTCCGTGTACTGGAAGCAGGAGGTCATCTACGGCGCGGGCGAGGCCGTCCAGCCCACGGAGTACACGGGCAGCGGGGACGTCCAGGAGTTCCGCTACGCCTACGACCTCAAGCGGGTCTTCAACAACGAGAACCTCGCCTACCTGAAGAACTACGGGGAGGGCTGGGGGTACATGAGCGGCTCCACCTCGGGGGTCTTCGTCGACAACCACGACACCGAGCGCAACGGCAGCACGCTCAACTACAAGGACGGCGCCAACTACACGCTGGCCAACGTGTTCATGCTGGCCTATCCGTACGGCGCCCCGGACATCAACTCCGGCTACGAGTGGTCGAACGCGGACGCCGGGCCGCCCAACGGGGGCAAGGTCAACGCCTGCTGGCAGGACGGCTGGAAGTGCCAGCACGCCTGGCCCGAGATCAAGTCCATGGTCGCCTTCCGCAACGCCACCCGCGGCCAGGCCGTCTCCAACTGGTGGGACAACGGCAACGACGCCATCGCCTTCGGGCGCGGCAGCAAGGGCTTCGTGGCCATCAACCACGAGCCCTCGTCCCTGTCCCGCACCTACCAGACCTCGCTGGCGGCGGGCACGTACTGCAACGTGCAGAACAACACCACGGTGTCGGTGAACTCCAGCGGCCAGTTCACCGCGAGTCTCGGCGCCAACACCGCGCTGGCCCTCTACGCGGGCAAGTCGAGCTGCTGAAGCTCCTCTTGAGGGGTCTTCCGGCGAACCGTCCGTCGTATACGGGCGGTTCGTCCCCCGCTCATCGTTGAAATTTCTTTCTTCATGTTTCACAAGTCTTGCTGCAAGGCTTTCGGCGGCGGTACGGTCACGCCGCGTCCGGCAGCGAAGCCGTGCCGCAGGCCCTAGGGAGTGTCTCCCCGATCTTCGCGGGCCCGCGACGCCTGGCACGGCACCTCGCCGCACGGCCGAATCGCCCAAGTACATCCAGTACGAGGGCGACTCGACCGCACGCCGAGGCACCGCACCAGACGCCGCGGCCTGATCCACGAAGATCGAAGAGACACCCCCTAGGAGTTGTGCCCGTGAGACCGATCTGGCAGGCGCGCCGGTCGCGCCGCACCCCCTACCGGCGCCGGGCGGCGACCGTCGTCGTGGCGGCCCTCGCCGCTTCCCTGGTGACGCCCCTGTCCGCCCATGCGGCGAGCCCGCCCGCGCCCCCGTCCGACGCCCGCCTCGCCGCCGAGCCCGCGCGGCACGACGACACGCGTGAGCAGTTCTACTTCGTCATGCCGGATCGTTTCGCCAACGGCGACCGCTCCAACGACCGCGGCGGGCTGACCGGTTCGCGGCTGAGCACCGGCTACGACCCCACCGACAAGGGCTTCTACCAGGGCGGCGACCTCAAGGGCCTCACCCGGCGCCTCGACTACATCAAGGGCCTCGGCACGACCGCCATCTGGCTCGCCCCGATCTTCAAGAACCGCCCGGTGCAGGGCTCGGGGGCCGACGCGTCGGCCGGCTACCACGGCTACTGGATCACCGACTTCACCCAGGTCGACCCGCACTTCGGCACCAACGCCGACCTGAAGGGCCTGATCGCCCAGGCGCACGCCAAGGGCATGAAGGTCTTCTTCGACGTCATCACCAACCACACCGCCGACGTCGTCGACTACCAGGAGAAGTCCTACGACTACCTCTCCAAGGGCGCCTTCCCGTACCTG
The DNA here is from genome assembly GCF_040645115.1 of Streptomyces sp. NPDC046860. Lineage (NCBI taxonomy): Bacteria > Bacillati > Actinomycetota > Actinomycetes > Kitasatosporales > Streptomycetaceae > Streptomyces > Streptomyces sp. NPDC046860. Next base: position 292,755 of record NZ_JBEYXQ010000005.1, on the reverse strand, counting down.
ACCGAGGACGGCCGCCCCTTCGACGACTCCGACCACGCCGACGGCCGGAAGAGGTTCCCGGCCGTGGACACCTCCTCCTTCCCGCGCACCCCGGCCGTGCGCAGCCGCGACAAGGTCCCGGCCTGGCTCAACGACCCGACGATGTACCACAACCGGGGCGACTCCACCTTCGCGGGCGAGTCCGCCGAGTACGGCGACTTCTCCGGCCTGGACGACCTGTGGACCGAGCGTCCCGAGGTGGTCAGCGGCATGGAGAGGATCTACCAGCGCTGGGTGCGCGACTTCGCCGTCGACGGCTTCCGCATCGACACCGTCAAGCACGTGAACATGGAGTTCTGGACGCAGTGGGCCACCGCGCTGGACCGCTACGCGGCCGCGCACGGGCGGAAGAACTTCTTCATGTTCGGCGAGGTCTACTCCGCCGACACCTCGGTCACCTCCCCGTACGTCACCCAGGGCCGCCTCGACGCCACCCTGGACTTCCCCTTCCAGGACGCCGCCCGCACCTACGCCTCCCAGGGCGGCAGCGCCAAGAAGCTCGCCGGGGTCTTCGGGGACGACTACAAGTACACGACCGACAAGGCCAACGCCTACGAGCAGGTCACCTTCCTCGGCAACCACGACATGGGCCGCATCGGCTCCTTCCTCAAGCAGGACGCCCCGGACGCCTCCGACGCCGAACTCCTGCGCAAGGACCGCCTCGCCAACCAGCTCATGTTCCTCAGCCGGGGCAACCCGGTCGTCTACTACGGCGACGAACAGGGCTTCACCGGTTCCGGCGGCGACAAGGACGCCCGCCAGACCATGTTCGCCTCCAAGGTCGCCGACTACCTGGACGACGACGAGATCGGCACCTCCCGCACCCACGCCCGCGACGCCTACGACACCGGCGCCCCGCTGTACAAGGACATCGCGGCCCTGGCGAAGCTCCGCAAGGCCAACCCGGCCCTCACCGACGGCGTCCAGACCGAGCGCTACGCGGCCGACGGCGCCGGTGTGTACGCCTTCACCCGCACCGACGCGCGCACCGGCGCCGAGTACGTGGTCGCCCTCAACAACGCCGCCACCGCGCGGACCGCGTCCTTCCGGTCCGGCTCCGCCCGCATGACCTACCAGGCCCTCTACGGCACCCACGGCACGGTGCGGACGGACGCCGGCCGCGAGCTGACGGTCACCGTTCCGGCCGGGTCCGCCGTGGTCTACAAGGCCACCGGTCCGCTCGGCAGGCCCTCGGCCGGGCCGGAGCTCACCCTGACCGCCCCCGCGGCCGGGGCCACCGGCACGGTGGAGGTCGGCGCCGACGTGTCCGGCGGCGGCCTGAACCGGGTCGTCTTCGCCGCGCAGGTCGGCAACGGGGCCTGGAAGACGCTGGGTTCGGCGGACCACGCCCCGTACAAGGTCACCCAGGCCATCGGCAAGGACGTACCCGCCGGGACCGCACTGCGCTACAAGGCCGTGGTGATCGACTCGGCCGGGCGCACCGCCGGCGCCCTGGCGACCAGCACGACCGGCACCGTACCCGCCCCCGAGACCCCCGCCGCCGCCTCCCGTGACTACGCGGTGGTGCACTACAAGCGGGCCGACAGCGACTACGCGAACTGGGGCCTGTACGCCTGGGGCGACCTCGCGGACGGCGAGGCCACCCAGTGGCCGGCCAGCCACCCCTTCACCGGCCGCGACGCCTACGGCGCCTTCGCCTACGTCAAGCTCAAGCCGGGCGCCTCCAACGTCGGCTTCCTGGTCATCGACAAGGACGGCAATAAAGACGTCTCGGCCGACCGGACCATCGACGTCACGAAGACGGGTGAGGTCTGGATCGAGCAGGGCAAGCCCGAGATGCTCACCGAACGGCCCGAGTACCCGGCACAGGACCAGGACAAGGCCGTACTCCACTACCACCGCGCCGACGGGAACTACGACGGCTGGGGCCTGCACACCTGGACGGGTGCCGCGAACCCCACCGACTGGTCGAAACCCCTGACGCCGGTGAAGACTGACGCCTATGGCGCGGTCTTCGAGGTACCGCTCACCGAGGGTGCCGGCAGTCTCAGCTACATCCTGCACAAGGGCGACGAGAAGGACCTGCCCACCGACCAGTCCCTCGACCTCAAGGCCGACGGCCACGAGGTGTGGCTGTTGAGCGGCCAGGAGAAGTACCTGCTCCCGCAGCCCAAGGGCAGCGCGGCCGCGCTCGACCCGAGCACCGCCAAGGCGGTCTGGATCGACCGGGACACCCTCGCCTGGAACGGCGTCGAGGGCGCCGCCTCCACCCAGCTCCTCTACTCCCGCGACGGCTCGATCGCCGTCAAGGACGGGACCCTGACCAGCGACGACGAGCGCTGGCTGCGGCTGGCCAAGGGCACGCTCACCGACGCCCAGAAGGCGAAGTTCCCGCACCTGAAGGACTACACCGCCTGGACCGTCGACCCGCGCGACCGGGACCGCGTCCGCGAGGCCCTCACCGGCCAGCTGGTCGCGTCCCAGCGCGCGGCCAACGGCGCGGTGCTTGCCGCGACCGGGGTGCAGATCGCCGGGGTGCTGGACGACGTGTATCCCGGAGCGGCCAAGGCGGACCTCGGGCCGGTCTTCCACGACGGCAGGCCCACCCTCTCCGTCTGGGCGCCGACCGCCCAGAGCGTCTCGCTGGAGCTGGACGGCTCCCTCAAGACCATGCGCCGCGACGACACCACCGGCGTCTGGTCCGTCACCGGCCCCGCCTCCTGGACGGGCAAGCCCTACCGGTACGTGGTCAAGGTGTGGGCGCCCACCGTCGGCAAGCTCGTCACCAACTCGGTCACCGACCCCTACTCGGTCGCCCTGACCGCCGACTCCGAGCGCAGCCTGGCGGTCGACCTCGCCGACCGCTCCCTCGCCCCCGAGGGCTGGGCCCGGCTCGCCAAGCCCAAGGCGGTGCCGCTGAAGGACGCGCAGATCCAGGAACTGCACATCCGGGACTTCTCGGTGGCCGACGGGACCGTCCCGGCGAAGGACCGGGGCACCTACCTGGCCTTCACCGACAAGAACGGCGCCGGCTCCAGGCACCTGCGCGAGCTGGCGAAGGCCGGCACCTCCTACGTGCACCTGCTGCCCGCGTTCGACATCGCCACCATCCCCGAGAAGAAGGCCGACCAGGCCACCGTCGACTGCGACCTGGCCTCCTTCCCGGCCGACTCCGACAAGCAGCAGGAGTGCGTGGCGAAGGCCGCCGCCAAGGACGCCTACAACTGGGGGTACGACCCGTTCCACTACACGGTCCCCGAGGGCTCGTACGCCACCGACCCCGACGGCACCGCCCGCACCGTGCAGTTCCGCGAGATGGTGCAGGGGCTCAACCAGGACGGGCTGCGGGTCGTCATGGACGTCGTCTACAACCACACGGCGGCCAGCGGGCAGGCCGACACCTCGGTGCTCGACCGGATCGTGCCCGGCTACTACCAGCGGCTCCTCGCCGACGGCAGCGTGGCCAACTCCACCTGCTGCGCGAACACCGCGACCGAGAACACCATGATGGGCAAGCTCGTCGTGGACTCCATCGTCACCTGGGCCAAGCAGTACAAGGTCGACGGCTTCCGCTTCGACCTCATGGGCCACCATCCCAAGGGCAACATCCTCGCCGTCCGCAAGGCGCTGGACGCGCTGACCCTCGCCAAGGACGGCGTCGACGGAAAGAAGATCATCCTCTACGGCGAGGGCTGGAACTTCGGCGAGGTCGCCGACGACGCCCGGTTCGTGCAGGCCACCCAGAAGAACATGGCCGGCACCGGCATCGCCACCTTCTCCGACCGGGCCCGTGACGCCGTGCGCGGCGGCGGCCCCTTCGACGAGGACCCCGGCGTCCAGGGCTTCGCCTCCGGTCTGTACACCGACCCCAACTCCTCGACCGCCAACGGCACCGAGGCCGAGCAGAAGGCCCGGCTGCTGCACTACCAGGACCTGATCAAGGTCGGCCTGACCGGCAACCTCGCCGGGTACCGCTTCACCGACAGCGCGGGCAAGGAGGTCACCGGCGCCGGGGTCGACTACAACGGCTCGCCCGCCGGATACGCGGCCGCCCCCGGCGACGCCCTCGCCTACGCGGACGCCCACGACAACGAGTCCCTCTTCGACGCCCTCGCCTTCAAGCTGCCCAAGGACACCCCGGCCGCCGACCGGGCCCGGATGCAGGTGCTGGCGATGGCCACGGCCGCGCTCTCCCAGGGCCCGGCCCTCTCCCAGGCGGGCACCGACCTGCTGCGCTCGAAGTCGCTGGACCGCAACTCCTTCGACAGCGGCGACTGGTTCAACGCCATCCACTGGAACTGCGCCGACGGCAACGGCTTCGGACGCGGGCTGCCCCCGGCCGCCGACAACCAGTCCAAGTGGAGTTACGCGCGGCCCCTGCTGAGCACGGTGAAGGTGGGCTGCCCGCAGATCACCGGCGCCTCCGCCGCCTACCGTGACCTGCTGCGCATCCGGACCACCGAGGACGCCTTCTCCCTCGGCAGCACCGAGCGGGTGCAGGACCGGCTCTCCTTCCCGCTCTCCGGCGAGGACGAGACGCCGGGCGTGATCACCATGCGCCTGGGCGACCTGGTCGTGGTCTTCAACGCCACACCCCAGCGGCAGGACCAGCACGTCCCCGCCCTCGCGGGCACCGCCTACCGTCTCCACCCCGTCCAGGCGTCGGGCACCGACGAGGTGGTCAAGTCGGCCTCCTACGCCCCCGCTTCGGGCACCTTCACGGTCCCGGCGCGGACGGTGGCGGTGTTCACGGCCGGCGGTTGACGGCCGCCGAGGCGGGCGGCCGCGAGTCCGCCCGCCTCAGCGTGCCCGCTTGCTTACCGGCCTCACTTCGCCCCGTCTTGCGGGCAGAGTGAGGCCGACCCTCGTCGATGACGCGTGCGCGCTTCCGGGACATCCTTCCTCCTGTAGAGCTCGAAATTGTCCGGCCAGAATGTCGCCGGCCGCTTACGGGTGGCTCCGCAGAAGCTGCGGCGACGCTACCGTCACGCTGACCCGAGGACTCGCACCGCCAAGTCGTCCCGTCACCGACTGTGGCGCACTGCTGATTGTCGGTAGCATCGATCCTCACTCGGGCGGGGTCACGACAGCCGAGCGTCAGCGAAACGACAGCACCACGCCCTAGAACAGGCAGCATCAGTGGCCCTGTGCGGACGTCATCGTGCGAGGTGCGAGGAGGCGAGCGCGGGTGGAGATCCGGATTCTCGGGTCGGTCGAGGTCGACGTCGACGGAGAGACCGTCGTCCTGCGCGGCAAGACGGCCTCCTTGCTGGGAGTTCTCGCTCTGCACTCACCGCGGCCGGTGGAGAAGCAGCGCCTGCACGATGTCATCTGGGACGGCCAGGGCCGGGTGAATGTCGTCGAGGGCAAGATCAGGGTCGTCCGCGCCAAGCTCGGCCTTGCCGCCAACCAGGGGGTCCTCACGCATGGTTCGGCCTATCAGCTCCAGGCCGAGACCGATGTCCAGCGATTCCAGGACCTGGTCGGACTGGCGGACAGCCGTAAGGAAGCCGGTGAACCGGGTGCCGCCGCGGAGGGATACGCACAGGCGTTGGGCCTGTGGCGAGGCGAGCCACTGCCGGAGCTGACGGACGACCATGTGCGCGGCGAGATCGCGGCACTGATGCATCAGCGTCGGGCGGCGCAGCTGAGCCGCCTGCGGATTCTCATGGACCTGGGCGCGCACAGCGAGGCTCTCGGCGCAGCCGACCAGCTTCGGGTGGAGGACCCCTACTGGGAGGAGGTGCTGCGCATCAAGGTGCAGGCCCTCTACCAGGCGCAGGGGGGCCACGCGGCCTCCAGACTGCTGCGGCAGTTCAGCGAGGAACTGGCCGAGCAAGGTCTGGATCCGTCTCCGCAGTGGCACACGCTCGCCGGCCGGGTACTCAACCACGAACTGCCCGTCGTGCCGACCGTCGCCTCGCTGCCGAGCCAGAGGCAGTTCGTTCCCGCGTCGGAGGCCGAACCGCAGGCAGACGCTCCCGTCGACAACATCCCTCCCGCGACCTACTCCAGATTCGTGATGCGCCCCCAAGCATGGGCTCGGCTGGAGGAGGCCGTCGGCCAAGGACTGCCGGTGATCAGCCTGGTCGGTATCGGCGGTTGCGGAAAATCGACGATCGCCCGCGAGTTCGCGGTGCGCTGCATCGAGGAGGGCTCCCGGTTCCAGGGCGCGGTCTGGGTCTCGGACCGGGAGCAGCCCGGCACGACCACGCTGGTCAGGGTGCTGGACACCATTGCCCTGACCATGAACTATTCCGGACTGCTCGGGCTGGATGCGACGCAGAAGAAGCACCAGGTGCGCCGTCTGCTCCGGCGCAGCCCGGTCCTGCTCATCGTGGACAATCACGAGACCATCGAGGATCTCGAACTCGACGAGTGGCTGGTGTCCGTACCGGAACCGAGCAAGGTCCTCGTCACCAGCATCACCCACGCGCGAGCCATCAGCCCGCACTCGTTCCAGGTCGACATGCCGGGCATGACTCCCGAAGAAGCGGACGACTTCTACGTCCAGTGCCTCAACCGCATGGGGATGCGGGACCTTCTGGTCAGGCAGAAGTCGCTCGACGCGCTGCGACGCGTCGCTGAAGGGAATCCACGGCTCATCGAGTGGGGACTCGGCCAGGTGAAGAGGCGGGGCCGTTCGCTGGAGGAAGTGGCCGAGGAGATCGGCAACGCGCCGACCGGCGATCGCAGTGGCGACATCGTTCTGCGCGAACTGTTCCGGGAGAGCTGGACGTTGCTCAGTCATTCCGCGCGATGTGTGCTCGGCGCACTGGCGTGTTTCCCCTATGGCGCGGAGCGCGAGGCCCTGCGGCAGGTGTCCGGCTGTGGTGACGGGCTCGAGGATGCGCTGGCCGAGCTGATCGATTTCTGCTTCGTGTCGCGTCAGGTACAGGGCGACGGAATGGAACCGCAGTACGTCGCCTACCCGCTCGCCGCGAACCGGCTCTCGACCATGCGGACGACGTACATGGAGGTCATTCGCCAGCAGTGGCTGGAATACCTTGTCGCACTCACGCGGGAGGTCGGATTCTGCCCGGACGACGTCAGCCGTCTGCGGCGCCTGGACGCGCCGGGGCTTCGCCAGAATGTCGAGTTCGCGCTCGTCTGGGCTGCCGACCACCAGTACTGGCGGGAAGTGATCGACATCGCCAGGGAGGCCCGCTATTACTACTACGTGCGCGGCCTGTGGGCCGGTCAGCCCGACATCCATCTGCTTCGCGCGAAGGCGGCGCGGAGTGTCGGTGACCCGGCCGAGGAGTTCGACGCCCTCGTGTACCACTTGAACATCGCGGCGAAGCAGGAGAATCAGGCCCAGGCGCAGTTCGTGCTGACCCGTATCGAGGAATTGCTGTCCCTGCATCCCGAGAGCTTCGATCCCCGGCAACTGGGCGAGTACCGTCATGCCCTCGCGCTCCATCTGCTGTCGCAGCACCGGTTCGTGGAAGCGGAGCGTCAGTGGCGGGCGAACCTGGCGGAGCCGGAGGTGCACGGACCGGCCAACTACAGCGCCAACCTGAGGTGGCTCGCCATCTGTCTGGCCCGTTCCGGCACCCGTGACACGGAGGCGCTCGCCTTGTTCGAGGAGGCACGTACGCACGCGCACGTACACGCCTTCCGCCGGGCCGAACTCCTCATCGATCTCCAGATCGCCGAACTGCGGCTGGCCATGGACAGCAGCCGTGAGGCGACTCTCGCGGTTCTCGGTGACCTGGGCGAGCGGACCCCGCAGATCGCCAACATCGCTGATCAGCGCTATCAGGCCGATCACGCCTGGCTGCTCGGCCAGGCTCACCAACGCCTGGAGAACCATTCCCTCGCCGGACCGCTGCTCAGCCGGGCGGGTGAGTTGTACAGCAAGCTGGGCCTCGTCGAGCGGGCCGCCCAGGCAAGGAACCTCGAGGCCACGTGTGCAGGTCCGCACAGGAGGCAAGCGTGAGAATGCTGCGTGATCCGGACGCCACTCAGAGAGAGATCCTCGCTCACTTACATGTGACGGAGAACCTGCTTTCCCGGACGGCCACGCTGGTGTCGGGCCGGGCCTGCGACGCCGAGATCGTGCCGATGCCCGATCTCGGGCTGCCGCACAATGTGCGGCGCATCCACGGAGGCTTCTACACCGGGGCCTTCTACCAGTGGGAGAGCACGGTCCCCATGGTCCCGGTGGATGCCACCGTCAACCTGTGCGGCGTCTCGTTGTTCCGGGTCGACGACGACTTCGCCGACGAGCGGCACTTCCGCGAGCGAGTGGCGGCGGCGAGAGCGGTGCTGAGCGACCGGTCCAGCTACGTATGGAATTTCACCAGTGGAAACCACTTCGTGATCCTCGCGGAGAACCGCACGCCGGGAGTCCTGCCTCAGGGCCGGTACCTGGTCCTGCACGCGTCGGCGGCGGAGTTCAAGAATCAGTACAACGGCCTGTATCCGGCTCCGGGGAACTGGTACCACGAGGAGGTCAGAGTACTGGCCGGGCCGGACGGCAGATATCTGCGCTATCTGAGCGGAAAGCCGGCCGAGAGGTTCGCGAGCATGGTCTCGATGATCGAGGCCTATCAGCATGAGCGGCAGCGCATGTGCGCGGCCCTGATTCTGGGGTCGGAGGCCCGGATCACCGAGGAGATCTGCTCCGTCCTGCATTACGGCATGCCGGACGCCTCGTCCATCGCGATCGGCTGTCAGTGGCTGTCCGGCGACGACCCGCGGTCGCTGCTGTTGACCCGCCCCGGAGCTCCGCTGTTCCTCGTGCGCTCGGAGGCAGGCGGCTCGAACGAGGTGCACACCGCTCACGGCCCCCGCACCCTCACCCCTCACGGCCTGGGAGTCCAGGCGACGCTGCCCCTCGGTCTCGGTTTCGGCGCCGATCACCTGCTCATAGGCGGCCGGCGCGTGGGGCTCGAGGAGTCCCTGGCCGGGGGCGACTTCGTCGCCATCCGAGACTTCTCTCCCCAGACCGACCTGCCCAGGATTCTCGCCGAGTGTCCCGGAACGGTCGAGGCAGAACTCCAGCAGGTGTACTCCTACCACCGAACCCAAGAGGGACCATGAACACGCTAGATCCACAGGCCCAAGCACTGGTCGACGCGGCGGCCGCCAGCGGTCTTCCGCCCGTCTACACCCTGCCGCACCAGGAGGCGCGCGCCCGCATGCGGGCCGCTTTCCTGCAAGGAGCCCCCGAGCAGATCGCCTCGGTGCGGGACTTCGCCGTCCCCGCGGAGCACGGGAGCATTCCGGTACGGGTCTACCACCCGGATCCCGCTCGGACGCTTCCGGTCGTGCTGTTCTTCCACGGCGGCGGCTGGACGGTCAACGATCTCGACACGCACGACAGGCTCTGCATCCTCCTGGCCAAGGGGTCCGACAGTGTCGTCGTGTCGGTCGACTACCGTCGGGCGCCGGAGCACAAGTACCCGGCGGCCTTCGAGGACGGCTGGACCGCCCTGCACTGGGTGGTGGGAGGCGCCCCGGATCTCGGGGCGGATCCGGCGAGGATCGCCGTGGCCGGGGACAGCTCCGGAGGCACGATCGCCGCCGCCCTGGCGCTGAAGGCACGCGACGAGGGCGGCCCCGTGATCACGCAGCAGTTGCTGATCTATCCCGTCACCGACTACCTCGACCCGCCGACCGGTTCGTACGTCTCACGAGCGAACGGATACTCGCTCAACCTCCCCTTCATGCAGTGGTCCTGGGAGAACTACCTGCCGGAGGAATGGTCCCGTGAGGACAGCGGCCTGTTCCCGCTGCGTGCCCGCAGTCTCCGGGACCTGCCTCCGGCGCTCGTGCTGACGGCCGAGTTCGATCCGCTGCGTGACGAGGGGATCGCCTATGCGGAGCGCCTGCGAGGTGACGGCGTGCCTACCGAGCATTGGCACTTCGACGACCAGATGCACGGTTTTGTCATGCAGACACGCGCCATCGCCCGGGCCAGGAAAGCGGTCGAGGACGTAGCGGCTCACCTCGCATCCGGCTTCCGGCGCGACGCGGAGGAGGGGGGACGATGACCTCTCCCGTGCTCATCGTCGTGCGGCACGCACCCACCGCCTCCAACGGCGCGCATGTGTTCATGGGAAGCGCCGACGTACCGGCCACGGCCGACGGGCTGCGCGATGCCGCGTCCCGTGCGCCCGTCTTCCGTGAGCTGGGGCGCGAGCCGGTGTTCGCTTCACCGCTTTCGAGGGCCACGGAGACCGCGCGGGCACTGTTCCCGGACGCCACCGTTCAGGTGGACTCACGTCTCGCCGAGCGGGATCTGGGTGAATGGGCCGGTCAGCCGCAGAGCCAGGTACGCCTCGAATTCGCCCAGGCGTTCCGCGACACCGGCGTGATGGACCCGCGCTTCACACCGCCCGGCGGCGAGGCCCTGGAGACGTTCGAGACACGCATCCGCTCCTTCCTCGAGGACGCGGTGGAGCTGTGTGAGACGGCCACCCCGGTGGCCGTGAGCCACAACGGGTGGATCCGCACCGCTCAGTACGTCCTCGGGCTCGTCGAGGCGGAGGAGATCTTCGCTGAGGGGGTGCCCTTCCTGGAGCCCATCCACCTCGACCTGCGGCCGTTGATGGCCGGCCGGATCGCCTCACGGTGAGAAAGGAGATCGCGGCGTACGAGCGGGGCGACTCGTCCGCACAACCGTTGTTCGAGGGCTACCAGTCCTGGCGGCGCCTGCAGTTCTGGGCTCTGCGGCGGCTGTTGCCGCTCATCGGGACCGGATCGCACAGCTGGCACATCGTGCAGGACCGCCTCGCGCGCACGTCGTCCGTCGGTGTCGATCTGGAGATGCGCTCCTGGTTCTACAGTCGCACCATCTCCGGCTGCGGCGAACTGCTGTGTGTGTTCCCGGACGTCACCATGCACTATCCGGCGAACATCACCGTCGGGACCGAGGTGTTCATCAACCGCGGGGTCAACATCACCGCGCCGGCTCGCGTCAGCCTTGGCGATCACGCGCTCATCGGCCCCTACACCGTGATCAACAGTGGCAATCACCGGTTCTCGGATGCCGGACGGCGTATCCGCGATCAGGGACACGACCTCGCCCCCATCTCCATAGAGAAGGACGTATGGCTCGGTGCCCATGTCAGCGTCCTCGCGGGTGTGCGTATCGGTGAGGGGGCGGTGGTCGGAGCCGGTGCCGTGGTCACCCGTGACATTCCTGCCTACGCCGTGGCCACGGGGGTGCCGGCGCGGGTCACCGGGCACCGGGCCTGACCGGGAGGCGTGGCCACCGGCCTCCTTCAGGAAGCCAGCGTGATCAGCCGGGTGGCGAGTTCCGCGAAGGGACCGTCACCCGGCTCGTTCGCCACGAAGGTGCGCACCACGGCGGCCATCTCCGGGTCGTAGGCGGCGCTGACGGCGGCCAGGGCCGCGAAGTCGTGCACCAGCTGGCGTTCCAGTTCCTCGCGCGGCACCCGCCGGCCGTCCAGCCAGATCAGCGCCGTCGACTCCACCAGCGAGATCCAGGAGCGCACCACCAGTTCGAGGCGGGCGGGGGCCTCGGTGAGGCCCAGATGGGACAGGATCTGCTCGTAGGCCGCCTGCCGCACGGAGTCGATGAGCGCGTTGGTGGCCGAGGAGCCGACCGCCGGGCCGCCCCGCATCAGGGCGGAGAAACCCGGCCCGTGGTCGTCCACGAAGTCGAAGAAGCGGCCCATCACCCGCAGCAGCCGGGAGCCGAGCGGGCCCTCGTGCGGCTCCTCGAAGCGGCCCGCCAGATCCTCCGCGGCCCGCGTCAGCGCGGCCTCGTACAGGCTGAGTTTGCCGGGGAAGTAGTGGTAGACCAGCGGGCGGGAGATGCCCGCGGCGGACGCTATCTCGTCGATCGAGACCTCGTCGGGGGAACGGCGGCTGAACAGGTCGAGCGCGACCTTGATCAGCTGCTGCCGACGCTCCTCGACGCCCATCCTGCGACGACCACCGGTACTCATGGGCTCAACCTTACCGACCGGCAACGACACTTGGACGATCCGCTTCCGCCCGGCCGCTCTCCACCCTCACATGTCCAGGACCAGCCGCTCTCCCCGGGCCCGGGACACACAGATCAGCATCGAGTCCTCGCGCTCGCCGTCCGTCAGCAGCTCGTCCCGGTGGTCCACCTCGCCCTCCAGCACCGGTTGCAGGCAGGTCCCGCAGAACCCCTGCTCGCAGGAGTAGAGGGTGTCCGGCAGCTCCCGGCGCACCTCGGCCAGCACCGTCGAGCCCGCGGGCACGGTCAACGTCCTTCCGCTGCGCCGCAGTTCCACCTCGAACGCGGTGTCGGCGCCGGCCGCCGCGCGCGGCGCGAACCGCTCCAGGTGCGGCGCGGTCCCCTCGGGCAGCGCCGCCTCCACCGCCGCCATCAGCCCCTCCGGGCCGCAGCAGTACACGGCGGCGCCCTCGGGGAGCCCGGTCAGCACGGCCGCGAGGTCGGGGCGCCCGTCCTCGTCCTCGGCCACCACCACGCACCCGTCCCCGGCCAGCTCCGCGACCTCCCGAAGAAAGGGCATCGAGGCCCGCGTACGCCCGCAGTACAGCAGCCGCACGTCCGCCCCCTCGGGCAGCGCCCGCAGCATCGGCAGGACGGGGGTGATGCCGATGCCGCCCGCCACGAACACGTACGCGGGCGCCTCGACCAGCGGGAAGCGGTTGCGCGGGCCCCGCACCTCCAGCTCCATCCCCTCGGTGAGCCGCTCGTGCACCTCGCGCGAGCCGCCCCGCCCGTCCTCGACCAGCCGCGCCGCGACCTCGTACGCGGACCGGTCCGCCGGGTCCCCGCACAGCGAGTACTGCCGGACCAGCCCCGAGGGCAGCACCAGATCCAGATGGGCGCCCGGCTCCCAGGCGGGCAGGCCGGTGCCCTCCAGGCGGAGCCGCACCACCCCGTCCGCGATCCGCTCGTGCCCGGTCAGCCGCAGCCGCAGCGCCCGTGAGCGGGGGCGCCCGGAGACCGGCGGGTCCAGCGCCGGCATCGGCCACAGCGGTGATCGCCGCACCCGGCGGCGCAGAGCCCGCCGGGTCAGCAGGCCGGCACCCGCCAGGAGCGCGGCGGCGGCCACGGTCCGCCTAGGCATCGTGTTCCGCCCTCTCCGCGGCCAGCGCCGCCGGGGACGAGGCCAGGTAGGCCACCGCCTGCGCGGTCGAAGCCTCCTGGGACGGGTGGTAGGCACGGCTGAGATAGCGCGGTATCGACTTCAGCAGGGCCCCGGTGGCGGGCAGCGTGCCCCGGCGGCCGCCCGCCCAGAACTCCCGGAACGACGCCCTGCCGTCGACCAGCGTCGGGTCGTTCTCCATGAAGAACCGGGCCCCGCGCTGCCAGAGGAACATCAGCGCCGCGAACGCCAGCGCCCAGGTCCGCACCCGGCGCCGGTAGCCGCCGTCCACGTGTACGAAGAGGTCGAAGGCGACCGAGCGGTGCTCGACCTCCTCCGCGCCGTGCCAGCGCAGCAGGTCCAGCATGGTCGGATCGGCACCCCGCCGGTCCAGCTCCCCGGCGTTCAGCACCCAGTCGCCGAGGAACGCGGTGTAGTGCTCGATCGCCGCGATCAGCGCGATCCGCTCCAGCAGCCACCAGCGGCGCGCCCGGCCCGGGGGCAGCGTGCGGTCCCCGAGCAGCTTCTCGAAGAACCAGTCGACCTGCGCGGTGTACGGCGTCGGGTCCAGCCCCTGCTCGCGCAGATGCGGCAGCACCTCGTCATGGGCCTGGGAGTGCATCGCCTCCTGCCCGATGAACCCGATGACGTCCTCACGCAGCCGCTCGTCCCGGATCAGCGGCAGCGCCTGCCGGTACACATGGACGAACCACCGCTCACCGGCGGGCAGCAGCAGGTGCAGCACATTGATGGTGTGCGTGGTGAAGGGGTCGCCGGGCACCCAGTGCAGCGGGGTGTCCTCCCAGGCGAAGGACACCTTGCGCGCCTTCAGCGGGATGCGCTCGGCCTGTACCGGCCGGGCCTGCTTGTTAGACATGGCGTCAATGTACTGAGGGGTACGCCGCCTGAGAACCCCCGTGCACCACCTTGTTGGGCACGTTGTCAGCAAGCGCCGTCAGCGCAGCCCGCTGATCTTCCGCCCGCCCTCCAGCGTTCCCGACAACCGCGCCTGGGCGCCCTGCTCCGCCTTGGCCACCAGCAACCGCCCCGGCCCGGCCGCGGTCACACCGCCCGACGAACGGATCGAGGCCACGTCCTCACTGCCCGCCGCCAGCAGGTACCAGTGGCCGCCGCTCGACTTCCACAACACCCCCGCCAGCACCTGGGGATCACGCGGACCGCACGCCGTGGTGTCCCCGGCCTTGGCCACGACCGCCCCCACGGGCCCGCCCGGAGTACGGAACTGCGCCAGCGCCACCGTGCCGTCACCGCGCCAGGTCTCGGCCCGCGTGCACACCCACTCCCCGTCGCCGCTCGCGTCCGGCAGCGGCTGCTCGGCGAACGCCCAGGAGTTCACCCCGCGCACCCCGGCCGCCCGCTGCGCCGCCAGCGAGCAGGCGAACGGCGCCCAGGCCCGCAGCCCCTCGGCCCCCGTCGCCTCACCGGCCGCGCCGGGGCGGCCCGCGGTGAGGTGCGCCGGCACCAGCTCGCCCAGGTCGGTGGAGAGACTGCTGCCCGAACCGTCCGAGAGCTGGAGCACGTTCCACGAGGTGCAGTCGCCCGTGCGCAGCGCGGGGCTGGCCAGCGGGGACGTCACGCCGTCGGTGAGGGCGAGCGGACTCGCCGCCGACCGCGGCTTGGTCAGGTCCCGCTCGGCCGCCTTCTTCACCCAAGGGGCGGTCAGATAGCGGACGTTGCCGTCGGAACGGCCGAGCACCAGCGCGCTCGCCTCGGCGCCGGTCGCGCCGTCGACGCGGGCGAAGTCCAGGGCCGCGCCCTCGGTGCCGTCCCTCGGCTCGGCGTAGCGGGCGATGCGCAGACCGTCGTAGAGGATCACCACGCGGGCCGCGTCCACCTCGCCCGCGTACAGCAGCTGGGGCGGTCCGGCGGGGCCGCCGGTGAAGGTGCCGGGGGTCGCCGAGACGCGGACCGTGGCGCCGGGGCGGGCCCAGACCGCCAGTGCGCGACGCAGCAGGGCCTCGTCACCGGTGAGCGGGCCGCGTGCGGGCCAGACGGAGAAGTCGGTGCGCGCGGAGGTCTTCCACGCCGCCGGGGCCACCCGCCCCACCTTGCCGGGATCGAGCGCGGCGAGCGCGGCCGGGTTCCCGGCGTAGGCGGGCGCGGCGGCGCCGTCCGGGCCCCAGCCGCCGCCGGGCAGCGCGACCAGCGCGCAGGCCACGACGAGCGCGGCGGCCGCGGCCAGCGCCGCCTTGGTGTGCTGGCGGCGCCGCATCAGGTCGGTGGGGCGGGCCTGGAGCGAGCAGGCGTCGAACTCGGGGGAGGCCAGCAGCGCGTACCGCGCGGGCACACCGTTCGCCCCGGCCAGCGCCGACTCGGTACGGGTGACCCCGGCGGCCTTCAGGACCGCGCGCACGTCGTCGTCCTGAAGCCCCTCCAGGCCGCGCAGGACGTACGCCGCGCGTGCCGGGCCGGTCAGGGCCGACAGCTCCTGGTCCAGGGCGAGTTCGTCGGCGCCGCCGGAGCGCGGGAAGAGCCTGAGGCCCCACACCTGGGGGAGCGGGGCGGGGAGCCGGGAGAGCTTGGGCAGTCCCTTGCGCGGCCCGGACGCCTCCAGCGCGGAGCGCAGCACCCGCAGCCGGACCAGGGCGTAGCCGGGGTCGCCGTCGCGGCCGGCCGGCTGGGCCGGGATCGGCGAGCGCTGCTTGCGGCCGCGTGGCAGGGCGCGCTGGGCGAGGGCGTGTGCGGTCAGGACCCGGCGCCCCCGGCCGAGCGCGGGCGGGAGCACCAGGTAGGCGAGCCGGACCAGCCGCGGGTAGTGCTCGACGAGCGCGGCCTCGGCCCGGCCGACGTCGACGGCCGGGTCCTGGGTCCGGGAGGAGGCGGGTGCGTGACGGTGGGCTACATCCTGTGACTGCACATCGGGGAGAACGAGCGAGTCGGCCCGAGGTCACCGCCGCACGGGTGAGGTGCGGCGGGGCTCACACCGGTTCCGTCAGCGCGCGGGCGTAGTTGGCCATCGACCGCTGGTAGCGCGGGAGATGGGGGGCGAGCGCGCCGAGCACCAGGGAGAGGCCCTCGCGGTCCCGGCCCAGACTGGACAGGCACAGCGCCAGACAGGCCCGTACCGCGTCGTCCAACTCGTCGGACGGGGCGTCCAGTTCGGGGGTGAGCAGTTCGACGCCCTCCGCCGCGTGCCCGGTGTTCCGCAGTGAGCTGGCCAGTTGGATCTTCGTCCGGCGGGCCCGGTACGGGCTGGCCTCGGCCAGACCGCGCTCCAGCGCCGCGCGGTACAGCCCGGCCGCCTCGGCCGAGTGGCCGGTGGAGTCGAAGGCACAGGCCCGCTCGAACAGCGCCAGCGGGCTGTCCTCGGGCAGTTCGGCGGCCAGCTTGTCGACGGCGGCGCGGAACCCGGCCGCGTCGTCCTCGGGCCAGGTGTCGAAGGCCGCCCAGGCGGCCGCCACGCGCTCTTCCCAGTCTCGGTCCATCGGCCCACCCTGGCAGGCATCCGGCCTTTCGATCAAGGGATTTGAGCGTGCCGCCGCCCGCAGCCGTATCCGAGGGTCGGGGCCCTCGCGGGGCTCCGCGTGCGCGATGCTTGGCCCACCAGGACCGGAGGAACAGATGAGGATGACCAGCGCGATGCTCGTGGGCGCCGCGGTGCTGACACTGGCGGGCTGCGGCGCGGGCGGCGACTCCGGCGGCGCCGAGAAGGTGCCGGCCACCGCGACCGGCAGCCTGGAGAGCCTGGCCGCCGAGGTCAGGTGCCGCCCCGACATGCAGACCGACGCGGACGAGATCCGCCAGGCGCTCTGCAAGAACGCCGACGGGAAGTTCGTCCTCGCCACCTTCGCCACCGACCGGGGCCAGCGCGAGTGGATCAACGACGCGAAGGACTACGGCGGTCACTACCTCGTCGGCCGCAAGTGGGTGGCCGTGGGCGACGACGGCGTGGTCAACGCGCTGCGCGGCACGCTCGGCGGCGACGTGGAGGTCGGCACGGACCACAGCGGCCACGGCGCGAAGCACTCCGGCTGACGCCGGCCCGCGGCACACGACGGCGAAGGCCGGTGACGGGAGGTTCTCCCGGCACCGGCCTTCTGTCGTGATCCCCCGAGGAGGGGGGTCTTCAGAGGATCACGAGCCTGTGATCACTGGCAGTTCTGACCGCGGTTCACACAGTTGGCGATCTTGTTGGCGAGCCCGCCCTTGGTGATGGCGATGAAGTCGTCGTGGTCGGTGGAGGGCT
Organism: Streptomyces sp. NPDC046860; assembly: GCF_040645115.1. Classification (NCBI taxonomy): domain Bacteria; kingdom Bacillati; phylum Actinomycetota; class Actinomycetes; order Kitasatosporales; family Streptomycetaceae; genus Streptomyces; species Streptomyces sp. NPDC046860. Next base: position 275,484 of record NZ_JBEYXQ010000005.1, on the reverse strand, counting down.
TGTGGAGCTGCTCCGGGAAACCGTCCACGGCGTAGGCGTTCTTCACCTGGCCGTTCTCGATGGTGGGCGGCGCGATGTCGTACACCAGGCGCATGGTGAGCTGCGGAATGGCCTTGAAGTTGTTCTGGCAGTTGCCGTTGGCGTCCGCGAAGGCCACGTGCGTGCGGTGGTTGGCGCTGTCGGCGTTCTGGCCGTCCCAGCAGCTCTGGAAGGCGAAGGTCCGCACGACCTTGCTGCCCTGCGGGCAGATCGGGTACTGCTCGGTGAGCTGGACCTTGTTCTCGAAGCCGGTGCAGCTCCAGTGCGCGTTGGCGTTGGCCAGACCGTTGGTGGTGGTCTTCGCGTCACCGGTGATGATCCGCAGGAACTGCGGCATCGCCACGACCTTGCCGGTGGGGCTGCCGACGTACTTGATCTGCGCCGAGGTGGGCGTCAGGATCTTGCCGACGTTGCCCTCCTTGCCGCCGCCGTCGTTGTTCTGGTCGAAGTCCTGCGAACCGTCCTGGACACGGACGACCGGCCAGTAGTACGACGACAGGTCGTTCTTGTTCTGGCAGCTCGAACCGCCCTGCAGGAACGTGTCGTTGCTGGCGAAGGCGTCGATCTTCTGGTTGCCGACGTAGTCGTGCAGGTGGTGCGCGCCGTTCTTCACGCCGGGCGCCACGATCACGTTGTCGGTGTTGTGGTTCTTGTTGGTGTTCACACCGCAGCGCGTGGTGAAGGTGCCCCGCGAGGCGTTGCGCGCCTGGCGCGGCTTGGCCTTCACGTTGGCCTGGGCCTTGGTGATGTCGACGAAGTCGGCCGCGACGGGGCCGTTGCCGGCCTGGCCGCCGATGGCGCCGCCCTGCTGCTGGCCGCCGTTGTTCTGGCCGCCCTGCTGCTGACCGCCGCCCTGCTGCTGGCCGCCGCCGTTGTTCTGGCCGCCCTGCTGCTGGCCCCCGCCCTGCTGCTGGCCGCCGTTGTTCTGACCGCCCTGCTGCTGGCCGCCGGCGTTGGTCTGGTCGGCCGGGGTGCCGGTGCAGTTGGCCAGGGTGTCGAGGTCGCCCGGGGCGGTGCCGCCCACGCGGGTGATCTCCAGCTTGATCCGGTCCAGGATGTTCTGGCGGCGCTCCTTGAGCGGCTGCAGGATGCTGTTCTGCACGAAACTCGCGTCACGGGTCTGCGCGTCACGCGTGGTCGCCAGGCGCTGGTACGCCTCGGTGATCTGCCGGTCCAGATTGGACAGTTCACCGGCGACGTCGGTACGGGCCTTGTCCGGCACGTTGGTCAGCTTCTGGCCGACGTCCGGGCAGGAGATCGTGGCGACCTGGGCGGCCGTGGCCTTGGTGCGGTTGCCTCCCCACGCGTCGTTGTTCGACTCGTGAGCCGAGGCGTAGAAGTTCGCCCAGATCAGCCCGCCCCCGCCGAGCGCTAGGGCCGCCGATGCGGCGGTGACCTTCACGGCCAGCGGCGAGCGGCGTTTACGTATGTTGCGTCCCATGGAACTCCTCTGACTTCCTTGCGGGGCAGCTTCGAGGCGCCCGACAGGAGTGAAGCGGCGCCCTTCCATACGCACGCCGCACCAGAGGTGTTCACCGGTCTCACAAATATTTCCCAGTCCTACCCCGGCTCCGCAGAGGAAATGCCTTCTGAACTGGGGGAGTTGAGAGGTGACCCGAGTGCCGCGGCCTCCTTCTCGGCCGGGACGCCCGGCGCCGTGCGGCCCGGCTCCTCGGGCAGACGGCCGCCGAGGGAGGCCAGCCAGCGCCAGGTGTCGGCGACCGTCTCGTCCACCGGCCGGCAGTCCAGCCCGGTGGCCAGCGCGCGCGACACGTCCCCCCGGTGCACACAGGACAGGTCGCCGTCCGGCGGGGTCCACACCGGCAGCTCGGTCCACGGCTCGATCCCGGCCGCGAGGATCGTCTCCGGGTCGGTCCAGCGCAGCTCGGCGGCCGATCCGGTGACCTCCCGGCACCGCTCCAGCAGCTCGCCCATGGTGGCGTGACCCGACGGACTCGTCAGGTCGAACGGCCCGCTCAGCCCCTTGTCCAGCGCGCCCAGCAGCCAGTCGGCCAGGTCGCGGACGTCGATGTACTGGACCGGCATCTCGCGCGGTCCCGGCGCCAGCACCTCGCCGCCGCGCGCGATCCGGGTCAGCCAGTAGGGCAGGCGCCCGACGTGCTCGTACGGACCGAGGATCAGCCCGGCCCGGGCCAGCAGGGTGCGGTCGGGGCCGAAGCTCTCCAGCGCGGCCAGTTCGCCGCCCCGCTTGTCCGCCCCGTAGTCGGTGGCCTCCGCGTCGGCGGCGCCCTCCACCAGCGGCCCGTCCTCGGCGAGGCCGCCCAGGGTGGGCCACGGCCAGGTGTAGACGGACCGGGTGGATATGTAGGCGTACCGCTCCACGCGGTCCTTCAGCAGCCGGGCCGTCTCCCGTACGGTCTTCGGCGCGCCCTTCCAGGTGTCCACGACGGCGTCCCAGCGGGTGTCGTCGGCGGCGAGCGCGGCCAGACCGGCGGGGGAGGTGCGGTCGCCGTGCAACGACCGTACGTCCGGCGGGGGCTGGCGATTGCCCCGGTTGAACGCGGTCACCTCCCAGCCCCGCTCCAGCGCGGCCTCCACCACGGCCCTGCCGACGAACTCGGTTCCGCCCAGCACGAGAAGCTTCATGCGGGTGATCGTGCCCCGGGCGGACGCGGGTCGCACACGCGTCCGCTCAGAGCGGACCGGATCAACCGGCCGTCGGCGGCGTGTACTTGTAGCCGACCCGGCGCACGGTCTGGATGGCCTGCCGGTACCGGGCGCCCAGCTTGCGGCGCAGCCGGGCGATGTGCACGTCGACGGTACGGCCGTCGCCGACATGGCCGTACCCCCACACCGTGGTGACCAGGTGGTCGCGGGTGTGCACCCGGTGCGGGTGAGCCACCAGATGGGCGAGCAGCTCGAACTCCAGGTAGGTCAGGTCGAGTTCCGTTCCGTCCACCTGGGCGATCCGGCGCACGGCGTCGATCCGCACCACCGGTTCGGGGGCGGGAGCGGCCGGGGCGGGGACGGCCACCGGGGCGAAGGGCGGCCGCTGGCCGGCGGGGACCAGGACCAGATAGCCGACCATCGGCGGCCGGCCCGGCAGGTCGGGCAGGGTGTGCGGCGGGGCGGGCAGCCAGGTGGCACCCGGCGGCAGCAGGCCGGCCACGGTCTCCGCGACGGCGGTGGCGGGCAGCTGCCACTCCTCGTCCCGGTCGACGGCGCGCAACCGGTGCCGGGGCGCGGCGGCCGGGGCGGCGGGGTGCTCGGTCAGAGGGGTGGCGGTGGACTGGGGAAGGTGAGTCGCCATGAGGGGTCAGCTCTTTCGCGCGAGGAGTGTCGTCGGGCGAGGCGGCGACCTCGACTCGTGGTCGGGTGCGCGCCGGGGACGTACGTCGTACGGCGCTGGCCGGAGGCCGGGTCGTCCATGAGGCCGGTGGTGTACGGCGCTCAGGAGGCCACGATGCTCACAGGGCCCGCGCGTCGGTCGCGCGGCAACACACTCGGTCGAAGTCGTCGTGCTGACGGGAAGGCCAGAACGGCTCGAGGTCCTCACGACCTGGAGCTACGCGGTTCTGGAAGCCGACCATGGACCCATTGAAGCAGACCCGGATGCCGGGGAGGAGCCCTCTTCCATCCATTGGACGCGTCCTGGACGCCTTCCTGACCGAAATCCGCCGCCCGGACCGGGGACGCCGAAGGGGCGCCCGCCGGTCCGGCGGGCGCCCCTTCGCGGGATCGGCGTGATCAGGCCTGGCCGGCCTTCTCCAGCGCGGCGCAGCAGGTGTCGACCAGCAGACGGGTCACCACGTACGGGTCGACGTTGGCGTTGGGACGGCGGTCCTCGATGTAGCCCTTGCCGTCCTTCTCGACCTGCCACGGGATGCGGACCGAGGCGCCGCGGTCGGAGACGCCGTAGCTGTACTCGTTCCACGGGGCGGTCTCGTGCAGGCCGGTGAGGCGGTCGTCGATGCCGGCGCCGTAGTTCTTGACGTGGTCCAGCGGCTTGGAGCCCTCACCGAGCGACTCGCACGCGGTGATGATCGCGTCGTACCCCTCGCGCATCGCCCTGGTGGAGAAGTTGGTGTGCGCGCCCGCGCCGTTCCAGTCGCCCTTGACCGGCTTGGGGTCGAGGGTGGCGGAGATGCCGAAGTCCTCGGCGGTGCGGTAGAGCAGCCAGCGCGCGATCCAGAGCTGGTCGGAGACCTCCAGCGGCGCGAGCGGGCCGACCTGGAACTCCCACTGGCCGGGCATGACCTCGGCGTTGATGCCGGAGATGCCGAGACCGGCCTTGAGGCAGTTGTCCAGGTGGGCCTCGACGACGTCACGGCCGAAGATCTCGTCGGCGCCGACACCGCAGTAGTAGCCGCCCTGGGGGGCCGGGAAGCCGTCCTTGGGGAAGCCGAGCGGCCGGGTCCCGTCGAAGAAGGTGTACTCCTGCTCGATGCCGAAGATCGGCTCCTGGGCGCCGAAGCGCTCCTCGGTCTCGGCGAGCGCGGCACGGGTGTTGGACACGTGCGGCGTCATGTCGATGTCGAGGACCTCGCACAGCACCAGGATGTCGTCGCCGCCGCGGATCGGGTCCGGGCAGGTGAAGACGGGCCGGAGCACGCGGTCGGAGGCGTGGCCCTCGGCCTGGTTGGTGGAGGAGCCGTCGAAGCCCCAGACGGGCAGCGCGTCGAGACCGGCCGGAGCACCCGTGATGATCTTCGTCTTGGAACGGAGCTTGGCCGTCGGCTGGGTGCCGTCGATCCAGATGTACTCGGCCTTGAAGGTCACGGGGACACATCCTTCGGGGTGGTTCGGGCCGCACTCGCGGTGCCGCGGCGCCGCGGCACCGTACGCCGCGTCGATATGCCCGGCAGCGTGCCAACAGGCGATTTCCCGATCATTGCCCTCGTGTGAACCCCGTGTTACCTGGGGGTTCTGTGGCGGGGGTCACGAGTGTCACGCGGGTCCGCGCGTGACGGAGGCGGGGTCCGGAAGGCGCCGCCTGTTCCTCCTGCGCGGGGTGCGCGCAAGGCGGCGAGTTCCGGACCCCGCCCGTCGACGGGGGGTCCCGGGAGACCGGGGAGCGGCCCGGAGCCGACGAGCGTGTCGGTCCGGGCCGTCGTCTCACCGGTTTCCGTTCACCTCGTGGTACCTCACCCCACCTTCTCGATCAGGGCGCGGCGGATCAGGAACTTGCCCGGCTCCCGGACCTGTTCGAAGGCCGCGTTGTTGAGCAGGGCGCAACTGCCGGACACCGAGGCGACCTTGACGGTCGTGGACTTGCTGTTGTCCAGGTTGGTGACCTTCAGCGTGGTCCCGATCGGGAACAGGTTGCTGGACGCCGCCGGGGCGCCGCCCTCGCCGGAGAGCGTGACGGTGGAGCCGTTGCAGACCTGCTGGCCGGAGGCCGCGGCACCGCCGCCGTTGCCCTGCGCGGGCGGGGCGCTCTGCTGACCGCCGGCCTGCTGGCCGCCGCCCGCCTGCTGACCGCCGCCCGCCTGCTGACCGCCACCGGCCTGCTGGCCCGCGCCCTGCTGGGCGCCGCCGCCCTGCTGCTGGCCGCCGGGCGCCGCCTGGGAGTCCTGAGCCGACTCCCCAACGGTGCAGCCCGCAGCCTTCTGCTGGACCTTGATCTGCTCGATGACCGCCTCACGGTTGGCGATCCGGGCCGAGGACTGCGCGTCCGGGTTCGCCTTCTGGCCCTCGATGAACTTCTGGTTGTTGCCGAGGGCCGTGGCGAACCCCTGGCACGCGGTCGAGTCCGCGGCCGACGACAGGGTCTTGGCGTCCTGCGGGCTCTGTGCCGCGTTCGACGTGGTCGCCAGGGCGAAGGCCCCACCGCCCGCCACCGCGGCGGCGCTGACCAGCAGCGCGATCTTCTTCTTGGTGCCGAGACTTCTCCTGCGCGACATCGGCGCCTCCAGGGGTAGGGGAGCGTACGCCGCTATGTACGGGAGGCCCGGCCGTCGTGACTCAAGGGTTACACCCGTTGCCGAAGTAACCTACGTCACACGGCAGTTGTGCCCCGCCCCAGCGCCTCCCGCACCGCGTCCTCCGACCGTGCCACGAGCGCCGTGCCGTCGTCCGCCGTGATGATCGGCCGCTGGATCAGAACGGGGTGCCCGGCGAGCGCCGCGATCCACCGCTCCCGCGAGTCCGCGTCCCGCGCCCACTGCCCGAGCCCCAGCTCGACCGCGACGGCCTCCCCGGTCCGGGCGATGTCCCACGGCTCCAGTCCCAGCCGGCCGAGCAGCTCCCGGATCTCCCGCGCGCTCGGCACGTCCTCCAGGTAGCGCCGCACGGTGTACCCGGCTCCCTCGGCGTCCAGCACGTCGAGCGCGCTACGGCACTTGGAACAGGCGGGATTGATCCAGATCTCCATGCGGACACGGTACGCGCCGCTCTGCTTGTTCGAATGTCAGACACCCCTCGCGCCCCTCGGGTGACAGGGCGCCAATTCCCTTTCCCGCCAGGGATTCTGCGCTTCAGTGCGCCCTGCCCGTTGTCAGTGCCCGGCAGTAGACTGGGAGCAGTGTTCGAGAGGATTCGCCGGGATTCCCGGCGGGTGCTCCGCTCGCCACAGGAGGTTGCCCGTGCCCGTCGCCGCTCCGAGGAACAAGCCGTCGCCGACCCAGTCCACCGCCAAGCGTCCCGTGCCGCTCGACTCGCCCTACGCGCCCACCGCGAAGCGCCCGCTGCCGGCGGGGCGGCCGCGTGAGTGGTACGTCTCGCACAACCGGCGCCTGAAGGCCATGCGCCTGGCCATAGCCCTGCTCGACTCGGGCGTCTACCTCCCGGCCCAGGCCCGCGACGCGGCGATCCGCGACACGGCGGACAGGCTCGGCGTCCACCCGCCGTCCGCCACCACCTGCCGCATGGTCCGGGCCCTGCTGCACTGAGCCCACCGGCCGGGCGCCCCCTGCGGGGCGGCGCCCGGCACCGGGGCGGGGCTCACCCCGCCAGCAGCTCCGCTGCCAGCTTCCGCCCGTCCTCCGGGTGGTCCCGGAGCCACATCCCCAACGCGTGCTCCGCGTCCGGCAGTTCCAGGCGCGTGTACCGCGCCCGCGCCGACAGCGCCTCCTCGACCGCCTTCGTCACCTCGGCCGGGATGACCGCGTCCGTGCCCGGGACGACCAGCACCGCCCGGCCCTCGAAGGCGCGGAGAGCCGGCAGGGCGGGGGAGTCCCGCCAGCTGTCCGGGGTGCGCAGAATCCTGGTGAAGGCGCCGGTCCCGTCGCCGAACGGCTCGTCCCACGCCGCCGCCGCGAACACCCCCGGCGCGCACAGGCCCACCGCGACCACCCGGCGCCCGTAGTGCCGCACCAGGTCCGCCACCGTCTGGCCGCTCATGCTGAACCCGGCCAGCACGAGCGGGCCGTCCCCCGCGTGGGCGTCGATCACCGCGGCCGCCTGCTCGAAGCGGCGGCGCAGACTCAGTCCGGACAGGCGGCCCGTGCTCCGGCCGTGGCCGGAGAAGTCGAACGCCAGGGCGTGGCAGCCCCGTTCGGCGAAGGCGCCCAGGAGGGGCAGCAGGCGCTCCTTGCTGCCCGTGCCGGCGCCGTGCAGCAGCACGGCCGTGGTCGTCGCCCCGGGTGTGCCCGCGCGCACCGCGCTCAGCCGCTCGCCGTCGCAGGGGACGGTGAACTCGTGCAGCGTGAAAGGAGGTTGAGTCATGAAGGGCATTCACCCACAGTCACCGGCACCCGAAAAGAAGATGCACGCACAGTAGCGGCGGCGCTACGTTGAGGTGTCAGGAGGTTCCGCCATGAGCGTTCTCATAGTCGCCGCCACCCTGACCCTGGCCGTCCTCGGCACCGGCAACCACCTCTACTGGCTCGCCGCCGTCGCGCTGCTCTGGCTGTACCTGAGAAGCGGGCGCGGCACGCCACCACCACCCCCGCCGCCGGGCGCCGCCCCGCCCCCGGACACCTACCGCGCCTACCGGGACCGCCGCGACCGGCAGGCCAGGTGGGAGCGCCGCTACCGCCGCGAGCGCCCCCACGAGATCCGCCGGCAGCAGCGGGAGAAGAGCCGCTGACGGGCCCCGGACCCCTCAGCCGGTCATCCCCGGCGCGTCCCACAGCGGGAACCACCGGGACGTGTCCTTCTCGATCCGCAGGTCCCCCTCCAGCGCCGACGCCACCTGCAGCTCCAGGGCGTTGTCCCGGCGCTGGTGGCCGGGGCGGGTGCACAGCGGATAGAAGGTGCCGCGCTTGTAGAGGTAGACCAGGGCCAGCCGGCGGTCGTCATCCTGGTCCGCCCGTTCGAAAGCGGCGAGCGAGCACAGCAGTTGGGGGCCGAAGCCGCCGGCCTCCAGCGAACTGTTCACCGCGTGCAGGTCGTTCACCAGCTCGGGGAGCTGATCGGGGGAGCGGCGGGAGCTGATCCAGGAGTACCCGTAGTCGTCCCGGGTCAGCTCCACCGGCCCGCTGCGCTCCGCGTCGGCGTCCAGCAGCTCCCGTACCTCCCGGTGCGCCCGCTCGAACGCCGCGCCCTCCACCGTGGCGAAGCACACCGCGCCCGACCCGGCCGGGGTGAACCCGGCCGCCGCCTGGAGGGTGATCGCTGCCGAGGGCAGCGCGAAGAGCTGATCGAGATCGGGCGCCACCGGCTTCGTACGCCCCAGCAGGATGTCCAGCAGACCCAATGATCAGCCCGTCTTCTCGGGAGTGGCGGCCTCGCCCAGCTCCGCGGAGATCCGGCCCAGTTGCGTGAGCCGCTGCTCCAGGGACGGGTGCGTGGAGAAGAAGCGCTCGATACCGGGCTCCTTGCCGGTGGCCGGGGTGAAGTAGAACGCGTTGAACGCCTGCGCCGTGCGCAGGTCCTTCGTCGGAATCCGGGCGATCTCCCCGGACACCTTGGTCAGCGCCGACGCCAGTGCCGACGGGCGGCCGGTGAGATGCGCGGCGGCGCGGTCGGCGGCCAGCTCGCGGTACCGCGACAGCGCCCTGATCAGCAGGAAGCTGATCGCGTACACGGCGGCCGAGACACCGATCACCGCGGCGAAGATCGCGGCGGTGTTCTGGTCGCGCCGGCCCCCGCCGAACAGCTGCGAGTAGAACATGAACCGGACGATCAGCCCGGCGATCACACCCAGGAACGACGCGATGGTGATCACGGCGACGTCCTTGTGCGCCACGTGCGACAGCTCGTGCGCGAGCACCCCCTCCAGCTCGGCCGGCTCCAGCCGCCGCAGCAGGCCGGTGGTCACGCAGACCACCGCGTGATCGGGGTTGCGGCCGGTGGCGAAGGCGTTCGGCATGCCGATGTCGGACACGGCGATCACCGGCTTGGGCATGTCCGCGATCGCGCACAGCCGGTCCACCACCGCGTGCAGCTCCGGATACTGCTCCCGCTCCACGACATGCCCGCGCATCGCGAACATGGCGATCTTGTCGGAGAACCAGAACTGCGCCACGAACATCGCGGCCACCAGCACGGCGACCAGCACCCACGACTTCAGCAGCACGATCAGCGCGGCCACGAACGCCACGTACAGCAGCCCGAGCAGAAACATGGTGACCGTCATCCGCACGGTCAGCCGACGGTCACTGCGAAAACGGCCAGTCATCTCGAATCACCCCGCACTCGACCTCTCCCCGTGCCTCCAGTGTGCACCCGCGCACGTTCAATACGACGACCGCATCTGCGCGTACCCCAGCAGCACGATCAGCGCTGCCACGGAGCCGAGTACCACCGCCGTGGACACCCATGAGCCTCTGCGGGGGGCCGGGGTGGGGGCGGCGCGGAAGGGGGCCGGGTCCGGGGGGTTCTCCTTCCAGCGGGCCGCGAGCATCCGGGCCCGTGCGGAGGGCTCTTTGTGTTCGGCGGAGTCGGCCCAGCCGAGGTCGAACTCCCGCTGCCAGTCGTCCTGTTCCGTCATCCTCGTACGACCTCTCTCGTCCGGCGCCATCGGGTGAGGCTGATCTTCTCCCATGAACCAAGAAGCCCGGGCGGCGGGAAAGGTTGCACGGGCTCCGGGCCCGCTTCCGCTCCGGATGCCGAGCGGGCGGAGGTCACCTAGCATCGTGGGAGTGCCGCAGCGCGGGACGCGCTCTGTACTGGCGTCGTCCCGGCGGACTCAAGGCGGCCAGCCCACCGACCGCGCCGGACCTCCGCTCCGGATGCGCGGCCATCGAACCGTGCTGTCGCGGACCGCACGTGGGGTGGAAGGAAGGTACGTCCATGAACGCACAGCGAGCCAAGCGCCTCATGGCGGCATCCGCCGCCGGACTTCTCCTGGCAGGCGGAGCCATCGCCGGTACAGCCTCGGCGGCCACTCCCGGCCACGTCACGTTGCCGACCAACCGCGGCTGCGGCTGGTGGGGCAACTGCGGCTACGGCTACGGACCGGGCTACGGCTTCAACAACGGCTTCGGCCCCGGCTACGGCTACAACAACGGCGCCGTCGTGGTGATCGTGGTCCCGGGGTGATTCCCGCACTGTGACAGCGGAGGGCCGCCACCCAGCAGGGTGGCGGCCCTTCTCGTAGGGCTGAGGCGCCGCCGGTCACGGGCCCGGAGGGCGACCACCGGCCGCCCGGCCCGCCGGGAGTTCCACCGTGATCCTCAGCCCGCCCGAAGTGCGCGGGACGAGGGTCAGGGTGCCGTCGTGGGCCTGGGCGATGGTCCGCACGATCGCCAGGCCCAGGCCGGAGCCCGCGTGGTCGGTGTGGACACGTTCGGTTCCGCGCCGGAACGGCTCGGTGAGCGTCGCGGCCAGCCCGGGCGGGAGCACCTCACCGGTGTTCTCCACGGTGAGCGTCACGGTTCCGGGACGGACACCCGTGGTGACCCACACCCGGCCCCGCCCGTCCCGGCCGGGCAGGTTGTGGACGATCGCGTTGTGCACGAGGTTCGTCGTGAGCTGGAGCAGCAGCGCCTCGGACCCGGTCGCCGGCGTGATGTCGCCGGAGGTCTCGACGGTGATGCCGTGCTTCTCCGCGAGGGGGAGCAGCGTCTCGGTGGCCTCCTCCGCCAGCAGGGACAGGTCGACGTCCTCCCGGACGAAGGCCCGCTGCTCGGCACGGCTGATCAGGAGCAGCGCCTCGGTGAGGCCGATGGCACGGGCGTTCACGGCGTGCAGCCGGCCGAGGAGCTCACCGGTGTCGCGGTCCGGGTCGGTGCGGGCCACGTCGAGCAGGGCCTTGGAGATCGCCAGCGGGGTGCGCAGCTCGTGCGAGGCGTTGGCCGCGAACCTCCGCTGCTCGGCGACGTGCGCGTCGAGCCGGGCCAGCATCGTGTCGAAGGCGTCGGCCAGTTCGCGGAACTCGTCCCCGCGCCCCGGCAGAAGGATGCGGTGGGAGAGGGAGCCGTCCGCGGCCGCACGCGCGGCCTCCGTGACGCGGCTCAGCGGCGCGAGCATGCGGCCCGCGAGGAACCATCCGCCCGCCAGCCCGAACAGCAGCAGGAACGCCAGCACCCCGGCCGCCCGCGGGGCGAAGACCCGCAGCAGGTTGGACCGGACGGGAAAGACGTCGTACGTGACCGGGGTGCCCGAGGGCACGATGAGCGCCCGCTCGGGCACGTACCGCAGCAGGAACAGCCACACCGCGGCCAGCAGCAGGGCGCCCGCGAGCATGAGGAACCCGGCGTAGCTGAGGGTGAGCCGGAGGCGGACGCTGGGCCCCGGTGCCCTATCCACGCCCGCCCCCGGCGTCGACGCGGTACCCGGACCCCGGCACGGTGAGGACGATCCAGGGCTCGCCGAGCCGCTTGCGCAGGGCCGAGACGGTGATGCGGACGGCGTTGGTGAACGGGTCGGCGTTCGCGTCCCACGCCCGCTCCAGCAGTTCCTCGGCGCTGACGACCCCGCCCTCGGCGGCGACGAGCACCTCCAGCACCGCGAACTGCTTCCGGGTCAGCGCGACATGGCGCCCGTCCCGCCGCACCTCCCTGCGGAACGGGTCGAGCCACAGCCCCGCGATCTCCCGCACGGGCGGCCGGTGATGGGCCCGCCTGCGGTCCAGCGCCCGCAGCCTGAGCACGAGTTCGCGCAGGTCGAAGGGTTTGGTGAGGTAGTCGTCGGCGCCGAGCCCGAACCCGGACGCCTTGTCGTCCAGCCGGTCGGCCGCGGTGAGCATGAGGATCGGCATCCCGCTGCCGGAGGCGACGATCCGCCGCGCGACCTCGTCGCCGGACGGCCCGGGGATGTCCCGGTCGAGCACGGCGATGTCGTACGCGTTGATCTCCAGCAGCTCCAGCGCGCGGTCCCCGTCCCCGGCGATGTCCGCCGCGATCGCTTCCAGGCGCAGCCCGTCGCGGACGGCCTCCGCCAGATAGGGCTCGTCCTCGACGATCAGCACACGCATGCCGTCGAGGCTACGAGGCGGTACGTATCGTCCGTGTATCGGAATCCGCATACGCTCCGGCAACACCGCACCGTCTTGGCTCGGACGCATGATGCGAAACGCCCTCCGCGCCTGTTCCCGCCCGGAGCCCTGGAAGCGCGGCCCGGTGCCCGCCGTACTGGCGCTGCTCCTCGGCCTGCTCCTGCTGCTGCACGCGGCGCTCCCGGACCCCGCGGGGCTCGGCGGTCTGCTGGAGAACCTCCTGCCGTGGCTCGGCGTGTTCGTCCCCGTACTGCTGGCCGCGGCTCTTCGGCGCCGGTCCCTCTCCGCGACGGCCGCGCTGCTGCTGCCGACGGTGGTGTGGACGACCCTCTTCGCCGGCCTCCTGCACGACAAGTCCCACCCCGGCGGCGACCTCACCGTGGCCACCCACAACGTCGGCGCCGCCAACCCCGACCCGGCCGGCACGGCCCGCGCCCTGGCCGCCTCCGGCGCGGACCTGCTGGCCCTGGAGGAACTGACCCCGAAAGCGGCCCCCTCGTACGAGCGGACGCTGGCCCGGACCTACCCGTACCACGCGGTACGCGGCACCGTCGGGCTCTGGAGCAGGCTCCCCCTCTCCGGGACCCGCACGATCGACATCATGAACTACGGCCCGCTGGCCGCCACCAGGTCCGCCGCCGCGCGACTCCCCGGGAACCGGGCCCTCCACACCACGGTGGCCACCCCGCACGGCCCCCTCGCGGTGTACGTCGCCCACCTGGGTTCCGTCCGCCTCATGCCCCGCACCGGCTTCTGGACCAGCAGCCGCGACATCGGCGCTGCCGCCCTGAGCCGGGCCGTCGCCACCGAGCGCAACCCCCGGGTGCTCCTCCTGGCCGACCTGAACGGCACCCTGGACGACCGCGCCTTCACGGACCTCCGGGCCCGCCTCCACTCCACCCAGACCACCGCCGGCACCGGCTTCGGCTTCACCTGGCCGGCCGCCTTCCCGGTGGCCCGCATCGACCACGTCCTCTACCGGGGCCTGCGGGCCGACCGCTCCTGGACCCTCCCCGGCACCGACAGCGACCACCTGCCGGTGGCGGCGACGCTGACCTGGTGAAACAGAACCGCCCCCGCCTCCGGGACGGAGACGGGGGCAGGGCCCGGTTTCAGGGGGCGACGATCACACGTCGTAGTACAGCTCGAACTCGTGCGGGTGCGGACGCAGCTGCAGCGGCGCGATCTCGTTCGTGCGCTTGTAGTCGATCCACGTCTCGATGAGGTCCGGGGTGAAGACGTCGCCCTGGAGCAGGAAGTCGTGGTCGGCCTCGAGGCGGTCGAGGACGGCCGGGAGGGAGGTCGGGACCTGGGCGACGCCCGCGTGCTCCTCGGGGGCCAGCTCGTAGAGGTCCTTGTCGATCGGCTCGGCCGGCTCGATCTTGTTCTTGATGCCGTCGATGCCCGCGAGCAGCAGGGCGGAGAAGGCGAGGTACGGGTTGCCGGAGGAGTCGGGCGCGCGGAACTCGACGCGCTTGGCCTTCGGGTTGGAGCCCGTGATCGGGATGCGCATCGCGGCGGAGCGGTTGCGCTGCGAGTACACCAGGTTGATCGGCGCCTCGAAGCCCGGGACCAGGCGGTGGTACGAGTTCACCGTCGGGTTGGTGAAGGCCAGCAGCGACGGGGCGTGCTTGAGGATGCCGCCGATGTAGTAGCGCGCCATGTCCGACAGGCCCGCGTAACCGGCCTCGTCGTAGAAGAGCGGGGCGCCGCCCGACCACAGCGACTGGTGGACGTGCATGCCCGAGCCGTTGTCGCCGAAGATCGGCTTCGGCATGAAGGTGGCCGTCTTGCCGTTGCGCCAGGCGACGTTCTTCACGATGTACTTGAAGAGCTGGAGGTCGTCCGCGGCGGCGAGCAGCGTGTTGAACTTGTAGTTGATCTCCGCCTGGCCGGCGGTGCCGACCTCGTGGTGCTGGCGCTCGACCTGGAGGCCGTTCTTCTCCAGCTCCAGGGAGATCTCGGCGCGCAGGTCGGCGAAGTGGTCGACCGGCGGGACCGGGAAGTAGCCGCCCTTGTAGCGGACCTTGTAACCCCGGTTGTCCTCGACGGCGCCGGTGTTCCAGGCGCCCGCCTCGGAGTCGATGTGGTAGAACGCCTCGTTCTCGGCGGTCTTGAAGCGCACGCTGTCGAACACGTAGAACTCGGCCTCGGGGCCGAAGAACGCGGTGTCGGCGATGCCGGTGGAGGCGAGGTACGCCTCGGCCTTCTTGGCCACGTTGCGCGGGTCACGGGAGTACTGCTCGCCCGTGATCGGGTCGTGGATGAAGAAGTTGATGTTCAGCGTCTTGTCGCGGCGGAACGGGTCCACGCGGGCCGTCGACAGGTCGGCGCGCAGCGCCATGTCGGACTCGTGGATGGCCTGGAAGCCACGGATCGACGAGCCGTCGAACGCCAGCTCCTCGTCCGGGTCGAACGCCTGGACGGGCACGGTGAAGTGCTGCATGACGCCCGGCAGGTCGCAGAACCTGACGTCGACGAACTTGACGTCCTCGTCCGCGATGAACTTCTTGGCCTCGTCGGCGTTCTGGAACATCCAGCTCCTCCTACTCCCGACCGTTCCCGCCGGGGTGGTAGATCGTTCGTGCGGCCAGTGCGGTGGCACACGCTGGTCTCGACCCTAGGGACGGGTGATTTCTCGGGCGTGACTCGTTTGTTTCGCAGAAGTTAACCGGCCATGCCTCAACCCTAGCGCCGACACACCCCTGCGCGTACTGCCCGAAAGCGGGCGCAGTACCGTGGTCGGGTGGACAACAGGGAAGTGATGGGGTCGTGGCTCTCCGGGCCGCGCGCGGCCATGGAAGAAGCGGGCGCCGACTTCGGCTACCGGGGCGAGCAGCTCGGGCTGCCGGAGACCGGGCCGAACTCGATCGCCCGTCCGGGGCGCCGGCTCGGCGCCCTCGCCGTGGACTGGGGGCTGTGCGTGCTGATCGCATACGGCCTGATCACCCACGGCAACAGCCCGGCCACCAGCAACTGGGCCCTGCTCGTCTTCTTCGTCCTGAGCGCGCTCACCGTGGGCACCCTCGGCTCCACGCCGGGCAAGCGCCTGCTCGGGCTGCGCGTCGTCGCGCTGCGGACCGGCACGGTCAGCCCGCCGCGCGCCCTGCTGCGGACCTGCCTGCTCTGCCTGGCCGTCCCCGCGCTGGTCTGGGACCGCGACGGCCGCGGCCTGCATGACCGGCTCGCCCAGACGGTCGAGGTCAGGATCTAGCACGCGCCAAGAAGAACAAGAAGAAGGGGCGCCCGGAGAGTCTCCGGGCGCCCCTTCTCATGTCGTCGTCGGTCAGCGGGACCTGCCGCCGCCGCCCTTCGGCATCCGCATGCCCTTCGGCATCGGACCCTTGGGGAGCGGCATGTTGCTCATGAGGTCGCCCAGCGCGCGCAGGCGGTCGTTGGTGACGGTCACCTGGGGGCCGGTGAGCACCCGGGGGTACTTCAGCATGGTCGTGCGCAGCTTCTTCAGCGGCACCTGGCCCTCGCCGTCGCCGACGATCACGTCGTGCACCGGGACATCGGCGACGATGCGGTTCATCTTCTTCTTCTCGGCCGCCAGCAGGCTCTTCACCCGGTTCGGGTTGCCCTCGGCCACCAGCACGATGCCGGCCTTGCCGACCGCGCGGTGCACCACGTCCTGGCTGCGGTTCATCGCCACCGCGGGGGTGGTGCTCCAGCCCCGGCCGATGTTGTCCAGTACCGCGGCGGCGGCGCCCGGCTGGCCCTCCATCTGACCGAACGCGGCCCGCTCCGCCCGGCGGCCGAACACGATGGCCGTCGCCAGCAGACCGAGCAGCACGCCCAGGATGCCGAGGTAGACCGGGTGCCCGACCAGGAAGCCGATCACGAGGAGGACGGCGAAAATGCCGAGTCCGACAGCCGCGAGTACAAGACCGATCGTCTTGTCGGCCTTGCGGGTCATCTTGTACGTGAGAGCGATCTGCTTCAGTCGCCCTGCGCTCGCGGCGTCCGCCGCGGTTTCCTTCCTCGCCATGCCCCCGAGTCTACGTGGCCGCCGGAGCACTCTCGACGGCGGTGCCCGCGCGGGGACGGCGGGGTGATCCGGGTCAGGGGCGGGTGGACGCGCGGTCGAGGAACTGCTGCGCCTCGACCCGGTCCTTGGCGCGGCGGCGGTCCTCCAGGACGGAGGTCCAGGCGTTGCGGCGGGCGGTGCGCTGGCCGCCCTGGAGCAGCAGCGTCTCGACCGCGCGCAGGGCGACGGCGAAGGACGGGATGGCGGTGGCGCGGACGGGTGCGGCCTGCATGATCGAGGTCCCCCCTCGGTGCGGGTGGTGTACGTGGCGTGATACCAGGGTCACTGATTGGTGTTACCAGCGCGTGACCGACCGGTCAAACGGTGGTGAAGCCCCGGCGAGGGGCCCGCACACGCCGACGCGGCCCCGCGAGCGCCCTCATCAGCGAGGACGGACGGGACCGCGTCGACTCGGCCACTACTGGCCAGTAGGAACTTGTGCGTGATTTCACACGACTTGCTCACACCGCCTGGGCGGCGATGTACGTACCACGCTTCTCGATCGCCATCTGGTAAAGACGCCCGGCGCGGTAGGAGGAACGGACCAGCGGGCCCGACATCACGCCGGAGAAGCCGATCTGCTCGGCCTCCTCCTTCAGCTCCACGAACTCCTGCGGCTTCACCCAGCGCTCGACGGGGTGGTGGCGCACGGAGGGGCGCAGGTACTGGGTGATGGTGACCAGCTCGCAGCCCGCGTCGTGCAGCTGCCGGAGCGCCTCCACGATCTCCTCGCGGGTCTCGCCCATGCCGAGGATCAGGTTGGACTTGGTGACCAGGCCGAAGTCGCGGGCCTCGGTGATGACCTTCAGCGAGCGCTCGTAGCGGAAGCCGGGGCGGATGCGCTTGAAGATGCGCGGGACCGTCTCGACGTTGTGCGCGAAGACCTCGGGGCGGGACTCGAAGACCTCGGCGAGCTGCTCGGGCACCGCGTTGAAGTCCGGGGCCAGCAGCTCGACCTTGGTGCGGCCGGTCTCGCGGCCCGCGGTCTGGGCGTGGATCTGGCGCACGGTCTCGGCGTACAGCCAGGCGCCGCCGTCCTCCAGGTCGTCGCGGGCGACGCCGGTGATCGTGGCGTAGTTGAGGTCCATGGTGACCACGGATTCGCCCACGCGGCGGGGTTCGTCGCGGTCCAGCGCCTCGGGCTTGCCGGTGTCGATCTGGCAGAAGTCGCAGCGCCGGGTGCACTGGTCGCCGCCGATGAGGAAGGTCGCCTCGCGGTCCTCCCAGCACTCGTAGATGTTGGGGCAGCCGGCCTCCTGGCACACGGTGTGCAGGCCCTCGCTCTTCACGAGGTTCTGCATCTTGGTGTACTCGGGGCCCATTTTCGCCCGCGTCTTGATCCACTCGGGCTTGCGCTCGATGGGGGTCTGGCTGTTACGGACCTCCAGGCGCAGCATCTTGCGTCCGTCGGGTGCGACTGCGGACACGACCGGCTCCCTGCTTGTTGCGAAGTTGAGTCTTCGATTCTTCGGCGTACACCAGAGTACGCCCGTGTACATCGGGTCCTACCGGGGGCGAAAACCTCGCGGACGCAGGCCGCATTCCCGGATCAGACCGCGGCGGGCTTCTCGATCACCCGGGGCGCGAGGACGGCCTCGGCCATGACCTCCCGCAAGTGGCGTTCGACCACGGGTACGACCTCCTCGATCGTGATGTCCCGGCCCAGCTCGTTCGCCAGGGAGGCGACACCGGCGTCGCGGATGCCGCACGGGATGATCCGGTCGAACCAGCGGTTGTCCGGGTTCACGTTGAGGGCGAAGCCGTGCATCGTGACACCCTTGGCGACGCGGATGCCGATCGCGGCGATCTTGCGGTCCTCGCGGCGCTGGCCGGCGTTGGAGGGCGCGTACTCCGGGCCGTTCATCCGGGGGTCGAACTCCTCGTCCGCGATCCGCGGGTCGAAGTCCAGCGAGAGGCCGCCGAGGCGCTGCTCGACCGGGTCGCCGAGGACCCAGACCCCGCTGCGGCCCTCGACGCGGGTGGTCTCGACGCCGAACTCCGCGCAGGTGCGGATCAGGGCCTCCTCCAGGCGGCGCACATGGGCGATCACGTCCACCGGGCGGGGGAGCTTCTGGATGGGGTAGCCCACGAGCTGGCCCGGACCGTGCCAGGTGATCTTGCCGCCCCGGTCCACGTCGATGACGGGAGTGCCGTCCAGCGGGCGCTCGCTCTCCTCGGTGCGGCGGCCGGCGGTGTACACCGGCGGGTGCTCCAGCAGCAGGACCGTGTCGGAGGTCTCGTCGGCGAACCGGGCGGCGTGCACCCGGCGCTGCTCGTCCCACGCCTCCTGGTAGTCGACGGCGTCCGCGCCGAATCCCATGTGGACGAACCGCAGCTCACTCACGGCAAGCGCCTCCCTTGGCCGGGCACCCCTCGTCGGGTCTGTCAGGCGCGTACGGCGCCCACGCCACTGTACGTCCGGACGGGTGACGTCAGCCCCACGGGTAATCCTCACACGATCGGATGAATGCCTGGGGATCTATGCGTCGGGTTGTTCACTCTCCGCTACATTCGCGCCGTTCGTGAGGCCAAAAGGGCTGCTCACAGCCCGTCCCGGCACCTCAGTGGCCTGTCAG
Source organism: Streptomyces sp. NPDC046860 (assembly GCF_040645115.1). NCBI lineage: Bacteria > Bacillati > Actinomycetota > Actinomycetes > Kitasatosporales > Streptomycetaceae > Streptomyces > Streptomyces sp. NPDC046860. The sequence continues at coordinate 256,556 of NZ_JBEYXQ010000005.1, read as the reverse complement.
TCAGGAGACCGCACCGCACATGACGGACCGACCCGCGCAGCGCACCCCCAACCGCCAGCTCGCCGCGCTCATCGCAGAGGCGGGGTTCTCCAACGCGGGTCTGGCCCGTCGCGTCGATCAGCTCGGCCTGGAACACGGGCTGGACCTCAGATACGACAAGACCTCGGTCACCCGCTGGCTGCGCGGACAGCAGCCGCGCGGGACCACCCCCGCGCTGATCGCCGAGGTGTTCACCCGCCGCCTCGGCCGCCGGCTCACCGCACAGGACCTCGGCCTCGACGCCTGTGCGCCGGTGTACGCCGGGCTGGAGTTCGCGGGCACCCCCGAGGAGGCCGTGGACATCGTCGGCGGGCTGTGGCGCAAGGACTCCGGCAGCCACGCCGAGCTGAGCAAGATCGCGTTCACGCCCGCGGGGCTGGTGGTCCCCAGCCGGGACTGGCTGATCGGCAAGGCCGACGACCGGGTGGCGCGCGAGCCGGCCGCCCGGGTACCGGCCCAGGCGCGGCCCGTGGAGGCGGGGTCCGCACGCCCTCCGGCCGCCGGTGCCGGACGGCCGCCCGCGCACCGGGTGACCGGTGGCGACCTCGCCGCGCTGCGCTCGGTGGGGGAGCTGTTCCGCGCCCTGGACGACCAGTACGGCGGCGGGCACGCCCGGCAGGCCCTCGTGCGCTACCTGGAGCACGAGTGCGAGCCGATGCTGCGCGGCAGCTACTCCGAGCAGACCGGCCGCAGGCTGTTCGGCGCCGCCGCCGACCTCACCCGGCTCGCGGGCTGGACCTCGTACGACATCGCCGCGCACGGGCTCGCCCAGCGGTACTTCGTCCAGGCCCTGCGGCTCGCCCAGGCGGCCGGGGACCGCGCCTACGGCTCCTACGTGCTGGTCACCATGAGCCGCCAGGCCGTCTACCTCGGGCACGGGCGGGAGGCCGTCCAGCTGGCGCGGGTCGCCCAGCAGGGCATCGGCACCGGCGCGCCGCCGGTGGTGCAGGCCCTGCTGCACGCGGCGGAGGCGCGGGCGCACGCCGTCCTCGGCGAGGCCCGGGCGTGCACCGGCGCGCTGGTACGGGCCGAGCGCGCCCTGGAGACCGCCCGGCCCGGCGACGACGTGCCGCACTGGGCGCGCTTCTTCGACGAGGCCCAGCTCGCCGACGAACTCGGCCACTGCCACCGGGACCTGCACCAGTTCCGGCCGGCCGCCCAGCACGCGGAGCGCTCGCTGCGGCTGCGCCCCGCCGCGCACGCCCGCAGCCGGGTGTTCTCCCGTGTGGTCCTGGCCACCGCCCGTCTGGGCCTCGGCGACCTCGACCAGGCGTGCGCCCTCGCGGCCGAGGCCGCCGCCCAGGCCGCCGAGATGCGCTCGGTCCGGGCCGTGGAGTACATCCGCGACTTCGAACGCCGCCTGGAGCCCTACCGCGACGCGCCTCCCGCCCGCGGGTACCGGGAGCGGGTGGCGGCGCTGGGTTAGGCCAGACGGGCTACGGGCTACGGGCCCCGCGCTACGCCGCTCGCGGCATCGTCGACGGCGGGTCCGACCGGTGCATCGAGGCGGTGACGCCCAGGTCGGTGAGGACGGCCGCGGTGGCCCGGCCCGCCGACTGCAGGGCGCCCTGGACGGTGCCGGTGTCGCGGTGGTCGCCGCAGACGTAGAGACCGGCCAGGAGGCGCACCGGGCGGTGGGGGTCGTACGGGGGGCGCATCGCCGGAACCGCGTCCGGGGTGTGGTGGACGGCCAGGGTCTCCCAGTGCTTCGTGGGCGTGCCGTACAGGCGGGCCAGGTGGGCGCGGACGGCCGCGTCGACGTCCTCGGGCGGGGCGCCCAGCACGGTCGAGGAGATCAGCGCCCGGCCCGCCGGCGCCCGGCCCGGGTCGACTTCGCTGAGCACCGCCGTGTGCGCGACCGGGCCGCCCCGGTCGGCGTCCAGCAGCAGCGAGGAGCCGGTGGCCAGCGCCGGTCCGGGGTCGTCGGTGGTGTGGTGGACCACGGTCACCGGGTGGAAGTCCGGGACGCGCAGGCCCGGCAGCAGCTCGGCCGCCGCCCGCGCGTCCGTGGCCAGCAGGACCGCGCGACAGCGCAGGACACCGTGCTCGGCCGTGGTGACCGAGGTGGTGGAGACCGAGGTGACCCGCACCCCGGTGCGCACCGTGCCCGGCGGCAGGTGGCGTGCCAGCAGCCGGGGCAGCGCCTCGGCGCCGCCCTCCGGCACGGCCAGCCGTCCCCCGGCGAACGCCCGCAGGGCGAGGTCGGCGCCGCGGCTGGAGGTGGTCAGTTCCGGGTCGCACAGCAGCGCGGCCAGCAGCGGGCGCAGGAAGCCCTCGACGGTACGGGCGGGTATCCCGCGTGCCGCCAGCGCGTCGGCGGCGGCCTCCTCCGGGCGGGCCAGCAGGCGTTCCACGGGGGTGGCCGCGATCCGGGCCAGCGCGGCGCCGAGCCGGGCCTGGTCCCACGCCCCGCCCACCGGTGTCCCGGTCCGGCCGGGGGCGGCGACCGGCCCCCTGGGGGCGCTCGCCAGGGCGCGCGCCACATGAAGTGCGCCCCTCGCGCCCCCGGCCGGCGCGGGCGCGCCCGCGCGGTGCGTGCGGCCGTCCCGGTGCAGCAGCACACCGGGGGCGAAACGCCGCAGCGCCAGCGGCTCCAGCCCCGGCGCGGTGCGCAGCTCGGGGCCGGGTACGGACAGCGGCCGTCCGACGCGGTCGAGACGGAAACCGTCGACCGTCTCGGTCGACATGCGGCCGCCGACCTCCGGGGCGGCCTCCAGAACTGCGGTCGTCACTCCTGCGCTGGTGAGCCGATGGGCCGCCGCGAGTCCGGCGACCCCGGCTCCCACGACGACGACGTCCACCTGGTACGCGGGCTCAAGCACGAGGCCCCTCCTGTGGTTGCGCGGCCGGTGGAGACGTCATGCCCCCGACCGGCCCGCCGGATACGCGAATTCGGGTCGAGGTTAGGACCCTTGTCGGTCAAGGACAGTCGCGCATCGACAGGGCACGGTCGCATGGAGGTCGCATACAGTCATATCCGCTCGCTGCCCGCCTTGGACGGCTCTACTCCACCGCGCTACTCGGCCGCCCGGATCGTCTCCTCGATCCCCGGGAACGCGAACCGGAACCCGGACTCCAGCAGCCTCTTCGGCACCACCCGCTGACTGCCCAGCACGTCCCCGGCCATCTCGCCCAGCACCGTGCGCAGCACCGCCGCCGGCACCGGGAACGGCGTCGGCCGGTGCAGCACCCGGCCCATCGCCTCGGTGATCTCCTGGTTGGTCAGCGGGTCGGGCGCGGTCAGGTTGAAGGGGCCGGACAGGTCGTCGCGGTCCAGCAGATGCCGGATCGCGGCCACCTCGTCGTGCAGCGCGACGTACGACCAGTACTGCCGCCCGTCCCCGAGCCGGCCGCCGAGCCCCGCCTTGAACAGCGGGAACATCCGCGCCCACGCCCCGCCCCCGGACGCCACGACCAGCCCGGTGCGCGCGAAGACCGTGCGCACGCCCGCCTCCCGCACCGGCGCCGCCGCCTCCTCCCACTCCTCGCACACCGAGGGCAGGAAGCCCTCGCCGGGCGGGGCGTCCTCGTCCGTGATCCGGTCGCCGGTCTCGCCGTAGAAGCCGATCGCGCTGCCGTTCACGAAGACTCGCGGCGGCTCCGGCAGGGAGGCGGCGGCCTCCGCGAGCGCGGTCGTGCCCAGCACCCGGCTGTCGCGGATCACCCGCTTGTACTCCGGCGTCCAGCGCTTGTCGCCGATCCCGGCCCCCGCGAGGTTGACCACCGCGTCGCAGCCCGCCAGCCCGGCCGCGTCGACGTACTGCTCCTCGGGGTCCCAGCGCACCTCGTCGGGGCCCTGCGGCTCCCGCCTGACCAGCCGCACCACCTGGTGCCCGTCGTCGGTGAGGGACCGCACCAGGGCGCTGCCGATGAGACCGGACGCGCCGGCCACCGCGATTCGGGAAGAGTCCATGATCCCAGCATGCCCCGCGGGCCCGGAATCAGGGCGGCGCGCCGTACCCCTGACGGCCGCCTACTCCGTGATCAGCTCGCCCGTGTCCACCGGCGCCGTCGCCGTCCGCGCCCGCCGCGCGTCCGCGGAGACCTCCGACGCGGTCAGCACGTACCCCGTCTCCGAGTTCGAGGTGGACCGGGCGAAGACCACGCCGTAGACCCGGCCCTGCGTGGTCAGCAGCGGCCCGCCCGAGTTGCCCGGCCGCACGGTGGAGCGGATGGAGTAGATCTCCCGGGTGACCGTGCGGTCGCTGTAGATGTTCTGGCCGGTCGCCCGCACCCGGTTCGCCACCGTCGCCGCCTGGAGGTTCAGGCTCCCGTCCTGCGGATAGCCCGCCACCACCGCCGACGCGCCGCGCCGCGCCGAGCCGTCGAACGGCAGCACCGGCGCCCGCAGACCCGGTACGTACAGCACCGCCACGTCCCGGTCCGAGTCGAACAGCACCACCCGCGCCCGGTACGACGGACCCACCCCGCCGATCCGCACCGTCGGGTCGTCGATGCCGGCCACCACGTGCGCGTTCGTCATCACCCGGCGCGGCGCGTACACGAACCCGCTGCCCTCGCGGCCCTCGGCGCCCGCCGCACCCTCGATCTTCACCGTGCTGCGCCGGGCCGCCTCCGTGGCCGCCGGGGTCACACTGTCCCCGGAGGGCTCGGCCACCTGGGCGGTCGACTCGTTCTCGAACGGGTTGAACACCTGCGGGAAGCCCGCCTCCGTCAGCGCGGAGGTGGCCCGCGAGAACCAGGCCGGGGTGGTCTCGGGCATCGTCCGCTGCACCGCGCCCAGCAGCGCGGAGTCGCGGATCGCCGACGTCACCGTCTGCGAGGGCGCCGCCCCCAGCACGCTCGCCGCGACCCAGGCCACCAGCAGCACGGCGACCCCGTTGGCCGCGGCGCCCCCGACACCGTCCGCCACCCGCAGCGGACCGCGGCCCGACTCGTCCATCCGCCGCCGCAGCCGCAGCGCCAGCCGGCCCGCCAGCTCGTGCCCGATCATGCCCGGCACCAGCACCGTCAGCACCGCGACCACCGTCGCCGCCGCCGAGCCGCGCGTCACCAGACCGGTGACCCACGGCAGCGCCCACACGCCGACCGCCGCGCCGCCCACGAATCCGGCCAGCGAGACACAGCCCGCCACCAGGCCGCGCCGGTACCCGGACGCCGCGTAGAGCAGGATCACCAGCACGAGCAGCACGTCGAGCAGGTCCACGGAGCCGCCTTTCTCTCGCACCCCCTAGGGAGTGTCTCTCCGAACCTCACGGGTCCGCGACGGCCGGAGAGATACCCCTAGTACGGGCGGAGCAGCCCCGATGATCAGCCGCCCGCCCTGCCGCCTGGGCGAACGGTCCTCGTGTGTGTGTACCCACAGAAACGTCCCAACCCGGGACGATGGTTCCACCGGGTGGCACACCACACATCGCGGACCCGTCGCCGCGACCCGAGAGTGGGATCATGAAGTGGTCACCGGCGTGGACGCGCCACCGGCGTTCCGCGCGCCCGCCCGGCGCCCTGCCGACCTCGTTCGGCTGCCTCTCCGCCCTCACCGCCGTCGTGGTCCTGCTGCTGTTCGCGCGGGGCAGCGAGCGCTCCGTCACGGCCCAGCCCGCGCACCCGGCCCCGCGGACGGCTCCCATCGCCCACCGCGCGCCCCACCCGGCCATCCTGCCCCGCTCCGCCTGGCTGGACGGCACGGCCCGGCGCAGCCAGCCGCCGCCGCGCTACGACGACAAGGTCGTCGCCGTCTTCATCCACCACACCGACTCGCCCAACGACTACGACTGCGCCGACTCCCCGCGCATCATCCGCGCGCTGTACTCCGGCCAGACCGGCGGCCGGCACTGGGACGACATCGGCTACAACTTCCTGGTCGACCGCTGCGGCACCATCTACGAGGGCCGCGCCGGGGGCGTGGACCGGGCGGTCACCGGGGCCCACACCCAGGGGTTCAACCACCGCTCGGCGGGCATCGCCGCGCTCGGCACCTTCACCTCGGGGGCCACGGTCCCGCGGGCGATGACCGACTCCATCGCCGCCCTCGCCGCCTGGAAACTCGGCCCCTCCGACACCGACCCCCGGGCCCGCGTCCGCCTGGTCTCCACCAGCGGCCTCAGCCGCTACAAGTCGGGCGTCACCGCCACCTTCCCCACCGTGGCGGGCCACAACGACGGCTACCCCACCACCTGCCCCGGAGCGGCCCTCACCGCCACCCTCCCCACCATCCGAGCCAAGGCAGCCCTCCTCCAGGGCCGCATCCGCTAGTCGCCCTCCGGCACCAGCGCCCACGCCTCGATCTCCACCCGGAAGTCCGGCCGCACCAGCCCCGCGACCCGCACCAGCGAGCAGGCGGGCGGCCGCTCGGGGTCCTGGTGCTCGTCGCGGACCTTGCGGAAGGCGGCCAGGTCGTCCAGGTCGGTCAGGAAGACGGTCAGCTTGACCACGTGCCGCAGCCCCGACCCCGCGGCCCGCAGCGCGGCGTCCAGGTTGGCGTAGACCTGCCGCACCTGCGCCTCGGCGTCCCCCTCGCCCACCAGCCGCCCCTCCGCGTCCACCGGGACCTGCCCGGAGACCGCGACCATGGGCCCCGCGAACGTCACCGCGTGGCTGTAGCCGTTCACCGGCGGCGTGCCCCCGGGCCTGACGAAGTGCCGCATCACAGCTCCCACCCCTCGACGAAGGAGCCCATGATCACGGCGCGGCAGCCGGCGGGTCAACGGGCGATCAGGGCTTGAAGCGTTCCCACAGGGTGGGGTAGCGCGTGGCCAGGGTGCCGTCGTTCTCGAAGTCGACCGGGGTGCCCGCGGGCTCGCCGGGGGCCGGGGCGATGCCCAGGTCGGGGGCGACCATGCCGGTCAGGCGTTCGTACGCCTCGTCGGCGGCGTAGCCCAGTTCCTCGCCGTCGCCGTCGATCTCCTCGTCGAACTCGTCCAGCAGCCCGGCCAGGGAGTCCGGGTCGTGCAGGGCGCCCTCGAAGACCTCGCGGCCCTGGCCGATGAGCCAGCAGCGGAAGTAGTCGAACGCGTCGTCGCTCGCCCCGTCCAGCAGCAGCCAGGCCGCGCCCCACAGGTCCCAGCGGTAGGCGCGGTTGTAGCGGGCCTCGAAGTGACGGGCGAAGTCCAGCACCATGTCCGGGTCGAACTGGAGCAGCCGGTCGACCAGCAGGTCGGCCTGCTCCTCGGGATCGCCCTCGGCGGCCTCGCGGGTGGCGTCGATCAGCTCCCAGAACTCCGTCTCGTCCATCACGGCACCAGCATCGGGCCTGTACCCCCACCCCGCACGCGGAACGGCGGGGGAAAAGAACGGCGGGGGAAAAGGGAGAAGGGGTACGGCGCAGCGCCGTACCCCTTCTTCCGACCTCAGGAGGTCACAGACCGTACTTCTCGCGGGCTTCCTTCACCGCCGTCGCCTGCACCTCGCCGCGCTTGGCGAGCTGGGCGAGGGCCGCGACCACGATCGACTCGGCGTCGACACCGAAGTGGCGGCGGGCGGCCGCGCGGGTGTCGGAGAGACCGAAGCCGTCCGCGCCCAGCGAGGACCAGTCCTGCTCGACCCACTGCGCGATCTGGTCCGGGACCTGGCGCATGTAGTCGGAGACCGCCAGCACCGGGCCCTCGGCGCCCTGGAGCGCCTGGCGGACGAACGGCACCCGCTCCTCGCCGCGCAGCAGGGCCGCGTCGGCCTCCATGGCGTCCCGGCGCAGCTCGGACCAGGAGGTCGCGGACCACACGTCGGCGGCGATCCCCCACTCCTCGGCCAGCATCCGCTGCGCGGTGAGCGCCCAGTGGATCGCGGTGCCCGAGCCCATGAGCTGGATGCGCGGGGCGTTGGCCGGGACGGTGACGCCCGCGGACTCGGCCGTGTTGAACCGGTACAGGCCCTTGACGATGCCCTGGTCGATGCCGGGGGCGGCGGGCTTGGCCGGCTGCGGCATCGGCTCGTTGTAGACGGTGAGGTAGTAGAAGACGTCCTGGTCCTCGCCCGGCAGGGCCTCGCCGTACATCCGGCGCAGACCCTCCTTGACGATCGCGGCGACCTCGTAGGCGAACGCCGGGTCGTACGTCAGCGCGGCCGGGTTGGTCGCGGCGATCACCGGGGAGTGCCCGTCGGCGTGCTGGAGGCCCTCACCCGTCAGGGTGGTGCGGCCGGCCGTCGCGCCGACGAGGAAGCCGCGGCCGAGCTGGTCGCCGAGCTGCCACATCTGGTCGGCGGTGCGCTGCCAGCCGAACATCGAGTAGAAGATGTAGAACGGGATCATCGCCTCACCGTGCGTCGAGTACGCGGTGGACGCGGCGATGAAGTCGGCCATCGAACCGGCCTCGGTGATCCCCTCGTTGAGGATCTGGCCGTTCTTGGCCTCCTTGTAGTACATCAGCTGGTCGCGGTCGACCGGCTCGTACGTCTGGCCCTTGGGCGAGTAGATGCCGAGCGAGGGGAACAGCGACTCCATGCCGAAGGTGCGCGCCTCGTCGGGGACGATCGGCACCCAGCGCTTGCCGGTCTCCTTGTCGCGGACCAGGTCCTTGACCAGGCGGACGAACGCCATGGTGGTCGCCACGTTCTGCGAGCCGGAGCCCTTGTCGAAGGAGGCGAACGCCTTCTCCGCCGGGGCGGGCAGCGGGGCGAGCGGGTGCGTCCGGCGGGCCGGTGCGGGACCGCCGAGGGCCGCGCGGCGCTCCTGGAGGTAGCGGACCTCGGGGGAGTCGGCGCCCGGGTGGCCGTAGGGCACCTGGCCGTCGGCGAACGCGCTGTCGGAGATCGGCAGCTCCAGCAGGTCCCGCATCGCCTTGAACTCGTCCACCGAGAGCTTCTTCATCTGGTGGTTGGCGTTCTTGGAGGCGAAGCCCGGGCCCAGGGTGTGGCCCTTGACCGTCTGGGCGAGGATCACGGTCGGCGCGCCCTTGTGCTCGACGGCCGCCTTGTACGCGGCGTAGACCTTGCGGGCCTCGTGACCGCCGCGCGACAGGTGGAAGACCTCGAGGATCTTGTCGTCGCTCAGCAGCTTCGCCATCTCCACCAGCGCCGGGTCGGCGCCGAAGAAGTCCTGGCGGATGTAGGCCGCGTCGCGCGTCTGGTACGTCTGGATCTGGGCGTCCGGCACCTGGCGCAGCCGGCGGACCAGCGCGCCCGTGGTGTCGAGCTGGAACAGCTCGTCCCAGGCGGTGCCCCACAGCGTCTTGACGACGTTCCAGCCGGCGCCGCGGAACTGGGCCTCCAGCTCCTGCACGATCTTGAAGTTGGCGCGGACCGGGCCGTCCAGGCGCTGCAGGTTGCAGTTGATGACGAACGTGAGGTTGTCCAGCTCCTCACGCGCGGCGAGCGCGAGGGCCGCCGTCGACTCCGGCTCGTCCATCTCGCCGTCACCGAGGAACGCCCACACGTGCGAGGCGGAGACGTCCTTGATGCCGCGGTTGGTCAGGTAGCGGTTGAACCGCGCCTGGTAGATCGCGGAGAGCGGGCCGAGGCCCATCGACACCGTCGGGAACTCCCACAGCCAGGGAAGCCGGCGCGGGTGCGGGTACGACGGGAGGCCGTTGCCGCCCGCCTCCTGACGGAAGTTGTCCAGGTGCGCCTCGTTCAGCCGCCCGTCGAGGAAGGCGCGGGCGTAGATGCCGGGGGAGGCGTGGCCCTGGATGTAGAGCTGGTCACCGGAGCCGTCGGCGTCCGGGGACTCCTTGCCCTTGAAGAAGTGGTTGAAGCCGGTCTCGTACAGCCACGCGGCGGAGGCGAAGGTGGCGATGTGGCCGCCGACGCCGTGCTTGCTGCCGCGGGTGACCATCGCCGCCGCGTTCCACCGGTTCCACGCGGTGATCCGGGACTCCATCGCCTCGTCACCGGGCACGCCCGGCTCGGCGGCGGTGGGGATGGAGTTGACGTAGTCCGTCTCCAGGAGCTTCGGCAGCGCGACACCGCCCGCCTCGGCACGCTCCAGCGTGCGCCGCATCAGGTACGCGGCACGGTGCGGGCCCGCTTCCCTGGCGACGGCGTCCAGGGAGGCCCGCCACTCGGCGGTCTCCTCGGGGTCGCGGTCCGGGAGCTGGTCGAGCGCGCTCGGCTGGATGGCGTTGGGGTCGGTCATCTCGCCGCCTTCCTCAGTCGAAGGGGGAAACCCTCATGGGTGAGGGTTCGGGGTTGCCCTTGGTCTTTGGCAGGACAGGGCGAGAACTCGGTAGAAGTCCGTCGGTGACAATAACTCCCTGATCGATGATCGATCAAAGGTTTGGGGACGAAAACCCGGTCTTTGCGAGAAAGTAGGCACCCGGTGTCTTGCCTGCGGGCACGCGGTGCCTTGTTTTCCCAGGTGAGCGGGGCGCCGCCCGGCCGGTTCAGGGGCGGGGCGCGCAGCCCAGCACGTGCGCCTTCACCAGCTCGGCGATCCGGGGGTCACGGCGCTGGAACGCCTGCACGAGCTCCTCGTGCTCCTCGGCGTAGGACTGCTGGACCGTGCCCAGCCAGCGGATCGACAGGGCCGTGAACACCTCGATGCCCAGCCCCTCCCAGGTGTGCAGCAGCACCGAGTTGCCCGCGGCGCGGACGAGTTCGCGGTGGAAGCCGACGGTGTGGCGGACCTGGCCGGTGCCGTCCGCGGCCCTGTCGGCCTCGTAGAGGGCCGCGACATGGGGCTCCAGGGCCTCGCAGCTCTCCGCGAGGGTCTCGGCCGCGAGTTCCGCCGCGATGGCTTCCAGCCCGGCGCGGACGGGGTAGCTCTCCTCCAGGTCGGCCGCGGTCAGGTTGCGTACCCGGACGCCCTTGTTGGGGGCCGACTCGATGAGGCGGAGGGACTCCAGTTCGCGCAGCGCCTCCCGCACCGGGGTCTGGCTGACCTCCAGTTCCGTGGCGATTCGGCGCTCCACGATGCGCTCGCCCGGCTGCCAGCGGCCGCTGACGATGCCCTCCACGATGTGCTCGCGGATCTGTTCGCGCAGCGAGTGGATTACGGGCGCGGTCATGGGGGCTCCTCTTCAAGGGGCGTGGCTCTATGACCTTACGGGTGTCATGCGCGTGCCGTGCGGCGCATCGGGGGGCTTTTGCCCAGGTGAGACGAGTTGCACAGGGTGTTTTCGAGGGGTCTCGCCGTGGGGGTGTCGGTTTGGGGGTGGGTGCGGGTGTGTTGTGGCTGGTCGCGCCCGCGCGGCGGAGCCGCATATCGACACAGCCCCGCGCCCCTGGGTGGGACCAGTCGGCCTGTGCTGAAACGGCGAAGCCCCCCTGTCCTTCGACAAGGGGGCTTCTTCACAGGCCGTGAGAGTTACAGGCCGAGCTCGACCTCGAACTCGCCCGCCTCCAGGATCTGCTTGACCGTCGTCAGGTAACGGGCCGCGTCGGCGCCGTCGACCAGGCGGTGGTCGTAGGAGAGGGTCAGGTAGGTCATGTCGCGGACGGCGATGACCGTGCCCTCCTCCGTCTCCAGGACGGCCGGGCGCTTCACCGTGGCGCCGATGCCGAGGATGGCGACCTGGTTCGGCGGCACGATGATCGTGTCGAACAGGGCGCCGCGCGAACCGGTGTTGGAGATGGTGAAGGTCGCGCCGGACAGCTCGTCCGGGGTGATCTTGTTGGCGCGGACCTTGCCGGCCAGGTCGGCCGTGGCCTTGGCGATGCCGGCGAGGTTGAGGTCGCCCGCGCCCTTGATGACCGGGGTCATCAGGCCCTTCTCCGAGTCCACCGCGATACCGACGTTCTCGGTGTCGAAGTAGGTGATGGTGCCCTCGGCCTCGTTGATGCGGGCGTTGATGACCGGGTGGGCCTTCAGCGCCTGCGCGGCGGCCTTGACGAAGAACGGCATCGGGGAGAGCTTGACGCCCTCACGGGCGGCGAAGGAGTCCTTCGCCTTGCCGCGCAGCTTCATCAGACGGGTGACGTCGACCTCGACGACCGAGGAGAGCTGGGCCTGCTCGGTCAGCGCCTTGACCATGTTGTCGCCGATGACCTTGCGGATGCGGGTCATCTTGACGGTCTGGCCGCGCAGCGGGGAGACCTCCAGCGCGGGGGCCTTCTTCGCGGCGGACGGGGCGGCCGCGGCGGCCGGAGCCGGAGCGGCGGCCTTCGCGGCCTCGGCGGCGGCGATGACGTCCTGCTTGCGGATACGGCCACCGACCCCGGTGCCCTTGACGGCGGCCAGGTCGACACCGTTCTCGGCGGCGAGCTTGCGCACCAGCGGGGTCACGTAGGCACCCTCGTCGGTCGCCTGGGCGGCGGTCGGCGCGGTGGGCGCGGCAGCGGGGGCGGCCGGAGCCGGAGCCGGAGCCGGGGCGGGCGCCGGGGCCGGAGCGGCCGGGGCCGGCTCGGGAGCCGGGGCGGTCTGCTGCTGCGGAGCCGGAGCCGACGGGGCCTGCGGGGCCGGGGCGGCCGGAGCGGGGGCGGCCGGAGCCGGAGCGGCCGGGGCCTCGGCGGCGGGCGCCTTCGGGGCCTCGGGGGCGGCGGCCGGGGCGGCACCCGCGGCACCGATGACGGCGAGCTTGGCGCCGACCTCGGCGGTCTCGTCCTCGCCGACCACGATCTCCAGCAGGGTGCCCGCGACGGGCGCCGGGATCTCGGTGTCGACCTTGTCGGTGGAGACCTCGAGCAGCGGCTCGTCGGCCTCGACGGAGTCGCCCACCGACTTCAGCCAGCGGGTGACGGTGCCCTCGGTGACCGACTCGCCGAGCGCGGGCAGGACCACGTCGGTGCCCTCGGCGGAACCGCCGCCGGAGGTCGCCTCGGCGGTCGGCGCCGGGGCGGGCGCCTCCTGCTCGGTGGACGGGGCGGCCTGCGGGGCCTCGGCGGCCGGGGCCGGAGCCTCGGCGGCGGGGGCCTCGGCAGCGGGGGCCGCGGCCTCGGCGGGGGCGCCGGAGCCGTCGTCGATCAGGGCCAGCTCGGCGCCGACCTCGACCGTCTCGTCCTCGGCGACCTTGATGGAAGCCAGCACGCCGGCGACGGGCGAGGGGATCTCGGTGTCGACCTTGTCGGTCGACACCTCGAGCAGCGGCTCGTCGGCCTCGACGCGCTCGCCCTCGGCCTTCAGCCAGCGGGTGACAGTGCCCTCGGTGACGCTCTCACCGAGCGCCGGAAGGGTTACGGAAACCGCCATGGTTTCTGTTGCTCCTTAAGGAATTGCGGAAGTCTGTGTCGTCGCGCCCGGGGGCCGAAGGCTCAGTCGTGGGCGTGCAGCGGCTTGCCGGCCAGCGCCAGGTGCGCCTCGCCGAGCGCCTCGTTCTGCGTCGGGTGGGCGTGGATGAGCTGGGCCACCTCGGCGGGCAGCGCCTCCCAGTTGTAGATGAGCTGGGCCTCGCCGACCTGCTCACCCATGCGGTCGCCCACCATGTGGACGCCGACCACGGCACCGTCCTTGACCTGGACGAGCTTGATCTCGCCCGCGGTCTTGAGGATCTTGCTCTTGCCGTTGCCCGCGAGGCTGTACTTCAGGGCGACGACCTTGTCCGCGCCGTAGATCTCCTTGGCCTTGGCCTCGGTGATGCCGACGGAGGCGACCTCCGGGTGGCAGTACGTCACACGCGGGACACCGTCGTAGTCGATCGGGACGGTCTTCAGGCCGGCCAGCCGCTCGGCGACCAGGATGCCCTCGGCGAAGCCGACGTGGGCGAGCTGGAGGGTCGGGACGAGGTCACCGACGGCCGAGACGGTCGGCACGTTGGTCTGCATGTACTCGTCGACCAGGACGTAGCCGCGGTCCATCGCGACGCCCTGCTCCTCGTAGCCCAGACCCTGCGACACCGGGCCGCGGCCGACGGCGACGAGCAGGACCTCGGCCTCGAACTCCTTGCCGTCGGCGAGGGTGACCTTGACGCCGTCCTGGGTGTACTCGGCCTTCTCGAAGAAGGTGCCGAGGTTGAACTTGATGCCGCGCTTGCGGAAGGCGCGCTCCAGCAGCTTGGAGGAGTTCTCGTCCTCGACCGGCACCAGGTGCTTCAGGCCCTCGATGACGGTGATGTCCGAGCCGAAGGACTTCCACGCCGAGGCGAACTCGACGCCGATGACACCGCCGCCGAGGACGATCGCGGACTTGGGCACGCGGTCCAGGACGAGGGCGTGGTCGGAGGAGATGATCCGGTCGCCGTCGATCTGCAGGCCCGGCAGCGACTTCGGCACGGAGCCGGTCGCCAGCAGGATGTGACGGCCCTCGACGCGCTGCCCGCCCACGTCCACCGACGTGGGGGAGGACAGCCGGCCCTCACCCTCGATGTACGTGACCTTGCGGGAGGCGATCAGACCCTGAAGGCCCTTGTACAGGCCCGAGATCACGTCGTCCTTGTACTTCTGGACGGCCGGTACGTCGATGCCCTCGAAGGTCGCCTTGACGCCGAACTGCTCGCTCTCGCGGGCCTGGTCGGCGATCTCGCCCGCGTGCAGCAGGGCCTTGGTGGGGATGCAACCCTTGTGCAGGCAGGTGCCGCCGACCTTGTCCTTCTCGATCAGGGCGACGTTCAGGCCAAGCTGCGCTCCGCGCAGGGCCGCGGCGTAACCACCGCTGCCACCGCCGAGGATCACTAGGTCGAAAACGGTGCTGGCGTCGTTCGCCACGTCACGTCCTCCATGCATGTGCGCCTGTGCCGGTCTCCGATGACCGGCAGGCGGCTGGTGTCCGGCCGCTCAATGCTTCGGCCCTGTGGTGGGGCCCTGTCCTGCCGGACTCCATCTTTGCACCTGTCGGGGGTACGGAGGACGCCGGGCCGGGGTGTGAGACGCCCCACGTCCGTCGCCGGGGGCGTGGACCGGTCCGGTCCACGCCCCCGGCGGACGCCTCGGAAGGCTCAGCCGAGGTCGCCGTCGGCGGCCTGCTCGGCCAGCCGCACCAGGGTGCGCACGGCCGTGCCCGTACCGCCCTTGGGCGTGTAGCCGAAGGCACCGCCCTCGTTGTAGGCCGGGCCCGCGATGTCCAGGTGGGCCCAGGTGATGCCCTCGCCGACGAACTCGCGCAGGAACAGGCCGGCGACGAGGCCGCCGCCCATGCGCTCGCCCATGTTGGCGATGTCCGCGACGGGGGAGTCCATGCCCTTGCGCAGGTGCTCGGGGAGCGGCATCTGCCACGCGGGCTCGCCGACCTCCTCGGCCGCCTCGTGCACGGCGGTGCGGAACGCGTCGTCGTTGGCCATGACGCCGAAGGTCCGGCTGCCCAGCGCCAGCACCATCGCGCCGGTCAGCGTGGCCACGTCCACGATCGCGTCCGGCTCCTCGGCCGAGGCGGCCCACAGCGCGTCGGCCAGCACCAGGCGGCCCTCGGCGTCGGTGTTGAGCACCTCGACGGTCTTGCCGCTGTACATGTGCAGTACGTCACCGGGGCGGGTGGCGGAGCCGGAGGGCATGTTCTCGGCGAGCGCCAGCCAGCCGGTGACGTTGACCTTGAGGCCGAGCCGGGCGGCCGCGACGACGGCGGCGAACACGGCGGCGGCACCTGCCATGTCGCACTTCATCGTCTCGTTGTGCCCGGCGGGCTTGAGCGAGATGCCGCCCGAGTCGTAGGTGATGCCCTTGCCGACGTAGGCGAGGTGCTTGTCGGCCTCCGGGTGCGTGTACGCCAGCTTCACCAGACGCGGGGTGGACACCGAGCCACCGCCGACGCCGAGGATGCCGCCGTAGCCGCCCTCGGTCAGGGCCTGGTCGTCGAGCACCTCGACCGTGAGGCCGTGCTCCTCGGCGGCGGCCCGCGCGACGGCGGCGAACGCCTCCGGGTTCAGGTCGTTCGGCGGGGTGTTGACCAGGTCACGGGCGCGGTTCAGCTCCTCGCCGACCGCGGCCGCGCGGTCCACGGCGGCCTGGAAGGCGGCTTCGCCCTCCTCGCCGCCGAGCAGCACGGCCTCGCCGAGCGGGCCGCCGTCGTTCTTCGCCTTCTCGTCCCGCGGCTTCTCCTTGTACGCGTCGAAGGCGTACGCGCCGAGCAGCACGCCCTCGGCGATCGCGGCGACGGCGCCGGGGCCGTCGACGGGGAGCGCGAAGGCGGCCTTCGCGGTGCCGGACAGGCCGCGGGCGGCCACACCGGCGGCCCGGCGCAGCGCCTCGGCGTCGTACCCGGCGTCCGCCTCGGGCTCGGCGCCCAGGCCCACCGCGATCACGAGCGGGGTGCCGAGGGAGGCGGGGGCGGGCAGCTTGGTCAGCTCGCCCTCGGCGCCCGAGGCGCCGAGGGTCTTGAGGACGCCGGCCAGCCCGCCTTCGTACGCCTGGTCCACGGCCTCGGCGCCCGGGGCGATGACGGGGCCCGTGCCGGCCTTGGCGACACCGATCACGATCGCGTCGGCCCGCGGGCCCGGCGCGACGGCTGGCTTGAGAGTCAGAGCAGTCACGGTGGTGAAATCTCGCTTCCGATGTGAAGTTTGCTGGGGCCGTTTTGCGCAAGCCGGTCGTCCGCGAGGGGCGACCGCCGCAAGGGGTGGGTCGACTCCCTGTCGGCGAACACCCGCCACGAGACTACGCGCGTACGAGCGCCCGCTCATTGCCGAGGACCACCCCGGACGCCGCCACTTCGGGCACCCCTGTCAGGAAGGTGGGACAACTCGCCGCAGGTACGGAACAGTTGCCGCTCTCAGCCGCCCAGCGGGCCGGTGCCTCCCAGGCACAGCACCACCAGTGCGGCCGTGGCCGCGGTCTCCGCGAGGGCGCCGAACACGTCCCCGGTGACCCCGCCGAAGCGTGCGACGCAGCGGCGCAGCAGGAGTTCGGCCGGCACCAGGCAGAGCGGGACGGCGGCCGCCGCGCGCACCGCCTCCCACGGCCCGAGCAGCGCGCCGCCCGCACCCGCCGCCAGCGTCACCGCCGCCCCCGCCGTCAGCGCGCCCGCGACCGGCACCACCCCGGCCACCGCCGCCCCGAGCCCCTCCGGACGTGCGGCCGGCACCCCGGTGCGCGCGGCCAGCGTGAGCGCCAGTCGGGCCGCGACCCCGGAGACGACGGCCCCGAGCGCGCCCCGCGCCCAGGAGTCGCCGTACAGCCCGGAGAGCGCGGCGACCTGGGCCAGCAGGGTCAGTACGAGGGTGAGCACGCCGAACGGCCCGATGTCGGACTGCTTCATGATCGCGAGCGCCTGCTCGGCGGGCTTGCCGCTGCCCAGCCCGTCGGCGGTGTCCGCGAGCCCGTCCAGGTGCAGCCCCCGGGTGAGCGCGGCCGGTACGGCGGCGGAGGCGACGGCCGCCAACAGCGGGCCCGTGCCCAGCAGCAGGAGCGACAGCCCGAGCGCGGCGGACGCGAGTCCGACGACCAGCCCGGTCAGCGGCGCGCACAGCATGCCCGCCCGCGCGGCCGTCCGGTCCCAGCGGCGCACCCGCACGGGGATCACGGTGAGGGTGCCGAAGGCGAAGCGGGGTCCGTCGAGCGGGCCGGGCGGGGAGGTCTCGGGCATCGGCGCAGGGTACCGGGGCTGTCGCCGGGCCACGGCGGCGGGCCGGGGATAAAGTGCGCACATGGGGCACTGGTGGGAGCGGAACATCCTGGAACCGGGCAAGCTTCCGCTGCTGCTGGCCCTCTCCGCGTTCGTGCTGACCTTCGTCGTCACCCGGACCATCACCCGGCTGATCCGGGCCGGGAAGGGCCCGTTCGGCAACGTCCAGGCGGGCGGGGTGCACATCCACCACGTGGTGCCCGGCGTCGTGCTCACCGTCGTCGGAGGCTTCGGCGCCGTCGCCAGCGACCGGCACGGCGCGGGCGGCGCGATCGCCGCCGTGGTCTTCGGGACCGGGGCCGGGCTGGTGCTGGACGAGTTCGCGCTGATCCTGCATCTGGACGACGTGTACTGGAGCGCGGAGGGCCGCAAGAGCGTCGAGGTCGTGGTCATCACCGCCGCGCTGGTCGGGCTGCTGCTCGGGGGGTTCTCGCCGTTCGGCGTCAACGACCTCTCGCACGACGAACTCCAGGACCGGGGCGGCGTCATCGCCTTCGTCGCGGCCAACTTCCTGATCTCGCTGGTCGCGTTGAGCAAGGGCAAGGCCCGGATCGCGGTGTTCGGCGCGATCGTGCCGCTGGTGGCCCTCGCGGGCGCCCTGCGGCTGGCCACGCCGGCCTCGTTCTGGGCCCGCCGCTTCTACGGCCGCCGGCCCCGCGCGCGGGCCCGCTCCCTGCTGCGGGCCTACCGTCACGACCGGCGCTGGGCGAAGCCCCGGCGGGTGGTTCAGGACTGGATCGGGGGCAAGCCCGACCCGTCCCCGGCCCGGCTGCCCAGGGGGAGCTGAAGCCGCGTCGGGCCGGCCAGGCACAGGGTGCCCACGGCCAGCAGCGCGGCCAGGTGCTCCTTGCCGGCCAGGTTGTCCTTGAGCAGCACCTCGGCCACCATCGCGGCCGGCACCAGCGCCGCCGTCACCCGGGCCCGGTGCCGCACCGCGACGTACACCGCCAGCCCCACCACGGCCGCCGAGGGGCCGGTGTCCACCACCCACGCGTCGGAGGCGGGCAGTCCGAGCGGGGCGTGCGGGCCGAGCGCGATCCCGAGGCGGGCGTACAGCGTCCCGGCGAGCGTGGCGGCGTAGGCGATGAGCAGGGTGCGGCGGCGGCCCAGGCACAGCTCGGCGACGCCGAACACGCCCAGCACCTGGGCCAGCGCGCCCCACACCGGCAGGTCGAGCGCGGGCACGAACAGGGAGAGCGGCGTGCGCAGCAGCGCCGCCCACAGCGGGTCGGCGGCGCGGACGGCGCCCGCCGACTGCACGAGGCGGAAGCCCCAGGGCTGGTTCTGCGCGAACTGCAGGAGCGCGGTCAGGGCCACCGCGCCGAGCGTCAGCGGGGCCGCCCGCAGCGGGCCGCGCGTGCGCAGCGCCGTCCGCGCGGCCCCATACACCGGGCCCCACTCGGCGCGCGCCCACGCTCTCACCGGTGCGTCTCCAGCTGTCTGCGGTGCAGCCACTTCGGCAGGCCCGGCGCTTCGAGGAAGCCCTCGGCGCGGGCGGCGGCCAGCGCGATGCGGGGCAGGTCGGCGCTCTTCTCGAAGAGCAGGAAGCGCGGCTCCCAGATGGGCCGGTACTTGGCGTTGGCCCGGTACAGCGACTCGATCTGCCACCAGCGGGAGAAGAAGCCGAGCAGCGAGCGCCACAGCCGCAGCACCGGCCCGGCGCCGAGGCGCGAGCCGCGCTCGAACACCGAGCGGAACACCGCGAAGTTCAGCGATACCTGGGTGACGCCCAGCTCCCGCGAGCGGCGCAGGAGGTCGATCACCATGAACTCCATCAGCCCGTTGTCGCTCTCCCGGTCCCGGCGCATCAGGTCCAGGGAGAGCCCGTGGGGGCCCCAGGGCACGAACGACAGCAGGGCGCGCAGCCGGCCCTCGGCGTCGGTGCACTCCAGCATCACGCACCGGCCGTCCTCGGGGTCGGCGAGCCGTCCCAGGGCCATGCTGAAGCCCCGTTCGGTGGCGCCGTCGCGCCAGTCGTCGGCCCGCTCGACGAGGTGGGCCATCTCGGCCGCCGGGATGTCCTCGTGCCGCCGCATCCGCACCCGGTACCCGGCCCGCAGCACCCGGTTGTACGCCTGCCGCACGGTGCGCATGGCCCGGCCCTCCAGGGTGAACTCGGCCACCTCCACGAGGGCTTCGTCGCCGAGTTCGAGGGCGTCCAGGCCGTGCCGGGCGTAGATGGTCCCGGCCTCCTCGCTCGCCCCCATCACCGCCGGGATCCAGCCGTGCGCCCGCGCCTGGGCCAGCCAGGGCGTGATGGCGCCGGGCCACGCCTCGGGGTCGCCCAGCGGGTCCCCGGAGGCCAGGCTGACCCCGCCCACCACCCGGTAGGCGACGGCCGCCTTGCCGGTCGGCGACCACAGCACGCTCTTCTCCCGGCGCAGCGCGAAGTAGCCGAGGGAGTCGCGTTCGCCGTGCCGCTCCAGCAGTTCCCGCAGCCGCTTCTCGTCGTCCTCGGTGAGCGGGTCGACGGCGCGCCGGGAGCGGAACGCGGCGTACAGGGCGCCGAGCAGGAGGGCGGTGCTGAGCACGTTGATGCTGACGTCGGCCCAGCCCGGCGGGGCGATGCCGGGGAAGCCGGACTCCTCCACGGCCACGGACACCAGCCGCTGGGCGCCGTAGCGCCAGCGCTCGGCGAACGTCGAACGGGCGGCGTCCGGCGCCTGGTTGGTGACCGTCACCAGCAGCGCGGCGAGCAGCGAGGCGACCGCCGTGCCGCCGAGCGCGACGGCCGTGGCCAGCTTGGGGTTGGCGCGGTCGCCCGTGGCGTAGAACTCGCGGCGGCCGGCGATCAGGACGGCGACGAAGGCGGCCGTGAGGGCGAGCGAGATCCAGTTCTGCGGGTACCGGCGGATCTCCGGGAAGGCCATGGCGAACGCGAACAGGGCCAGGAACGCGCCGCTGAGCGCCAGGTTGAGAATCCATGCCGCCCGCTTGCGCCGCCGCATGGTGACGGCCAGGAAGGCGGTGAAGACCCCCGAGGCGAAACCGGCCGTCAGCAGGTACGGCGTGAAGAGGTTCTCCTGGTTGTGGCGGCGCACGTCCTGCCCCAGCGAGACCCACACCGCGCTGAGGAAGTTGACGAACGCGACGGCCCGCAGGTACCAGACCGCTCCCGCGGCCGCCCGGCGGGACGCCACCCCGCCCGGCCGCCGCTCCGGCTCGGTCCGCTGGTCCACGGCAACTCGGGCATCTCCCATGAGCGGGGATCTTATGTCCGCATATGCCGCGAATCGCGCTCATCGGGGCCGTCGGCCGCGCCCGGCCGGACGGCCTAGGGCCTGTCTTCCGGATCTTGCCGGGGTCGCGGGCCCTGGCACGCACGTCTGCCGCGTTGTCGTCGCTCGCCGACGCTCCGCGTCGACTCCCTCCTCCGCCTTGCAGCCGCACGCACCAGACCCCGCTCGGCTCGGCCCGGAGGCACCGTCGGCCCGAGCCGGCCTGATCCGGAAGAAAGGCCCTAGCCGACGCCCTCGGTGCCCTCCGCTTCGTCTGCTTCCTTCGCTTCCTTCGCGCCCTCGGTGTCCTCGGGCTTCTCCGGCTCCGGCCGCTCCGGAAGCTCGGCGGCCAGGGCGGCGGCCGCGCGGACCAGGGGGAGCGCCAGCAGGGCGCCCGTGCCTTCGCCGACCCGCACACCCTGGGTCAGCAGCGGTTCGAGAGCCATCCGGTCCAGCGCCTTCGCCTGCCCCGGCTCACCGCTGTCGTGCCCCGCCAGCCACCAGTCCGGTGCCCGGAACGCCACCCGCTGGCCCACCAGCGCGCACGCCGCGGCCACCACGCCGTCCAGGATCACCGGCAGCTTGCGCACCGCGCACTGGAGCAGGAACCCGGTCATCGCCGTCAGGTCGGCACCGCCCACCGCCGCCAGCAGTTCGAGCTGGTCGCCGAGGACCGGCCGCGCCCGGCGCAGCGCGTCGCGGACCGCCGCGCACTTGCGCATCCACGCCAGGTCGTCGATGGGCTCGCCGCCCCGCCCGGTCACCACCGAGGCGTCCGTCCCGCACAGCGCGGCCACCAGCACCGCCGCCGCCGTCGTGCCGCCCACGCTCACGTCGCCGAGCACCACGAGGTCCGTACCGGAGTCGGCCTCCTCGTCGGCGACCGCCATGCCGGCCCGGAACGCCGTCTCGGCCTCCTCGGCGGTCAGCGCGTCCTCGATGTCGATCCGGCCGCTGCCGCGCCGCACCCGGTGCCGTGAGACCTCCGCCGGGAAGGCGTCCGGCGCGCAGTCCAGCGCCAGGTCCACCACCCGTACCGGCACGTCCAGTCGCCGGGCGAGCACCGCGGCCGGGCTCGCGCCCTCCAGTACCGCCCGCACCAGGTCCGCCGCGCTTCCCTCCGGGCGCCGGGAGACACCGAGGGCGGCGATGCCGTGGTCACCGGCGAAGAGGACGGCCTTGGGCCGCTCGACCGGCCGCAGCGGCACCGTGCCCTGCGCGGCCGCCAGCCACTCGCCCAGCTCGTCCAGCTTGCCCAGCGCGCCGGGCGGCACGGCCAGGCGCTCCCGCCGTGCCTCGGCGTCCCGGCGCACACCGCCGTCCGGGCGCTCGATCAGATCGGTGAAGTCGTCGAGTCGAAGCCTGTCCATTCGCGGAACAGTACCGCCCGCGCGCGAGGCGCCCCGCGCCACACCGCCACCACACCCGGCCCACGTCATTGCGTCCAAGATCGGCATCCCATACGTTCCGGTTTACCGCGAAATGCCGTACAGGGAGCCGCCATGCCGCCCTCGCCCTCCGTCCCGCAGGTCAGCGACCGCTTCCCCGGCCCGCGCCGCGAGGACTGTCCCTGGTGCGGTTCCGCCCGGCTGCGCACCCGGCTGAGAGCCCCCGGGCGGCAACGTGGCGCCGCCGTCGCCCTCGACGAGTGCGGCGCCTGCGCGCACGCCTTCCAGAACCCCCCGTCCGCCGACGGCGCCCCCCGCGCGCTGCCGGGCCGGCGCCACCGGGCCACCGCCCGCGCGCTGGCCGGACTGGCCGACCCGGAGAGCTGGCTCGACGTCGGCACCGGGCACGGCCACTTCCCCGAGGCCGCCAAGGAGTTCTTCCCGTACACCAGCTTCGACGGGCTCGACCCCACCGCGCGCGTCGAGCGGGCGCTCGGCGAGGGCCGCGTCGAGGAGGCCCACCGGGGGCTGCTGACCACGCCCGGCGTCACCGACCGGCTGCGCGCCCGCTACGACGTCGTCAGCATGTTCCACCACCTCGCCCACGTCCCCGACCCCCGCGCCGAACTGCGCGCCGCGCTGGCCGTGCTGCGCCCCGGCGGCCACCTCGTCGTCGAGGCAGCCGACCCCGACAGCGCCTACGCCGCCCTCCTCGGCCCCCGCTGGCTCCCGCACAGCCACCTCCACCTGCTCCCCCTGTCCAACCTGGAGGCCGAACTCGCGGGCCTCGGCTGCGCGATCACCACCACGGTCCGCACCCACCACCCGCAGGAACCCGCGACGGCCCGCCCGCTCCCCGCACCCCTGCGCGCCCCGCTGGCCGCGGCCGCGGCCCTCGACCGCCTCCTCGCCCCCCTCACCCGCCACACCCGCCTCGCCAACACCTACCGGGTGGTGGCCCGTACACCGGGAAACCCGCCCGCCTAGGCAAGCGGCGGCTCAGCCGCGCAGCACCAGTGCCTGGCCCGCCACCACCAGCACCACCTGCTCGCACTCGGCGGCGAACGCCGCGTTCAGGCGGCCGAGTTCGTCGCGGTAGCGGCGGCCGGAGGCGGTGGCGGGGACGATGCCGGAGCCGACCTCGTTGGAGACCGCCACCACCGTGCGGGGCGTCTCGCGCACCGCACGCGTCAGGTCCCGCACCCGCTCGCGCAGCGCCTTCTCGCCGCCGTCCGCCCACTGCGCGTCGTCCCAGGCGCCGACCGCGTCCATGACGTCGGTCAGCCAGAGCGAGAGGCAGTCGATCAGCAGGGGCGGCCCGTCCTCGGCCAGCAGGGGGACCAAATCCGTGGTCTCCGCCGTACGCCAGGAACCCGGACGGCGCTCGCGGTGCGCCGCCACCCGGTCCGCCCACTCGAGGTCCCCGGAGCGGGTGCCGCCGGTCGCCGCGTACACCACGTCGGGGAAGGACTCCAGGCGCCGCTCGGCCTCCACCGACTTGCCCGAGCGCGCCCCGCCCAGCACCAGCGTCCGGCGCGGCACGTCCGGCACCTCGTCGTACGCGCCCACCGCCAGCGTCACCCCGTCCGGCACCGCCCGCGCCCCGGCCGCCGCCAGCCGCCTGGGCAACTCCGCGGCCTGCGGCACGTCATGGTCCAGGTGGACCGCGACGACGTCCGTGGCCGGACCCACCCCGCCCGCCGCCCGCAGCCGGGCCAGCGCGTCCGGCCGCCCCACCACATCGGCCAGGACCATGTGGTACGGCTCCTCCGCACGCTCCAGCCCCGCCGGGGAGCCGCCCGGCGGCAGATACAGCAGCCGGAGCCCGCTCGGCCCGGTCACCTCGTACCCGGTGCCGCCCGCGTCCATCGCCAGGGCCCGCACCCGATGCCCCGTCAGCAGCGTCAGCTCGCGGCCGTCCGGCACCCGGACCGGCTGCGGCAGCCCGGCCGGCACCTCCACGGCGGGACCGTCGTGCGGGTGGGACAGCAGCACCTGGCGCACCCCGCCCAGCGAATGCCCGGCCCGCGCCGCCGCGAACGCCGCGCCCGGCGTCAGGTCCAGCAGCAGGACCCCGTCCACCAGCAGCGCGGTGGCCGCCCGCGCGTCCGGGCCGAGCGCGCTCGCGCACACGGCACAGGGGCAGTCGGGGCGGGGCAGCCCCGCGGGGGCACCGGTGCCGAGCAGAGTGACGTCCACGGAACCGATTTTCACCTGTCCCGGCGGCCCCCGCGCACCGGGCCCGCTGCGCGGACGATGATCCACGTTGTCCTGTGGGCGGCCCCGGCGACCGCATACGCTGCCCGCAGAAGTCGGATCGAAGGAGGCGCGCATGACAGCTTGGACGTGGCGGTTCGAGAAGGCCGACGGGACCGAGGTCCCGCCCGCCGTGGAACCGGAGGAGTTCACCACGCAGGGCGACGCCGAGTCCTGGGTCGGCGAGAACTGGAAGGCGCTGCTGGAGGGCGGCGCCGAGCAGGTGCGGCTCTTCGAGGAGGGCGCCGAGATCTACGGGCCGATGAGCCTGAACGCCGAGGAGGGGTAACACCCCCGCGCCCTCGCGGGAGCGGGGTCCTCCCGCTCCCGCCGGCCGGCGGGGAGTCACTGCTCCCCGAGCGTCACCGGTGCCGTGTGCCCGGTGCCCGAGCGCTGGTAGGTGACCGTCGTCCGCGCCCCCGGCTCCTTTGCCGCCAGCGCCTGGGCGAGTTCCGTGGTCGAGCCGGTCGGCGTGTCACCCAGCCGGGTGATCACATCGCCCGCCCGGAGCCCCGCCTTCGCCGCCGGACCGCCCGCCTCCACCGTGACCACCGCCGCCCCGGCGGGCCGGAGGCCGTCGTCCACGACCGTACGCACCGTCACGCCCAGCGCGGCCCGCCCCGAGTCGGTGACCTTGCCGCTGCCGATGATCTGCCCGGCCACCGTGCGCACCATGGACGCCGGGATGGCGAAGCCGATGCCCGGCGCCGCCCCGCCCTGGATGCCGGGGTCGGTCGCGCCCAGGGTCGGGATGCCGATCACCCGGCCGTCGAGGTTCACCAGCGCGCCCCCGCTGTTGCCCGGGTTGATGGCCGCCGAGGTCTGCACCATGTCGGTGAGCGTGGCGCCCGTACCGCCCTCCTCACCGCCCTCGCTGACGGTCCGTCCGGTGGCCGAGACGATGCCCTGGGTCACGCTGGACGAGAGACCGAGCGGCGAGCCCATGGCCAGCACGATCTGGCCGACCTCCACCTCGTCGGAGCCGCCGAACACCGCCGGGCGCAGCCCCTGCGGCACCCGTTCCAGCTTGATCACCGCGAGGTCCTGCTCGGGGTAGGAGTAGACCAGCTTCGCCGTCAGCGGCTCCTCGCTGCTGGCCGTGGTCACCTCGAAGGTCTTCTCCGCGCCGACCACGTGCGCGTTGGTGACGATGTGGCCCCCGTCGTCGTACACCACGCCCGAGCCCAGGGACTGCCCCGCCCGGAGCTGCACGACCGAGGGCAGCACGTCCTTGATGACCTTCTGGTACCGGTCCTGGAGGTCGACCTCCGGCAACGTCAGCGCCGCCTGCGAGGTCGGGCCGCCCTTCCGCGCCGACGACAGCGGGTCCGAGCAGCCGGGGAGCAGGACGGCGGCGCACAGCAGCACGACGGCCGCGGCACCCCTGCGCCCGGCCCGGATACGGGAAGCGTCCATGACCGAGTCTCCCCACGGGGGAAGGACCCCGGCCCGCCGGGCACGCCCGAACGGGGTCAGCCGCGCACACCGCACAGGTGCAGCAGTTCCGCGATCCCGCGGTAGGGGTCGGTGCGGCCGGCGCGTTCCTCGGCCGCGAGCAGGGTCTCCAGGGCGGCCGGGGAGGCGGGGCCGGCCGACGCGGCCGGGGTGCGGCCGGTGAAGACGCCCACGCCGTACCAGGCGTGCAGCGGGGCGGCGATGCCGTGCAGGGTGGCGGTCAGGGCGGCCAGCCGGTCGGCGCGGCCCCCGGGGCCGGGGGACACCGGGGCGTCGCCGTCCGCCTCGGTGCGGGAGCGGGGGAGCAGGGCGGTGCTGTCCAGCGCGGCGAGCGCGCCGGCCCAGTCGCCGGTGAGACCGGGACCCATGGCGAGGGCGTCGCCGTTGCGGACCAGCAGGGAGAGCAGGCCGCCGGGGGCGAGCATCCGGGCCAGCCCGGCCACCAGCGGATCGGGCTCCTCCACGTACATCAGCACGCCGTGGCACAGCACCACGTCGAAGCTGCCCGGCAGGAAGTGCACACCGGTGTCGTGCCCGTCGCCCTGCACCAGCCGGACGCGCTCCCGGATGCCGTCCGGCTCCTCGGCCAGCGTGCCGCGGGCGGCCGCGACCAGCCCGGGGTCGCGCTCGACGCCGGTCACCTGGTGGCCCAGCCGGGCGAGCCGCAGCGCCTGCGCGCCCCGGCCCATCCCCACGTCCAGCACCCGCAGCCGGCGGCCGACGGGGAAGACGCGGGCCAACTGCTCGTCCAGTTGCCGGGTCACCAGCCGCTGCCGGACGGGCTCGCCCGGCGGGTGGGGCCGGTCGACGGCCGCCGTGCCGGGCGCAGCGTCTGCGCTCAGGGCCGCTCTCCGCGCTTGACCTGCGGCTTGGGCAGCCGCAGCCGGCGCATCTGCAGGGAGCGCATCAGGCCGTAGGCGACGGCGCCCCGGCGGCTGACGTCCGGGAACTTCTCGGCGAGCCGCTTGCGCAGCCGGTAGCCGCTGAAGGCGGAGTCGATGACGATCAGCACGATCACGATCAGCCACAGCAGCAGCGCGATGTTCTGGATCGAGGGGACCCGGACCACGCTGAGGATCAGGATCACGATGGCCAGCGGCAGGAAGAACTCCGCCACGTTGATCCGCGAGTCCACCCAGTCGCGGGCGAACTTGCGCACCGGGCCCTTGTCCCTGGCGGGCAGGTACCGCTCGTCGCCCCCGGCGAGCGCGCGGCGCTGCCGTTCCAGGGCCTGGCGGCGGTCCTCACGCTGCCGCTTGGCCGAGTCCTTGCGGGACACGGGCGTACTGGCGACACTGCGGCGCTGGGACTGGGCCTCACTGCGCTTGGGCGTGGGCCTTCCCTTGCGGGCCTGCGGGTCGCGGGGCTGACTGGAGCCGGTCACCTGCGCCTGGTCGGCGGGTGCCTTCTCTTCCTTCGCACGGCTACGGAACACAAAACCCAAGGGTACGGGCATCACCGGCATCCGCCCCAGTCCTCCGGGGAACGATCCGGCAACACCGGACGTCTACAGGGGTACAGAGCGGACGCCGGCGGCCCTATCCGGGCGAGTCGCGCGACCGCCGGGGGCCGCCCCCGGGGATCACCTACTCCTCACGCCGGAGTGGGCGGGCCGGCGCTCGTCCTTGGGGAGGAGCGCATCGCTCCCCGAACGGTGCGGTAATGGAGGCAGGGCCCGTACTGTGGGTTCTGTCGCAGGATCGGTGAGCCGGAGTTCCGTCAGAAGGGGGCGCGCGAAGCCCATGAGCGGTGTCATGAAGCGTATGGGGATGATCTTCCGCGCGAAGGCGAACAAGGCCCTTGACCGGGCCGAGGACCCGCGCGAGACCCTCGACTACTCGTACCAGAAGCAGCTCGAACTGCTCCAGAAGGTGCGGCGTGGCGTCGCCGACGTGGCGACCTCCCGCAAGCGGCTCGAGCTCCAGCTCAACCAGTTGCAGCAGCAGTCCGGGAAGCTGGAGGACCAGGGCCGCAAGGCGCTCGCGCTCGGCCGCGAGGACCTCGCCCGTGAGGCGCTCTCCCGCCGCGCCGCGCTCCAGCAGCAGGTGACCGACCTGGAGACGCAGCACGCCACGCTCCAGGGCGAGGAGGAGAAGCTCACCCTCGCGGCCCAGCGCCTCCAGGCCAAGGTGGACGCCTTCCGTACGAAGAAGGAGACCATCAAGGCCACCTACACCGCCGCCCAGGCGCAGACCCGCATCGGGGAGGCGTTCTCCGGCATCTCCGAGGAGATGGGCGACGTGGGCATGGCCATCCAGCGGGCCGAGGACAAGACGGCCCAGCTCCAGGCCCGGGCCGGCGCGATCGACGAGCTGCTCGCCTCCGGCGCGCTGGACGACCAGTCCGGCATGGCCAAGGACGACATCCAGGCGGAGCTGGACCGGCTCTCCGGCGGCTCGGACGTCGAGCTGGAACTCCAGCGGATGAAGGCCGAGCTGGCCGGGGGCTCCTCGGCGCAGCAGCAGGCCATCGAGGGCGGCACGGGCGGTCAGCAGGCGCAGCAGCAGCCCCAGGACACCCCCCGCTTCGACAAGCAGTAGTCCGCCGCCGGGACCCGAGCCGAGGAGGCCGACGTGATCGTACGGATCATGGGTGAGGGCCAGGTGAGCGTGGACGACTCCCACCTCGCCCAGCTCAACAAGCTCGACGACGAACTGCTCGCCGAGACGGAGAGCGGTGACGAGGCGGGCTTCCGCCGCACCCTCACCGCCCTCCTCGACGCCGTGCGCGGGCTCGGCACGCCGCTCCCGGACGACTCCCTGGAGCCCTCCGAGCTGATCCTGCCCGCCCCGGACGCCACCCTGGAGGAGGTCCGGGAGATGCTGGACGACGACGGGCTGATCCCCGGCTGATCAGCCCAGGGTGAAGACGGTCGAGCGGGACTTCTGCCACTCCGGGTGGGAGAGGTCCTTGGCCTCGGTGCCGTCGCCGTAGAGGTCGGCGCTGCCGTCGTCGGTGATCAGCTGGACCCGGGCGCCGGAGGCGTCCAGGTCGGGCACCGACACCACGGACTCCCAGCCGCCCGCGTCCGCCGTGGGCAGGTCCAGCGCCTTCACCGGCTGGTGCCCGGCCACCCCGTCCCAGCGGTACAGCGCGTAGGGCGCGCTGTTGTCCTCGGCCGCCCAGGACCCGGCCAGGATCAGGTACTGCCCCTTGTCGTTGCGGCGCAGGTCGCGCACCGACAGCCCGCCGAGGTCCAGCTCGACCGGGGTACCGAAGGCCGCCTTCGTGCCGCGCGCCACCTGGTCGAAGTTGGTCACCGGCACGATCAGCGCCTTCCCGCCGCCGGCCGGCGCGACCAGCGGGGCGCGGAAGCCGACGTAGGCGGTGGTCGTGGAGCCCGGCGCGAACTCCAGGCCCTCCACGTTGAAGCCGTCCGCCTGCTTGGGGGTCTGGCCGTCGGCGGTCGCCGCCGCGAAGCCGTACCGGTCGCCGTTCGCCCTGTCCCAGGCCACCAGGTCGTCCCGCAGCCGGTGCCCGGCGCCGCCGAAGGCCACCGAGGTCGCGGCGCCCGAGCCGGAGAGCGTGGTGGTGAAGACGGTGTTCCGGTCCGCCTTGTACGCGCCGTCCTTGTTGTTGCCGAGCGAGCCGGTCCAGTACACGGTGTTCCCGACGCGGGCCGCGCCCTCGATGTCGGCCTCCTTGGAGGCGCCCAGCGCCGAGGACAGGTCCCAGCTCCTGACCGGAGCGCCCGAGGCCGAGCCGTCGTACAGGCGCAGCGTGTTGTCCTCGTCGTTGGCCACCAGGACATACCCGCCCCCGGCGTCCACGGCGGCGGAGGCGTCCGAGGCGCCGGTCAGGTAGCGCGCGTCGGACGGGCGCTGGACGGCGGGGGAGGCCGCGTAGTGCAGGGTCGTGGTGGCCGACTTCCCGTCGGCGCCGGTCACCTTCAGGGTGAGGTCGGTGTAGCCCCGCGCGCGGGCGGTCACCGCGACGGTACGGGTGCCGCCGCTGCCGGTGACCCGGACGTCCCCGGTCCCCGCCACCGTGCTCCGGCTGCTCCCGGACGCCGTCACCGTCAGCGCCGAGGTGTCGGCGCCGCTCTGCGCGACGGTCACGGTTACCACGGGATCGCCCGTCGCGCCGACCGCGCCCGAGAGATAGGCGGCCGACAGCTTGACCGTCGGTGTCCCGGTGGACGCGGCGTGCACCGTGGCGGCCGGGCCGAGCACCGCCAGCAGGGCGACGGCGGTGGCGGGAGGGAGCAGACGGGAAGGGAGAGGGCGCACGGTCACTGCCTTTCGAAGACGGACACATCCGGCGAGCAGCAGGCTCGGCCGGTCCGGCCAACGGCGGGCGTCCACCACCGGTATCCCCGGCGAACACCACCCGACACCTGGCGTCCCACCGCGTACCCGGACGCCCGCGGCGCCCCGTACTGTTCACGGGGTGAGCACTCTCCGACGCGCCCGGCACGGATTGACGGCGCACCCCCTCACACTGGACGCGGTCCTCGCCGCCGTGGTGCTGCTGTGCATGATCGCCGGTTCCTTCGCCGCACCCGACGGCGACCACGGGGTCACCTGGGGCGGACGCAGCCCCGACCCGCTGAGCCTCGTCCTGATGGTCCTGGCCGCCGCCGCCCTCGTCCTGCGCCGCCGCTCGGCCCTCGCCGTCCTGGCCGCCACCGGCACGCTCGCCCTCGTCGAGTGCGTCACCGGTGACCCGCGCGCCCCCGTGGCGATGGCCGCCGTCATCGCCCTGTACACGGTCGCCTCCACCACCGACCGCGCCACCACCTGGCGGGTCGGGCTGCTCACCATGACCGTGCTGACCGCCGCCGCCATGCTCGCCGGGCCGCTGCCCTGGTACGCGCAGGAGAACCTGGCGCTCGTCGCCTGGACCGGCATCGGCGCCACCGCGGGCGACGCGGTCCGCAGCCACCGGGCGTTCGTGCAGGCCATCCGGGAGCGCGCCGAACGCGCCGAGCGCACCCGCGAGGAGGAGGCCCGCCGCCGGGTCGCCGAGGAACGGCTGCGCATCGCCCGCGAGCTGCACGACGTGGTCGCCCACCACATCGCCCTCGTCAACGTGCAGGCCGGAGTCGTCGCCCACGTCATGGACCGGCGCCCCGACCAGGCCAAGGAGGCCCTCGCCCACGTCCGCGAGGCCAGCCGCTCCGCGCTGGACGAACTGCGCGCCACCGTCGGTCTGCTCCGCCAGTCCGACGACCCCGCCGCCCCCACCGAACCCGCCTCCGGCCTCGGCCGCCTCGACGAACTCGCCGGGACCTTCCGCAACGCCGGACTCCCGGTCCAGGTCGCCCGCGCCGACCAGGAAACCGAACTCCCGGCCGCCGTCGACCTGGCCGCCTACCGGATCGTGCAGGAAGCCCTCACCAACGCCCAGAAACACGCCGGTACGGGGGCGAAGGCCGAGGTCAGCGTCGTGCGGGTCGGCCCGAACATCGAGGTCAGCGTGCTGGACGACGGTGCGGGCGCCACCGGTGCGCCCAGCGGGGGCGGCGGGCACGGGCTGCTCGGCATGCGCGAGCGGGTCACCGCGCTCGGCGGCACCCTCACCACCGGCCCCCGGTACGGCGGCGGCTTCCGGGTCCATGCCATCCTGCCCGTCCAGACCCTGGCCGGGGCCGAGAGGAAGCCCGTATGACCATCCGCGTCCTGCTCGCCGACGACCAGGCGCTGCTGCGCAGCGCGTTCCGGGTGCTGGTCGAGTCCGAGCCCGGCATGACCGTGGTGGGCGAGGCGTCCGACGGCGCCGAGGCGGTCCGGCTGGCCAAGGAGTGCGGCGCCGACGTCGTGCTCATGGACATCCGGATGCCCGGCACCGACGGGCTGGCCGCCACCCGCATGATCGGCGCCGACCCGGAGCTGGCCCACGTCCGGGTGGTCATCCTGACCACGTTCGAGGTCGACGACTACGTGGTGCGGGCGCTGCGCGCGGGCGCCTCCGGATTCCTCGGCAAGGGCAGCGAGCCCGACGAACTGCTCACCGCCATCCGGCTGGCCGCGAGCGGCGAGGCGCTGCTGTCCCCGGCCGCCACCAAGGGCCTGATCGGCCGGTTCCTCGCCCAGTCCGACGCCCCCGCCCCGGACCCGGCCCGCCTCGCCCGGCTCGACGCGCTCACCGGACGGGAGAGGGAGGTGCTGGTGCTGGTGGCCGGCGGCCACTCCAACGACGAGATCGCCGAGCGTCTGGAGGTCAGCCCGCTCACCGTCAAGACGCACGTCAACCGGGCCATGGCCAAGCTGGGCGCCCGCGACCGCGCCCAGCTCGTCGTCATCGCCTACGAGTCCGGGCTGGTCCGCCCGAGGTCGGACTGACCTCCGGCCGCTCTACTGCGCGGGGAGTACCGCCCGGCGCCGGAAATGGACCTGGGGCCTACGGGTCGGGCCCCGATGATGGACCAGGGTGTGGGGTGGGCGCGCACATGCGTCCCGCCGCAGCTTCTGCCGCTCACAGAAGAGAGACCCTGTCCCATGTCCTGGCTGTCCCGATTCAGCCTCGCGCAACGGGCCCTGATAGGCCTGATGTCGCTCATCGCGCTGGTCTTCGGACTCATCGCGATACCCCAGATCAAGCAGCAACTGCTGCCCACCATCGACCTGCCCATGGTCTCGGTGATCACTCCCTACCAGGGCGCCTCGCCCGACGTGGTGGAGAAGCAGGTCGTCGAGCCCATCGAGGACAGCCTCCAGGGCGTCGACGGCATCACCTCGGTCACCTCCACCGCCAGCGAGGGCAACGCCGTGATCATGGCGTCCTTCGACTACGGCAACGACACCAAGCGGCTCGTCACCGACGTCCAGCAGGCCGTCAACCGGGCCCGCGCCCAGCTTCCGGACACCGTCGACCCGCAGGTCGTATCCGGCTCCACCGACGACATGCCCACCGTCGTCCTCGCCGCGTCCTCCGGCACCGACCAGCAGGCGCTGGCCGACAGGCTGGACCGTACGGTCGTCCCGGCGCTCAAGGACATCGACGGCGTCGGCCGGGTCCAGGTCATGGGCGTGCGCGACCTCCAGGTCGCCGTCACCCCCGACGACGCCAAGCTCGCCAAGGCGGGGATCGGCCCGGCCGCGCTCATCCCGGCGCTGCAGGCGGGCGGCGCGTCCGTCCCGGCGGGCTCCTTCGACGAGAACGGCGCCAACCGCACCGTGCAGGTCGGCGGCGGCTTCACCTCGCTGGACCAGATCAAGGACCTGCGCGTGGCGGGCCGGGGCGGCAAGGCCGTGCGCCTGGCCGACGTCGCCACCGTCGCCGAGCGGCCGGCCCCGGCCGACTCGCTGACCCGCACCGACGGCAAGCCCAGCCTCGCCGTCAACGTCACCATGGACCACGACGGCAGCGCCGTCGCCATCTCCGACGCGGTCCAGGACCAGCTCTCCGAGCTCCGGGCCGACCTCGGCAAGGACGCGAAGCTCACGGTCGTCAGCGACCAGGGCCCCGAGGTGTCCAAGGCCATCGACGGCCTGACCACCGAGGGTGCGCTCGGCCTGCTCTTCGCCGTGCTGATCATCCTGGTCTTCCTGGCCTCGATCCGCTCCACGCTGGTCACCGCGGTGTCCATCCCGCTCTCCGTCGTGCTGGCGCTGCTGGTGCTGTGGACGCGCGGTCTCTCGCTGAACATGCTCACGCTGGGCGCGCTGACCATCGCCATCGGCCGGGTCGTGGACGACTCGATCGTGGTGCTGGAGAACATCAAGCGGCACCTCGGCTACGGCGAGGAGCGCAAGGAGGCCATCCTCGGCGCCGTCCGCGAGGTCGCCGGCGCGGTCACCTCCTCCACCCTCACCACGGTCGCCGTCTTCCTGCCGATCGGCCTGGTCGGCGGCATGGTGGGCGCCCTGTTCGGCTCCTTCAGCATCACCGTGACGGCCGCCCTGCTGGCCTCGCTGCTGGTCTCGCTGACCGTGGTGCCGGTGCTGTCGTTCTGGTTCCTGCGCGCCCCCAAGGGCACCCCGGAGGACGCCGAGGAGGCGCGCCGCCGGGCCGAGGAGAAGGAGGCGAACAGCCGCCTCCAGCGCGCCTACGTCCCCGTGCTGCGGTTCGCCACCCGGCGCCGGCTGGTCAGCCTGCTGATCGCGGTCGTCGTGCTCTTCGGCACCTTCGGCATGGCCGGTCTGCTGAAGACCAACTTCTTCGACCAGGGCGAGCAGCAGGTCCTCACCGTCAAGCAGAAGCTGAAGCCCGGCACCAGCCTCGCCGCGACCGACGCGCAGGCCAGGCGGGTGGAGAAGCTGCTCGGCGGGATCGACGGCGTCAAGGACTACCAGGTCACCGTCGGCTCCTCCGGCTTCATGGCCGCCTTCGGCGGCGGCACCGACACCAACCAGGCGTCGTACCAGGTCATGCTGGAGGACTCCGGCTCCGCCGCCGACGTGCAGCGCGAGCTGGAGGACGGGCTGAAGAAGCTCGACGGCGCGGGCACGGTCACCGTCTCGGCGGGCGCGGCCTTCGGCAACCAGGACCTCAGCGTCGTGGTCAAGGCGGCCGACCCCGCCACGCTGCGTACGGCGGCCGGGAAGGTGCGCTCCGCCGTGGCCGGCCTGGACGACGTCACCGACGTCACCAGCGACCTCGCACAGAGCGTGCCGCGCATCTCGGTGCGGGCGAACGCCAAGGCGGCCGCGGCCGGGTTCGACGAGCAGAAGCTCGGCGCGGCGGTGGCGCAGTCCGTGCGCGGCGTCCCCGCGGGCAAGGCCGTCCTCGACGACACCGAGCGCGACGTCGTCGTACGGTCCGCCCAGCCGGCCGCCACGCTGGCCCAGCTCAAGAGCCTGCGGCTCGGCGCGGTGAAGCTCGGCGACATCGCCACCGTGAAGCTGGTGGACGGCCCGGTGTCGATGACCCGGATCGACGGTCAGCGCGCGGCCACCGTCACGGCCAAGCCGACCGGTGACAACACCGGCGCGGTCAGCGCCCAGCTCCAGACGAAGATCAAGGCCCTGAAGCTCCCCGCGGGCGCCACGGCCGAGATCGGCGGTGTCTCCTCCGACCAGGACGACGCCTTCAAGAACCTGGGCCTGGCCATGCTGGCGGCCATCGCCATCGTGTTCATGCTGCTGGTGGCGACCTTCCGCTCGCTGGTCCAGCCGCTGATCCTGCTGGTCTCGATCCCGTTCGCGGCGACCGGCGCGATCGGCCTGCTCATCCTCACCGGCACCCCGATGGGCGTTCCGGCGATGATCGGCATGCTGATGCTGATCGGCATCGTGGTGACCAACGCGATCGTGCTGATCGACCTGGTCAACCAGTACCGGTCCCAGGGGTACGGGGTCGTCGAGGCCGTGGTGGAAGGCGGCCGGCACCGGCTCCGCCCGATCCTGATGACGGCCCTGGCGACGATCTTCGCCCTGCTCCCGATGGCGCTCGGCGTCACCGGCGAGGGCGGCTTCATCGCCCAGCCCCTCGCGGTCGTGGTGATCGGCGGCCTGATCACCTCCACCCTGCTCACCCTTCTCCTCGTCCCGACCCTCTACGCGATGGTCGAGCTCCGCAAGGAGCGCCGGGCGGCGAAGAAGGCGGCGAAGCGGGCGGGCCCGGCGGAGCCGGAGACTTCGGCGGACGAAGCGGAGCCGGTGAAGGTGTAACCGGCCGGTCCTTGGCGGCCAGGGGCCCGGAGCGCACACCCGCGCACTCCGGGCCCCTGGCCTTTTCCAGGACAATGGTGCGGCGGACCCCGGGAGGGGATCATGAGCCGAGGGGGGAGCCCACATGGGAGTGCGCGACTGGCGGCGGCGACGCCGGGCGAAGTCGGCGATCGACCGGATCACCGACGCGGTCGGCGCGGGGCACACACTGCTGGCGGACGCGGTCGCCTACGGCAGGGACGGGGAGCCCGCCGCGATCCCGGGCGTCGCGGAGTGCTGCGATGAGCACTTCCACTTCAGGGCGGACACGGAACCGGCGTTCGGGCCCGGAGGCTGGTCCGTGCCGAGGGCACGGATCGGGTGTGTGCAGGAGGGCGCGGCGCCGGGGGAACTGGTGGTGACCTTCGATCCGCCGGCCCGCTTCCGGGCCGTGGTGGTCACACCCGTGCTGCATCTGGACACGTGGCGGGCGCTGGACCCTGCTTGAGCCGCGCGAGGGCGCGGAAGGGCCCGGAGGACACGGGATGTGTCCTCCGGGCCCTCGGCCGTCGAGAGCTGCGGGTTACGGCAGCGCCAGCATCCGCTCCAGCGCCAGCTTGGCGAACGCCTCCGTCTCCTTGTCCACCTCGATGCGGTTGACCAGGGTGCCCTCGGCCAGGGACTCCAGGGTCCAGACCAGGTGGGGGAGGTCGATGCGGTTCATGGTGGAGCAGAAGCAGACCGTCTTGTCGAGGAAGACGATCTCCTTGCCCTCGGGCGCGAACCGGTTCGCCAGCCGCCGCACGAGGTTCAGCTCGGTGCCGATGGCCCACTTGGAGCCGGCCGGGGCCGCCTCCAGCGCCTTGATGATGTACTCCGTCGAGCCGACGTAGTCGGCGGCGGCGACGACCTCGTGGCGGCACTCGGGGTGCACCAGCACGTTCACGCCGGGCACCCGCTCGCGCACGTCCTCGACCGACTCCAGGCTGAAGCGGCCGTGCACCGAGCAGTGGCCGCGCCACAGGATCATCTTCGCGTCCCGCAGCTGCTCGGCGGTCAGTCCGCCGTTCGGCTTGTGCGGGTTGTACAGGACGCAGTCCTCCAGGGACATGCCCATGTCGCGGACGGCGGTGTTGCGGCCCAGGTGCTGGTCGGGCAGGAACAGCACCTTCTCGCCCTGCGCGAAGGCCCACTCCAGGGCCCGCTCGGCGTTGGAGGAGGTGCAGATGGTGCCGCCGTGCTTGCCGGTGAACGCCTTGATGTCGGCGGAGGAGTTCATGTACGACACCGGGACGACCTGCTCGGCGACGCCCGCCTCGGTCAGGACGTCCCAGCACTCGGCGACCTGCTCGGCCGTGGCCATGTCGGCCATCGAGCAGCCGGCCGCGAGGTCCGGCAGGACGACCTTCTGGTCGTCGGAGGTGAGGATGTCGGCCGACTCGGCCATGAAGTGCACACCGCAGAACACGATGTACTCGGCCTCCGGGCGCGCGGCGGCGTCACGGGCCAGCTTGAAGGAGTCACCGGTGACGTCGGCGAACTGGATGACCTCGTCGCGCTGGTAGTGGTGGCCGAGGACGAAGACCTTGTCCCCGAGCTTCTCCTTGGCGGCGCGGGCGCGCTCGACGAGGTCGGGGTCCGAGGGAGCGGGCAGATCGCCGGGGCATTCGACGCCCCGCTCACTCCTCGGGTCGGCCCCGCGGCCGAGCAGCAGCAGGGCGAGCGGAGACGGCTGTACGTCGAGCTGCGGGGGCTGGGCGGTGGTCACGGCACCTACCCTTTCTACTTTTCGTCTAACTGACGCTATCTATCATATCCGCTTCACGTCACTTTGACGATGGCCATAAGGTCCATGTGACGTGAATCCCGGCCTCTCGCCTCCCGGCCCGCTGCCCGCAGGAGCGCCCGTGTGCGAGCATGAGAGAGAAGCGAGAACGCGGCCACACCGGTCCGCCCGGCCCGGAATGAATTCACCGGCGCGCCGGTTGCACTGGTCGGAAAGCAGTCTCCGTACAACTTGGGAGAGATGTAGATGTCCGTATCGGACGAGACCACCACCGTCACCGACGGCATCATCCTGACCGACGCCGCCGCGTCCAAGGTCAAGGCGCTGCTCGACCAGGAAGGCCGGGACGACCTGGCCCTGCGCGTCGCCGTCCAGCCCGGCGGCTGCTCCGGTCTGCGCTACCAGCTCTTCTTCGACGAGCGTTCGCTCGACGGCGACGTCGTGAAGGACTTCGACGGCGTCAAGGTCACCACCGACCGCATGAG
Organism: Streptomyces sp. NPDC046860; assembly: GCF_040645115.1. NCBI lineage: Bacteria > Bacillati > Actinomycetota > Actinomycetes > Kitasatosporales > Streptomycetaceae > Streptomyces > Streptomyces sp. NPDC046860. Next base: position 219,076 of record NZ_JBEYXQ010000005.1, on the reverse strand, counting down.
CGCCCCCTACCTGGGCGGCGCCACGATCGACTTCGTGGACACGATCGAGAAGCAGGGCTTCACGATCGACAACCCGAACGCGACCGGCTCCTGCGCCTGCGGCGACTCCTTCAGCTGAGCGCACCCCAGCAGTCGTACGACGGCGGCGGCCCCTCCTGGTGAGGGGCCGCCGCCGTTCGCCGTACGAGGGGGTGTCAGTGGCTCAGCAGGCTGTGCTCCGCCTCCGGCACCCGGCCGCCGCCGGCGTCGACCACCTCGCGGTCCGCGAGCGGGGCGTCCAGCGACACGGTCCGGGCGTACTCCTTGCCCAGGGCGATGCAGTTGCCCGGCCTGGACTTCTTCGTGACCGTGACCGTCACCCGGTCCCCGCTCTCCCGCGCCGACGCGCGGTACTCGGCGCACACCCCGCCGACGAAGCGCACGGTCAGCTTCCGGCCCTCGGCGCGGTAGCCCTCGACCCTCACCCCGCCCTTCTCGGGCGCCTTGTCCCCGGGGGAGGCGAGGTACTTCGGGTCGACCGCCGGATGCGCCACCGTGAAGGCGCCGCGCGCCGTGGAGCCGCGCATCTCGAACAGCCAGGACGGCACCAGCGCCGGCCGCCCGTCCACCGAGTGCGCGGCCAGACCGAACACCGCCTTCTCGACCGTCACCGAGCCGCCCTCCGGCGCGGCGGGGGAACCGGTGGACGCCCCGCACGGCTGCTCCAGACGGTCCTTCAGCGGCACCGGGCTCGCACACCCGCCGATGCCCTTACGGCCGCCGGAAGCGGGCTCCCCGTTCATCAGCCGCACCGTGCCGGCCGCGCTCAGCACGGGGTAGGTGTCGCCCTCCGTGAACCGCGCCAGCATCCCGTGGCCGCCGACGAGGTCGCCCTTCTCGTCCACCGTCAGGCCGGTCGTCCAGCCGTAGGTGGGCAGACCGGCCACCTCCGGGTCGGCGTTCACCACCCGGCGGCCGCCCATCACCTGGCTCGCGTCGATCTTCGCCTCGTCCTGGCCGAGCGCCTTCAGCACCGGCCGCGCCACCCGCTCCGCCTCCGCCGCGCCCACCGGATCGTGCGCCGGAGCGACCGGGTCCTGCGAACAGACGGTCACCTTGCGGCAGTTGTCGGTCCCGGCCGCGTACCGGCTGTACGACCAGCCGATCCCGTTCACCCGGAGCACCGGGCCGCCCTCCCGCTCCCCGGCCCGCCATCCGTCGCCGTCGGCCACGGGCGCGCCCTCGATCCCCAGTGCCTCGGCCAGCCGGGCGACGGCGTCCTCGCCCGCCTTGCCCTCGGCGAGCCGGACGGGCGCCGAGCGCGGTCCCCGCGGCAGATCACCCTTGACGACGTAACGGACGCCGCCGTTCGGATCGGGCTCACCGACCGCGATCCCGGCCGGCCCGCTGCCCGGCCCGCCGTCCAGGGCGAGCGGCGGGGGAGCGCCCTCACCGCCGGCCGGCCTGTCCCCGGCCCCCGTCCCGGAGGCCAGCCAGGCGCCCCCACCCCCGACCAGCAGTACGGCGGCGGCGACGGAGGCGACGATCGCGGCGGTACGGGGACGCCGCCCGCCGGGGGTCTCCTGGGCGGCGGCATCGCCCTCGTCGCCCGGGGCGGAGGCGAGGGGGGCGCCGGTGTCCGCGGGGCCGGCCTCCTCGCCCGCGCCGTCGGTCTCCGCGGCGGGGCGGGCGTCGCCGTCCGTGCCGCCGCCGGCGTCCTCGCGCACCTCACCGGCCGGTGTCCCCGCGGCGTCCGACGGCTCCGCCGCCGGGGAGTCCGCAGCCTTCGAGGTCGCGGCGGGCCCCTCCTCCGGCTCCGACTCAGACGGGTCCGGGTTTCCGGGTCGCTCCTTGGTCACCGCATCGCTCCTCGCTGCTCGTGCCCCGCGTCTCCCGCGCGGGGGACGGCGATGGGACGCGCGAGGGGAGCGCACGGTTCCCGCCCGTGCGCCCCGGCGAGGGGGCCCGGAGAACCGCCGGAGGCTCAGTCGCCGTAGTCCGACATCGCGTCCAGCAGCCGTGCCGAGCGGGCCGGGACGCGCACGCCGTGGATCTGGGAGGGCGGCACCGGCCGGGCGGCCGGGTGCTCGGGCCGGGTCCAGTGCGGGGCCATGCGGGCGCAGTCGCCGCGCAGCGAGGTGAGATCTTCGTCGAGGTCGTCCGCTCTGAAGTTCGTCATGAGCGCACCGTAGGCACGGCGGGGCCGGTGAAGAAAGATCTACTATCGGGTAGTTTTCCCTGCTTCAGCGGTTGCCCGATTCCGGGTAGCGTGAACTGTCAGCTCCCCCTCCATCCAGGAGAACGCCTGCCGTGCGCATCGCAGTCACCGGCTCCATCGCCACCGACCACCTCATGACCTTCCCCGGCCGCTTCGCCGACCAGTTCGTCGCGGACCAGCTGCACACGGTCTCGCTGTCCTTCCTGGTCGACAATCTCGACGTGCGCCGGGGCGGCGTGGGCGCCAACATCGCCTTCGGCATGGGCCAGCTCGGCACCGCGCCGGTCCTCGTCGGCGCCGCGGGCTTCGACTTCGACGAGTACCGCGCCTGGCTGGAGCGCCACGGTGTGGACACCGAGTCGGTCCGGATCTCCGAGACCCTGCACACCGCCCGCTTCGTGTGCACCACCGACGCCGACCACAACCAGATCGGCTCCTTCTACACCGGCGCCATGAGCGAGGCCCGGCTCATCGAGCTGAAGACCGTCGCGGACCGCGTCGGCGGCCTGGACCTCGTCCTGATCGGCGCCGACGACCCGGAGGGCATGCTCCGGCACACCGAGGAGTGCCGCTCCCGCGAGATCCCCTTCGCCGCCGACTTCTCCCAGCAGATCGCCCGCATGGAGGGCGAGGAGATCCGGATACTGCTGGACGGCGCCACGTACCTGTTCTCCAACGAGTACGAGAAGGGCCTCATCGAGACCAAGACCGGCTGGAGCGACGAGCAGATCCTCGCCAAGGTCGGCCACCGCGTGACCACCCTCGGCTCGCGCGGCGTCCGTATCGAGCGGGTCGGCGAGGACCCGATCGAGGTCGGCGTCCCGGACGAGGAGCGCAAGGCCGACCCCACGGGTGTCGGCGACGCCTTCCGCGCCGGCTTCCTCTCCGGTCTCGCCTGGGGCGTCTCCCTGGAGCGCGCGGCGCAGGTCGGCTGCATGCTGGCGACCCTGGTCATCGAGACGGTCGGCACGCAGGAGTACCAGCTCCGCCGGGCCCACTTCATGGACCGTTTCACCAAGGCGTACGGCGACGAGGCCGCCGCCGAGGTCCGCGAGCACCTGAAGTGACGCCGTGCCCCGGCGGGTCCGCGATTCACCGCGGACCCGCCGGGGCCGGTCGCGCGGTTCCCCGCGCCCCCGGGTCCGCGGTTCCCGGGTTTCCGGTCAGCTCACCCGGCGTACGAGGTACGCCGCTCCCCGCTCCGCGGCCTCCTCGCCCAGGTACTCCTGGCCCCGCATCTCGCACCACGCCGGGATGTCCAGCCGGGCCGCCTCGTCGTCGGAGAGCACCCGCACCGTGCCGCCCACCGGCACCCGGCCGATGACCTTGGCCAGCTCGATGACCGGGATCGGGCACCGCTTGCCCAGCGAGTCCACCACCCACTCGGCCTCCCGCGTCTCGACCTCCGGCGCCGGGACCCCGAGCTGTGCCCGCACCCCCGCCACCGCGCCGGGCAGCACGTCGAGGAAGCGCTCGACCTCCTCGGCCGCCACGCCTGACGGCAGCGACACACGGACGTTGCCCTCGCTCAGCACGCCCATCGCCTTCAGCACATGGCTCGGCGTCAGGGTGTCGCTCGTGCAGGAGGAACCGGAGGACACGGAGAAGCCGGCCCGGTCCAGCTCGTGCAGCAGCACCTCGCCGTCGACGTAGAGACAGGAGAAGGTGACGATCCCCGGCAGCCGCCGCGCCGGATCGCCCACCACCTCCACGTCCGGCACCGACCGCGGCACCTCCGCCCTGATCCGCTCCGTCAGCGTGCGCAGCCGTACCGCCTCCGCGTCCGCCTCGGCCCGTACCGCGCGCAGTGCCGCCACCGATGCCACGATCGCCGGGATGTTCCCGAACTCGGCGGGGCGGCCCGGCCGGCCCTCCTGGCGCGGCCCCCGTGCCGCGAACCGGACCCCTTTGCGCACCACCAGCAGGCCCACGCCCGCCGGGCCGCCCCATTTGCGGGCGCTCGCCGTCAGCAGCGACCAGCCCTCAGGCACCGGGCCCCAGCCCAGGGACTGGGCCGCGTCCACCAGCAGCGGCACCCCCGCCGCCCGGCACGCCTCGGCCACCTCGGCCACCGGCTGCACGGTGCCCACCTCGTGGTTGGCCGACTGGAGACACGCCAGCGCGGTGTCCGTCCGCAGCGCGGCCGCGTACTCCGAGGCGTCCACCGCCCCGGCGCGGCTGACGCCCACTCGGGTGACGGAACCGCCCTCGTCCTCGAACGCCTCCGCCGAACGGAGGACCGAGGAATGTTCGACCGCTGACACGATCAGGTGACGTCCCACGCGCCGCCGCCCGGCCGTCGCGCCCGCGATCCCGTCGTGGACGGCCCGCGTGCCGGAGGAGGTGAACACCAGCTCGTCGGCCCGGCATCCCGCCATCTCGGCCGCGGCCTCCCGGGCCGCGTCCAGCAGCACCCGGGCCCGCCGCCCCTGACGGTGCAGGCGCCCGGGATCGGCCCACCCCTCGTCCAAAGCCGCCAACAGGGCCTGCCGGGCGACAGGATGAAGCGGAGCACCGGAAGCAACGTCGAAGTAGGCCACAGGTCAACGTTAGATCGCCGCCTCATGTGTCCCGCCCTGGGGCGCGGGGAACCGCGCGCTCAGCCCGTACGGACCCGCACCCACCCCAAACCGTCCCAACAACGGCGATTGGTTCCCCGGTAGCACCCCTCAGAACGACCCGACGACGCGTATGCCCCCCTCCCCGCGAACCGTCAGAGACCGTCGGCTAGGGTTTGGTCCGCATAAACATCCAAACCCCTGCCCGACGCAGGGCGGCGACCGACCAGCGAGAAGGCCGCAGCCGACCGCGCGGGCGAGACTCTCGGGAAGGCGCTACGTGAGTCCCAACGGCTCCGACCTCCCCCTTCGCCCGAAAGGCGTGGGCGGTACCCCCAAGCCGCGGCGCCCGATGCGGCGGAAGCTGCTGCAGGCACTGACCGCGGGCCTGGTCCTCGCGACCGCAACCGGTTGCACATACAAGGACTTCCCCCGCCTTGGCATGCCCACCCCGACCACGGAAGAGGCTCCCCGCATCCTCTCCCTGTGGCAGGGATCGTGGGCCGCCGCGCTCGCTACCGGCGTGCTGGTGTGGGGCCTGATCCTGTGGAGCGCCATGTTCCACCGGCGCAGCCGCACCAAGGTCGAGGTTCCGCCGCAGACGCGGTACAACATGCCCATCGAGGCGCTGTACACGGTGGTTCCGATCATCATCGTCTCGGTGCTCTTCTACTTCACCGCGCGGGACGAGTCGAAGCTCCTCAGCCTGGAGAAGAAGCCGGACGTCACGGTCAACGTGGTCGGCTTCCAGTGGAGCTGGGGCTTCAACTACATCGAGAGCGTGCCGGGTTCCCCCGGTGACGCCAAGACCGATCCGAACCTGGCCTCCATTCCGGACCGGTTCATCAAGGAGTTCCCGGCCAAGGCCGGCGGCGTCTACGACGTCGGCACGCCTGGCACGCGGAACCCGCAGACCGGCAACCCCGGCCCGACGCTGTGGCTGCCCAAGGGCAAGACGGTCCGCTTCGTGCTGACCTCGCGCGACGTCATCCACGACTTCTGGGTCGTGCCCTTCCTGATGAAGCAGGACGTCGTCCCCGGCCACACCAACGCCTTCCAGGTGACTCCCAACCAGGAGGGCACCTTCAAGGGCAAGTGCGCCGAGCTCTGCGGTGTCGACCACTCCCGGATGCTGTTCAACGTGAAGGTCGTCTCCCCCGAGCGTTACGAGCAGCACCTCAAGGACCTCGCCAAGAAGGGGCAGACCGGTTACATTCCCGCCGGCATCGCGCAGACGAGCCACGAGAAGAACCGGGAGACGAACAACCTGTGAGCATCCTCAATGAACCCCAGGGTGCCGGCGCGACCGAGGACTCGACCGGCAGCGAGACGCTGATCAGGCGCAAGCAGCCCGGCAACGTCGTGGTGAAGTGGCTGACGACCACCGACCACAAGACGATCGGCACGCTCTACCTGGTCACGTCGTTCGCGTTCTTCCTCATCGGTGGCGTGATGGCGCTGCTCATGCGTGCCGAGCTGGCGCGCCCGGGCATGCAGATCATCTCCAACGAGCAGTTCAACCAGGCGTTCACGATGCACGGCACCGTGATGCTGCTGATGTTCGCCACCCCGCTGTTCGCGGGCTTCGCCAACTGGATCATGCCGCTCCAGATCGGCGCGCCCGACGTGGCGTTCCCCCGGCTGAACATGTTCGCCTACTGGCTCTACCTGTTCGGCTCGACCATCGCCGTGGGTGGCTTCCTCACCCCGCAGGGCGCTGCCGACTTCGGCTGGTTCGCCTACTCCCCGCTGTCGGACGCGGTCCGCTCGCCGGGTCTCGGCGCCGACATGTGGATCATGGGTCTGGCCTTCTCCGGATTCGGCACGATCCTCGGCTCGGTCAACTTCATCACCACGATCATCTGCATGCGGGCCCCCGGCATGACGATGTTCCGCATGCCGATCTTCGTGTGGAACGTGCTGCTGACCGGTGTCCTCGTCCTGCTGGCCTTCCCGGTGCTGGCCGCCGCGCTGTTCGCCCTGGAGGCGGACCGCAAGTTCGGTGCCCATATCTTCGACGCCGCCAATGGCGGGGCGTTGCTGTGGCAACACCTCTTCTGGTTCTTCGGCCATCCAGAGGTGTACATCATCGCGCTGCCGTTCTTCGGCATCATCTCCGAGATCATCCCGGTGTTCTCGCGCAAGCCGATGTTCGGCTACATGGGTCTGATCGCGGCCACGATCGGCATCGCCGGTCTGTCCGTGACCGTGTGGGCGCACCACATGTACGTCACCGGCGGTGTGCTGCTGCCGTTCTTCTCGTTCATGACGTTCCTCATCGCGGTCCCGACCGGTGTGAAGTTCTTCAACTGGATCGGCACGATGTGGAAGGGCTCGCTGTCCTTCGAGACACCGATGCTCTGGACCACCGGCTTCCTGATCACCTTCGTCTTCGGTGGTCTGACCGGTGTCATCCTGGCCTCGCCGCCGATGGACTTCCACGTGTCCGACTCGTACTTCGTGGTGGCGCACTTCCACTACGTGGTGTTCGGCACGGTCGTCTTCGCGATGTTCGCAGGCTTCCACTTCTGGTGGCCGAAGTTCACCGGCAAGATGCTGGACGAGCGCCTGGGCAAGATCACCTTCTGGACGCTGTTCATCGGCTTCCACGGCACGTTCCTGGTCCAGCACTGGCTGGGCGCCGAGGGCATGCCGCGCCGGTACGCCGACTACCTGGCGGCCGACGGCTTCACCGCTCTGAACACCGTCTCGACGATCGCCTCGTTCCTGCTCGGCCTGTCGATCCTGCCGTTCCTCTACAACGTCTGGAAGACGGCGAAGTACGGCAAGCCCGTCGAGGTCGACGACCCGTGGGGCTACGGCCGCTCGCTGGAGTGGGCGACCTCCTGCCCGCCGCCGCGGCACAACTTCCTCACCCTGCCGCGCATCCGCAGCGAATCGCCGGCGTTCGACCTGCACCACCCCGAGATCGCCGCGCTGGAGCAGCTTGAGCACGCCGGTCACGGCGCCGCCATCGCGGGCAGCAAGGAGGCCGGCAAGTGAAGATCCAGGGTCGGATGTTCTTCTGGCTGAGCGTCTTCGTCCTGATCATGGCCGTCGTGTACGGCGTGTGGTCGAAGGAGCCGGCCGGCACCACGGCGCTCTTCCTGGCCTTCGGCCTGTGCATCATGATCGGCTTCTACCTGGGCTTCACCGCCCGGCGGGTCGACGCGGGTGCGCAGGACGACAAGGAGGCCGACGTCGCGGACGGCGCGGGCGAGCTGGGCTTCTTCAGCCCGCACAGCTGGCAGCCGCTGTCCCTGGCGGTCGGCGGCGCGCTGGCCTTCCTCGGCATCGCGGTCGGCTGGTGGCTGCTGTACTTCTCGGCGCCCCTCATCATGGTCGGCCTGTTCGGCTGGGTGTTCGAGTACTACCGCGGTGAGAACCGCACGCAGTAACACAGCGCACGAGACGGCGGGAGCCCGGACACTCCATCAGGAGGGTCCGGGCTCCTCTGTTTGCCGCAGTGTCCGTCCCTCATACGGATTACGCGCCGTGCCAGTGATCTCTTCGTCTCATAGCGTGATCATATGAACCACACTGCGCGGACCCGCACCGTCGTCTGCTGCGCCTTGCTGGTGGCCGCCCTCGGCGCGGGCGTCACCGGCTGCGGCTCGGACGGCGACGCCCTGTCGGCCGACCCGTACGACGCGGCCGGCCAGATCGTCTTCAACGCGCCCACCGACAAGGCGAAGCGGACGGACCCGAACAAGCCCCTGGAAGTCACTCTCAAGAGCGGCGAGGGCCGGATCACCGACGTCACCGCCATGGACTCCACAGGGCGCTATGTCGCGGGCGAACTCGCCGCCGACGGAGGACGGTGGCACAGCACCTCTCCGCTGGCCGCCGACGCCCATTACACGGTCCGCGTGAGCACCGAGGACGACGACGGCGCCCCCGGGCGCAAGGTCCTCACCTTCGACACCACCAAACCGGCCAGCAGGAAGAGCCTCGGCGTCACCTTCGGACCCGAGGCGGGGGAGTACGGGGTCGGACAGCCCGTCACCGCCACCCTCGACCAGCCGGTCAAGGACAAGGCCCAGCGCGCCCTGGTGGAGAGCGGCCTGCGCGTCGACTCCGTCCCGGCCGCGCAGGGCGCCTGGTACTGGGTCAGCGACAAGGAACTCCACTACCGCCCCAGGGAGTACTGGCCCGCCCACGCCACCCTCAGGGTGCACAGCAACCTGGACGGCATCAAGCTCAGCGACCGCCTCTGGGGCGGCAAGAGCAAGGACCTGAAGATCACCATCGGCGACCGTGTGGAGGCCATCACGGACGCCGCCACGCACCAGCTCACCTTCTACAAGAACGGTGAGGTGATCAACACCATCCCGGTCACCACCGGAAAGCCCGGCTTCGAGACCCGCAACGGCGTCAAGGTGGTCCTGGAGAAGCAGTACTTCGTACGGATGCGCGGTACCACCGTCGGCATCGCCGAGGGCAGCGCGGACTCGTACGACCTGCCGGTCTACTACGCGACCAGAGTCACCTGGTCGGGTGAGTACGTGCACGCCGCGCCCTGGTCGGTCGGCTCCCAGGGCTACGCCAACGTCAGCCACGGCTGCACCGGCATGAGCACCGCCAACGCGGAGTGGTTCTACGACCACGTCCGCCCCGGCGACGTCGTCAAGGTGGTGAACTCGGGCGGCAACTCGATGGAGTCGTTCGGCAACGGCTTCGGCGACTGGAACCTGGACTGGGCGAAGTGGAACACCGGGAGCGCCCTGACGGGCACGGCCCGCGACGGTTCGGCGCCCGGCGACTCCGTACGCCTGCGGCCCGCCGCCGCGTGACCGGCCGGGGTGCGGGAGGCCCGTACGGGTCACCGCACCCCTCGTGGCCGCTCTCGCGGGCCGGGGCCGCCCTAGGCGCTCTGGAGGCGCTTGCGGCGCAGCAGCGAGGCCAGGGCCTCGGCGAACTCCATCGGGTCGACCGGCAGCGTCACCGCCGCGTCGGCCCGGCTCCAGGTCGCCAGCCACGCGTCCTGGGGGCGGCCCATCAGCAGCAGCACCGGCGGGCAGTCGAAGACCTCGTCCTTGATCTGCCGGCACACCCCCATGCCGCCCATGGGCACCGCCTCGCCGTCCAGCACGCAGACGTCGATCCCGCCGCGGTCCACCTCGCGCACCACGGCCTCCGGCGTGGCGCACTCCACGAACTCCACCTGGGGCACGTCCGGAGCGGGCCGTCGGCCGGTGGCGAGCCGTACCTGTTCGCGTGTGTTGGAGTCGTCGCTGTACACCAGCACGGTGGCGGTCGGCTGCATGCTTCCTCCGAGACGTCGACGTCGTACGGACGGGCTTTTCCGGGGCGGATGTTACTCCCCCCGACAGCACGTCAACACCGGTATGACGGGCCGGGACACTCCGAACGGCACCCCCGGAGTGAGGGCGAGATAAGCGACCGACATAATGTCGGTCGTGGCGACAGCAACGACAGTAGATACCGGGCACGCGCACCCCTCGGTCAACCGGCCGAACCTCACCAGCGTCGGAACCATCATTTGGCTGAGTTCCGAGCTGATGTTCTTCGCGGCCCTCTTCGCGATGTACTTCACCGCTCGATCGGTGACCGGACTGGATCACTGGAAGGAGATGGCGCACGCCCTGAACGTGCCCTTCTCCGCGACGAACACCACGATCCTGGTGCTCTCCTCCCTGACCTGCCAGCTCGGCGTTTTCGCCGCCGAGCGCGGGGACGTGAAGAAGCTCCGCGGATGGTTCATCGTCACCTTCATCATGGGTGCGATCTTCATCGGCGGACAGATCTTCGAGTACACGGAACTGGTGAAGAAGGACGGCATCTCGCTGTCCTCCGACGTCTACGGTTCCGTGTTCTACCTGACCACCGGCTTCCACGGCCTGCACGTGACGGGCGGACTCATCGCCTTCCTGCTGGTCCTCGGCCGCACCTACGCGGCGAAGAGGTTCACTCACGAGCAGGCGACCGCCGCCATCGTCGTGTCCTACTACTGGCACTTCGTCGATGTGGTCTGGATCGGCCTCTTCGCCACGATCTACCTGATCAAGTAGCGGGGATTCGTCCCGCACATCCAGCAGCACCGACGCAGAAGATCCTGACACCGGGGTAATCCGTGAAAAAGCTCTCCGCACGACGACGCCATCCGCTGGCGGCGGTCGTCGTCCTACTCCTCGCGCTGGCGGCCACTGGGGGGCTCTACGCCGCGTTCGCGCCCGCGGACAAGGCGCAGGCCGATGAAACCTCCCAGTCCCTGACCATCAAGGAGGGCCAGAAGCTCTACGAGGTCGGCTGCGCAAGCTGCCACGGCACCGGTGGCCAGGGCACGTCCGACGGCCCGAGCCTGGTGGGCGTGGGCGCCGCCGCGGTCGACTTCCAGGTCGGCACCGGCCGGATGCCCGCCTCCAGCTCGCAGATGGCGCAGATCCCGAGCAAGAAGACCATCTACACCCAGGCCCAGATCGACCAGCTCGCCGCGTACGTCGCGTCGCTGGGCGCCGGCCCGAGCGTGCCGACGAAGGAGCAGTACTCCAAGGACGGCGCGGACATCGCCGAGGGCGGCGAGCTGTTCCGCACCAACTGCGCGCAGTGCCACAACTTCACCGGCAAGGGTGGTGCCCTGACCAAGGGCAAGTACGCCCCGAGCCTCGAGGGCGTCGACCCCAAGCACATCTACGAGGCCATGCAGACCGGCCCGCAGAACATGCCGTCCTTCCCCGACACCACCATGACGGAGAAGAACAAGAAGGACATCATCGCGTACCTGAACGCGGTCAACAGCAGCGAGACCGAGAACCCCGGCGGCCTTGAGCTGGGCGGACTCGGCCCGGTCAGCGAGGGTCTGTTCGCCTGGATCTTCGGCCTGGGCGCGCTGATCGCGGTCGCCATCTGGGTCGCCGCTCGGACCGCAAAGGCCAAGAAGTCATGAGTAGCCAAGACATTCCAGAAGAGAACCTGCCCGCCGCGCAGGACCACCCGCACGGCTCGGTGAGCGTCGCGGACGAGGAGACCCCCTTCGCCGATCCGGGTCTGCCGCCGCACGAGCACCGCGCCCAGGACATCGACGAGCGGGCCGCCAAGCGGTCCGAGCGGGCGGTCGCCCTGCTGTTCACGATCTCGATGCTGGCCACCCTCGGCTTCATCGCGTCGTACGTGACCATCCCGCACGACAAGTCGATCTTCGTCTTCCCGATCGGGCACCTCAGCGCGCTGAACTTCGCGCTCGGCCTGACCCTCGGTACGGCGCTGTTCTGCATCGGCGCGGGCGCCGTCCACTGGGCGCGCACCCTGATGTCCGACGTGGAGATGGTGGCCGAGCGCCACCCGATCGCGGCGGAGCCCACCGTCCGTGCCCAGGTCTTCGACGACTTCCGCCAGGGAGCCGCCGAGTCCGGCATCGGCCGGCGCAAGCTGATCCGCAACACCATGTTCGGCGCGCTCGCCCTGGTGCCGCTCTCCGGCGTCATGCTGCTGCGCGACCTCGGTCCGCTGCCGGGCACCTCGCTGCGCCACACGCTGTGGGCCAAGGGCAAGCTCCTCGTCAACGTCAACACCAACGAGCCGCTGCGTCCCGAGGACGTGGCCGTCGGCTCGCTGACCTTCGCCAAGCCCGAGGGCCTGGAGGAGGAGGACGAGGACTTCCAGGACCAGATCGCCAAGGCGGCCCTGATGATCGTCCGGCTGCAGCCGAACGACATCAAGGACAAGCAGGAACTGGCCTGGTCCCACGAGGGCATCGTCGCGTTCTCGAAGATCTGCACCCACGTGGGCTGCCCGATCTCCCTGTACGAGCAGCAGACGCACCACGTCCTGTGCCCGTGCCACCAGTCCACCTTCGACCTCTCCGACGGTGCCCGAGTGATCTTCGGCCCCGCCGGTCACGCCCTGCCGCAGCTCCGCATCGGTGTGAACGACGAGGGCTACCTCGAGGCGCTCGGCGACTTCGCGGAGCCCGTCGGTCCTGCATTCTGGGAGCGCGGATGAGTACTGCAGCGAACGAACCGTCCCGCTCCCGCGGGAAGGCCCCGGCCGGCGAGCGCGTCGCCGACTGGGCGGACGGCCGGCTGGGGATCTACTCCCTGGCCAAGGCCAACATGCGCAAGATCTTCCCCGACCACTGGTCGTTCATGCTGGGCGAAGTCTGCATGTACAGCTTCCTCATCATCATCCTGACCGGTGTGTACCTGACGCTGTTCTTCCACCCGTCGATGAACGAGGTGGAGTACCACGGCAGCTACGTCCCGCTGCAGGGACAGCTGATGTCGGAGGCGTTCAACTCGACCCTGCACATCTCCTTCGATGTGCGCGGTGGTCTGCTCATCCGGCAGATCCACCACTGGGCCGCGCTGATCTTCCTCGCGGGCATGTTCGTGCACATGATGCGCGTGTTCTTCACCGGCGCGTTCCGCAAGCCGCGTGAGGTCAACTGGCTGTTCGGCTTCCTGCTGTTCGTCCTCGGCATGTTCACCGGTTTCACCGGTTACTCGCTCCCGGACGACCTGCTCTCCGGCACCGGTGTGCGCTTCACCGAGGGCGCGATCCTGTCCATGCCGATCGTCGGCACGTACATCTCGTTCTTCCTCTTCGGCGGCGAGTTCCCCGGCCACGACTTCGTGGCCCGGTTCTACTCGATCCACATCCTGCTGCTGCCGGGCATCATGCTCGGCCTGATGGTGGCGCACCTGATCCTGGTCTTCTACCACAAGCACACGCAGTTCGCGGGTCCGGGTAAGAAGGAGACCAACGTCGTCGGCATGCCGCTGCTGCCGGTGTACATGGCCAAGGCCGGAGGCTTCTTCTTCCTGGTCTTCGGTGTGATCGCGGCCATCGCCGCGGTCGCGCAGATCAACCCGATCTGGGCGATGGGCCCCTACCGGCCCGACCAGGTCTCCACCGGCGCCCAGCCCGACTGGTACATGGGCTTCGCCGAGGGTCTGGTCCGCTACATGCCAGGCTGGGAGATCAACTTCTGGGGCCACACGCTGGTCCTGGGCGTGTTCATCCCGCTGGTCCTGTTCGGCGTGGTGCTGATGGCCATCGCGGTCTACCCGTTCATCGAGTCCTGGGTCACCGGCGACAAGAGCGAGCACCACATCCTGGACCGCCCGCGCAACGCCCCGACGCGTACCGCGTTCGGCGTCGCCTGGATCACGGTGTACATGATCGGTCTGGTCGGCGGTGGCAACGACCTGTGGGCCACCCACTTCCACCTGTCGATCAACCAGGTCACCTGGTTCGTCCGGATCTTCTTCTTCGCCGGACCGGTGATCGCGTTCATCGTCACCAAGCGGATCTGCCTCGGCCTCCAGCGCCGGGACAGGGACAAGGTGCTGCACGGCCGCGAGACCGGCATCATCAAGCGCCTGCCGCACGGTGAGTTCATCGAGGTGCACGAGCCGCTCAGCCAGGAGCAGCTCCACACCCTGACGGCGCACCACCAGTACGAGCCCGCCGAGATCGGCCCCACGGTCGACGAGAACGGGGTCGAGCGCAAGGTGAAGCCCGCGGAGCGGCTCCGGGTCAAGCTGTCCAACGCCTACTACGGCGAGGACAACCAGATCCCGAAGGCGACCGTCGACGAGTACAAGGAGATCACCAGCGGCCACGGCCACCACTGATCCCCGTATCGCCACGCCACGGCCGAAGGGCCCCGTCCGGAACACCGGCGGGGCCCTTCGCCCTGTTCAGGCTGGATAAGGTGGGACCGGGCACCCCGGGTGCCCCTGACACCTGAGACACCTGTCTTCCTCACTCACCCAGGAGCGGCTGATGAGCGCTGTGACCCCCGCTGGAGGCGACACCGCGGCGGGCCGTTCCTGGCCCGAGGTACTGAACGCCCTGCTGGAGGGCCGCGACCAGAGCGCCGACGCCACCGCGTGGGCGATGGACCGGATCATGCGCGGTGAGGCGACCGACGCCCAGATCGCGGGCTTCCTGGTGGCACTGCGGGCCAAGGGCGAGACGGTCGAGGAGATCACCGGGATCGTCCGCGCCATGTACGAGCACGCCAACGTGATCGAGGTGCCCGGCCGGACCGTGGACATCGTCGGCACCGGCGGTGACGGCGCGAAGACGGTGAACATCTCCACGATGTCCTCCATCGTGGTCGCCGGCACCGGGGCGAAGGTCATCAAGCACGGCAACCGCGCCGCGTCCTCCGCCTCCGGGTCCTCGGACGTGCTGGAGCGGCTCGGCGTCAATCTGGAGCTGACCCCGAAGCGGGTGGCCGAGGTCGCGGAGGAGGCGGGGATCACCTTCTGCTTCGCGGTGAAGTTCCACCCGGCCCTGCGTCATGTCGGCGCCGCCCGCGGCCAGTTGGGTATCCGTACGGTCTTCAACGTCATCGGTCCGCTGACCAATCCGGCGCGGGTGCGGTCGCAGGCGGTGGGCGTGGCGAACCTCGCCATGGCGCCCATCGTGGCGGGCGTCTTCGCCGAGCGCGGCAACTCCTCGCTGGTCTTCCGCGGCGAGGACGGTCTGGACGAGCTGACCACGACGTCGCCCTCGCGGGTGTGGATCGTGCGCGACGGCAAGGTCACCGAGGAGGTCTTCGACCCGCGTGACGTCGGCATCGAGCTGGTGCCGGTGGAGGCGCTGCGCGGGGGAGACCCGGCGTACAACGCGATGGTGGCCCGGCGGGTGCTGGAGGGGGAGACGGGAGCGGTACGGGACGCGGTGCTGCTGAACTCTGCGGCCGCGCTGGTGGCGCTGGACCCGACCGGGGAACCCCTGGCCGACCAGCTCAGGGCGGGCATGGCGCGCGCCGCGGAGTCCATCGACTCCGGGGCCGCCGCGGGCACGCTGGAGCGCTGGGTGGCCGCCAGCAACCGGTAGCGGTGCGGCGGTCCGGCGCGGCGGGGAGCGGTCGCTCCCCGCCGCGCCGTCGTTCCGGCATCCGGACGCCGGTTGCGCCCGGCGATCAGCCCGGCTAGCTTCCCTTTCAGGTCATGAGCGACAGCCATGCGGCCCCGGCCGGCTGTCCGGCAACCCTCCGTCCGTGGCGGGGTGCTCCGGGTGAGGACCAGGCCGCAGCCCACAAGGTCTGCGGCAAGCGCGGACCCCTCGAGAACCAGGGGTCCTGGTCGTACGAGGGAGCCTTTCTCCGTGAGCAAGCGAATGCGATAGGGCCGCCGAGCCCCGCCTCCGCACACCCTTCTCTCTTCTCCACGCCTTCCGGAGCCGTGTCGCCGCATGCCCTGCGCGCCCGGTCTCTCCGGCCTGCCTCACGGGAGTCCAGCCATGTCCGTCTCCACCGCTTTCGCCCCCGCCCCCGCCCCGGCCGCCGCCACCGGGGCCGTGCCCGCCCCGCTGCCCGTGCTCGGCCGGGACGTCACCGTGCCGCTCGTCACCGGGGGCGAGGTGGGCTACGCCGCGCTCGACTACGCCGCCAGCGCCCCCGCCCTCCAGCGGGTCTGGGACGACATCGCCGCCTACGCCCCGTACTACGGCAGCGTGCACCGGGGCGCCGGGCACCTCTCGCAGCTCTCCACCGAGCTGTTCGAGAACGCCCGCCGCACGGTCGCCGACTTCCTCGACTGCCGGGACGACGACCAGGTGATCTTCACCCGGTCCACCACGGACTCGCTGAACCTGCTGGCCCGCGCGCTGCCCGCCGGGTGCGAGGTGTTCGTCTTCGAGACCGAGCACCACGCCGCGCTGCTGCCCTGGCGCGCGGCCGACGTGACCTTCCTGGACGCCCCCAGGTCTCCCGCCGCCGCCGTGCGCACGCTTCAGCGGGCCCTCGCCGCCCGCGACACCGCCCGCCCCGCGCTGGTCTGCGTCACCGGCGCCTCCAACGTCACCGGTGAGCTGTGGCCGGTGCGCGAGCTGGCGGCGGCCGCACGCGCGTCCGGCGCGCGGACCGTCCTGGACGCCGCCCAGCTGGTGCCGCACCAGGCGGTGAGCGTGCGCGAGCTGGACGTCGACTGGGTCGCGTTCTCCGGGCACAAGCTGTACGCGCCCTTCGGCTCCGGCGTGCTGGCCGGGCGGGCCGACTGGCTGGGCGCGGCCGAGCCGTACCTCGCGGGCGGCGGCGCGAGCCGCACGGTGGCCCGGGGAGCCGACGGCGGGGTGGAGGTGGAGTGGCAGGACGGGGCCGCCCGGCACGAGGCCGGGTCACCCAACGTCATCGGCGCCCACGCGCTGGCCTCCGCCTGCCGGGCGCTCACCGAGGCCGGCCCCGAGGCCCTCGCCGTCCGCGAACGGCACCTGCTCGGGCTGCTGCGCGCGGGCCTGGCCGAGGTGCCCGAGGTGCGGGTCCTGACCCTGTTCGGCGAGGACGCCCCGCGGGTCGGCGTCCTCTCCTTCGTCGTGGACGGCTGGAACAGCTCCCACCTCGCCGCCGCCCTGTCCGCCGAGTACGGCATCGGCGTGCGCGACGGCCTCTTCTGCGCCCACCCCCTCGTCCACGCCCTCCTGGGCACGGACCCCGCCGGGCGGGCCGGCTGCGGCACCGGGAGTCTGAACGCCGTCCGGGTCAGCTTCGGCGCGGGCACCCCGGACGAGGACGTGCTCCGGTTCGTGACGGCGGTGCGCGAGCTGGTCACCCGGGGCGCGAAGTGGACCTACCGCACGGAGAACGGCCGCTGCGTCCCCGAGAGCTGAGGGACCTTCAGGAGTCCAGGCCGATGGCGAAGGCCGCTTCCAGGTCGTGCTGGGAGTAGGTGCGGAAGGCGACGTGGGTGTCGGTGCCCTCCACGCCCTGGATCTTGCTGATGCGGCCGGGGATGACCTCGGCGAGGTCCTCGTGGCGGGCCACGCGGACCATGGCGATCAGGTCGTAGGTGCCGGTGACGGAGAAGACCTCGCTGACGCTCTCCAGCGCCGCGATCTGCTCGGCGATCTCCGGAATCCGGTCGACGCTGGTCTTGATCAGGACGATCGCGGTGATCACGGCTGGTTCTCTCCCTTGGACGCCGTAGCCGGGGCGGGCCCAACTCTAGCCTCGCCCGGCCCGTCCTTCGCGCGCTGCTTCCTCCCGTAGCGCAGCCAGGCGTAGCCGAAGCCCAGGAAGAAGCCGATCACATGGGCGAGGTAGGCGACACCGGGGCCCTCGGGCGCCCGGCCCGCCGCGTACCACTGGAGCCCGGCCCAGAAGGGCAGCACCACCCAGGCCGGGAAGCGCAACGGGAGGAAGAAGAGGAAAGGGAGGAGACTGGTGACACGGGCCCGCGGGAAGAGGTGGAGGAACGCGCCGAGCACCGCCGAGATGGCTCCCGAGGCACCGACGAGGGACTGTTCGGAGTCCGCGTTGGCCAGCGCGTACCCGAGCAGGGCGAGGTAGCCGCAGCCGACGTAGAACAGGGTGAACTCGACGCGGCCCATCCGTTCCTCGGTGAGCACGCCGAAGACGAAGAGGAAGAGCATGTTGCCGAGCAGATGCACCCAACTGCCGTGCACGAAGAGCGCGGTCAACGGGGTGAGCGACTCGCGCACCGGCTCCGCGAAGAGCCCGGCCGGGATCACCCCCCAGTGCCGGAAGTACGCCCGCTGCGCCGCGAGCAGCGCCTCCCCCGTGCCGTACGCGCGGGTGAACCCGGAGGCCGGGCCCAGCAGGAAGATCAGGCAGCACAGGGCGATGAGGCCGTACGTCAGCGGCGCCGGGGTGCCCCGGACCGCCCTGACGGTCCGGGCGGCGGTCGTGCTCCACTCTCTGATCATGAATACAGAGCATGACGTAACCGGACGCACTGGTACAGACCGCCTCGCCGCTTCGGACGGGCGGGCGGTGAACACCCGGCAGGCCGTAGGGTTACGGCCACACGCGCCGGGACCCGGCGCGCGACCACCGGGGACGGCCTCCGCGGCAGGTCCCCGGTGACGACCCGAGAAGCGACGAGAAGGAAGCGAGCTGCGCGATGACGGTTCCTCCGCCGACCGCGACGACACGCTGGCGCTGCACCCTCTGCGGCAACCTGACCCGGTTCGACGTGACCCGTTCCTCCAAGGCCGTCGAGTACGTCCACCTCGACCTGGCCGGGGAGCCGACCGTCGAGGAGCGCGAGGTGGTCAGTGAGACCATCGAGTCGGTCCGCTGCCGCTGGTGCAACGCGGTGGACCAGGTGGAACTCGTGGACAGGCCCGGCACCGCCTCCTGAGGCGGTGCGGTCCGCGCGGGACGGAACAGTCGGGTTGAGGCATGTCAGGCATTGGGGTGTGACGGATGGTGGAGACCGCGGGCGGGGGGCCGGAGGACGGCACCGCCGAGGTGCTTGACCGTCCGCTGCCCGACGGCGTGCGCCGCCGGGTCGTGGGAATCGTCTCGGACGCCTTCGGGGCCCTGACCATGGCCGAACTCCCCGCGCAGCTCAGGCAGTACGCCCGGTTCACCCCCAACCGGCGCGCCAAGTTCGCCGGGAACGCGATGGCGGCCGCGCTGGAGACGGAACGACTCTTCCGGCAGCGGATCGGCGAGCGCTACAAGGAGAGCCAGCCGGAGCTGTGCGGCGCGCTGGAGGCCGGCTCCCCGCCCCCGGCCGCCGACCCCCTGGACGTGGCGGCCGCCGCCTACGTGCTGCGCCCGCCCGGCTGGGCCAAGCTGGTCGCCGCGGCCGGCGAGGAGGCCCAGCGCGCGGACGCCGAGCGCGCGGACGAGGAGAGCCGGGCCGAACTGGAGCGGCTGCGCGAGGCGCTGGCCGAGGCCCGCGAGCACACCCGCGAGGAGACCTCCCGGCTGCGCGCCGAGCTGGACGCGGCCAAGAAGGAGAACGACGGGCTGCACCGCAAGCTCCGCTCGGCCCTGAGCGACGTCAAGCGCGGCGAGGCCGCGGTGCGCAAGGAGCGCGCCGAGACCGAGTCCGTGCGGGCCGAGGGGCAGGCGGCCGTCTCGGCCGCCGAGAGCGAGTCCCGGCGGCTCAAGGCGCGCCTCGGGGAGTCGGAGGCCGCGCTGGAGGCCGCCCGCCGCGCGGTCCGCGAGGGCCGCAGTGTGGAGGACATGCGGGCACGACTGCTGCTGGACACCGTGCTGGAGGCGGCCCAGGGGCTGCGCCGGGAGCTGGCGCTGCCGCCGGTGTCGGTGCGGCCGGCCGAGACCGTGGACGCGGTCGAGCCGGGACGGATGAGCCCCAAGGACATCGCCGCCCGCGCCCTGTCCGAGCACGACCCGGCGATCCTGGACCAGTTGCTGGCACTGCCGCAGGCGCACCTGGTGGTCGACGGCTACAACGTCACCAAGACCGGCTATCCGCAGATGCCGCTGGAGAAGCAGCGGCTCAGACTCCTCGGCCAGCTCTCCGCGCTCGCGGCGCAGACCGGTGCCGAGGTCACCTGCGTCTTCGACGGCGCCGAGCTGGCCGCACCGGTGCTGCTCGCGCCGCCGCGCGGGGTGCGGGTGCTGTTCTCCAAGCCGGGGGTGACCGCCGACGAGCTGATCCGTCAGCTCGTGCGCGCCGAACCGTCCGGCCGTCCGGTCGTCGTGGCCTCCACCGACCGCGAGGTCGCGGACGGCGTCGCGCGCGCCGGTGCCCGACCGGTGGCCTCTGCGGTACTTCTGAAGCGGCTGTCCTGAACGCCCAACGGAATTGCCGGATGCCCGGATTGAGGGCGTCTGTGGACGACGTACGGTCAATCGGGCGTCACGTGATGTGAGTTGAGTGCAAAGAATGCAGCGGGAGACTGGATTTTTTGCTGTGAGGATTTGAACTGATCACAACTGGGTCACTAGGGTCGGTTCGAACCTCCGAGCGGGTGATCACTCGAAAGAAGGAGTTCGTCCTCCGTGGCGTCCCATCGTCGACCCAAGCAGCCGAGCCGCACGCGTGTCACCGTGCTGACCACCGCGGCCGCCGCCGCCGTCGCGCTCAGCGCGAACGCGGCCAACGCAGCCCCGAGCGAGAAGCCGGGCAAGACCGAGGTCAAGGCGCAGGTCGACAAGCTCTACGAGCAGGCCGAGCAGGCCACCGAGAAGTACAACGGCGCCAAGGAGAAGCAGGAGAAGCTCCAGAAGGAGATCTCCACGATCCAGGACAACGTCGCCCGCGGCCAGCAGGACCTCAACAAGCTGCGCGACGGCCTCGGTTCGCTCGCCACCGCGCAGTACCGCAGCGGCGGCATCGACCCCTCGGTGCAGCTCTTCCTCTCCGCCGACCCGGACGACTACCTCGACAAGGCGTCCACGCTCGACCAGTTGAGCGGCCAGCAGGTCGAGGCGCTGAAGAAGATCCAGGACAAGCAGCGCGAACTCGCCCAGGACCGGGCCGAGGCCACCGAGAAGCTCAAGGACCTCGCCTCCACCCGCACCGAGCTGGGCAAGAAGAAGAAGGAGGTCCAGGGCAAGCTGGGCGAGGCGCAGCGCCTGCTCAACACCCTGACCGCCAAGGAGAAGCAGGCCCTGGCCGCCGAGCAGCAGCGCGCCGACCGCTCCTCCAGCGAGCGCGTCCAGCTCGGCAACGCCGTCCCCGCCTCGGGCCGCGCCGGAGCCGCGTTCTCCGCCGCCCAGAGCAAGATCGGCACCCCGTACGTCTACGGCGCCACCGGCCCGTCCTCGTACGACTGCTCGGGCCTGACCTCCTGGGCCTACGCCCAGGCCGGCGTCTCCATCCCGCGCACCTCCGAGTCGCAGGCCAACATCGGCACGCGGATCTACTCGCAGAGCGACCTCCAGGTCGGCGACCTCGTCTTCTTCTTCAACGACATCCACCACGTCGGTCTCTACGCGGGCAACGGCCAGGTGCTGCACGCCCCGCGCACCGGCACGGTCGTCCGCTACGAGTCCATGAGCACCATCGGCGGCCCGTTCATGTTCGGCGTCCGCGTCTGACACCGGCTCCGGCCCTCTCGCCACACCCGCCCGAACGGGCGAATCACGGCACCGCGCGACCCCTGGCGCCCCGCCGCTGACCTGCGTCGGCGCCGGGGCGTCACCGTGTGTGCCCACGGCGGTCGTTGGCCGGCGGGTGTCCGTGCGGCTACTGTCTGGCGCGTTTCCCCGGCACCGAGGGCCCCGGCCCGGCCGCGCGCCGGGGGACGGTTCCCGTCGTCCAGGGGAAGGACCGCCGTGGCGTTGCATCGCCGTCCCGCAGCAACCGGATGCGACCGGGGAGCCGCCGCCCTGTGCGTGCTGTCGGCCGCGGCCGCCGCCCTCGGCGCCGTGCCCGCCGCCCACGCGGCGCCCCGCGACGGCGCCCGCGCCGAACTGGACCGGCTCTACGCGGCCGCCGAGCGCGCCACCGAGGACTACGACCGGGCCGGCGAGCGCACGGGCGAGCTGCGCCGCGAGGTCCGCGACGCCCAGGACCACATCGCCCGCACCCAGCAGCGGGTCAACTCCCTCAGGGACACGCTCGCCTCGCTCGCCGGCGCCGAGTACCGCTCCGGCGGCCTCGATCCGGCCGTCGCCCTGCTCTTCTCCGCCGACCCCGACGACTACCTCGACAAGGCGTCCGTCGTCGACCGGATCGACGCCCGGCGGGCCGGGCAGCTGCGCGAGCTGAAGGGCGCGCTGCGCGACCTCGCGCAGGAACGCGCCGAGGCGGTCGCCAAGCTGGACGAACTGGAGCGCGGACGCGCGGCCGTCGCCGCCCACAAGCGGAGCGTGCGGGAGAAACTCGCCCGCGCCCGGCGGGCCTTCGACGCGCTGTCCGGCGCCGACCGGGCCGAGTACACCCGCGGCTCCCGCTCCGGCCGCCCCGACCTCACCGCCCCGGGCACGCTCGCCCCCCGCGCCGCCGCCGCGCTCGCCGCCGCCCGCTCCGCGCTCGGCAGACCCTACGTGTGGGGCGCCAACGGGCCCTCCGGCTTCGACTGTTCGGGCCTGATGCAGTGGTCGTACGCCAGGGCGGGCATCCAGCTGCCGCGCACCTCGCAGGCCCAGCGCGACGCCGGACACCGCGTGCCGCTCTCCCAGGCCCGCCCCGGCGACCTCGTGATCTACCGCTCGGACGCCAGCCACGTGGCCATGTACGCCGGTAACGGCCAGGTCATCCACGCGCCCCACCCCGGCGCACCGGTGCGCTACGACCCGGTCGGCATGCTCCCGGTCTCCGCGGTGACCCGTCCCTGAGCCCTTGCCGCACCCCGTACGATCGGAGCGTGGCCGGCCGGGACAGCGCGTGGCGGAGAGCGGCGGCGGGACTGTGCCTGCTGCTCCTGCCGGTGTTCGCCGGCTGCGGCCACCCGCCCCCGGACACGGCCGCGCGGGCCGACGTGCAGCGTCTCCTCGACCGGCGCGCGGACGCCCTGCTCGGCCACGACGAGGCCGCGTTCGGCGCCACCGGCACCCGCACGCCCTACACCCGCCTCCGCGGCCTCCCGCTGGCCTCCTGGACCTACCGGCTCACCGCCCTGCGCCGGGACGGCACCGCCGCCGACGCCGAACTGCGCTACCGGGTCGCCGGGCAGGACACCGCCCCGGTCACCGCCCGCCGCACCCTCACCCTGAGCCGCACCGACGGCGGCGGCTGGTACGTCACCGCCGAAGCGGCCGCGCGCGGCGCCGGGCAGCAGCTCTGGGACCAGGGCCCGGTCACCGCCGTCACCGGCGCCCACAGCCTGGTGCTGGGCACCGGGCAGAGCGCCGCCGGGCTGCGCGGCTACGCCCGGCTCGCCGACCGCGCCGTACCGGCCGTCTCCCGCGCCTGGGGCGCGCGCTGGGCGCGGCGGGTCGTCGTCCTCGTGCCCCGCTCGCTGGACGGCATGGCCGCCCTGCTCGGCTCGCCCGCCGCCCAGTACCGGGGCATCGCCGCCGTCACCACCGCCGAGACACCGGGTGCCGGGCGGGCCCCGGCGGACCGGGTGGTGGTCAACCCCGAGGCGTACGCCGTCCTCGGCGACCTGGGCAAGCAGGTCGTGCTCACCCACGAGACCGCCCACGTCGCCACCCGCTCGGCGACCACCGCCGCCACCCCGCTGTGGCTGTCCGAGGGGTACGCCGACTGGACCGGCTACCTCGGCACCGGGCGCACCCCCGCCGAGGTCGCCCCCGAACTCACCCGCGCCGTCGCGGAGGGGCACGTCCCGGCCGCGCTCCCCGCCGACAAGGACTTCGGCTTCGCCGGCGACCCGGCAGGGCTGGCCCGGTCCTACGAGTCCGGCTGGCTGGCCTGCCGGATGATCGCCGAGCGCTGGGGCGAGGACCGGCTGCGCGCCTTCTACCGTGCCGTGGGCGCCCACGGCACACGGGCGGGCGCGGTCGAGAACGCGCTGGCGAAGGTGCTGGACACCACGCCCGGGGAGTTCACCGCCCGGTGGCGCGCCTACACGCGCGACCGGCTGGCCTGAGCCGCCCTCAGGGCGCGACGGCCGTCCCGTCCGCCCGGTCGGCCGCGGCCTGTGCGGGCGCGGCGGGTTCCGGGGACACCGTGGAATGCCACAGGCGGCGGGCCGCCGAGAGGGAGGCGGCGACCAGCAGGCCGTTGCGCACGAACATCAGCGTCACGCCGTACCAGTCGCTCGTCACCACATGGATGAAGCCGAGCGGGAACTCCAGCAGCGTCACCAGGGACGCGGCCGTCACCATCAGCGCGGGCGCCGTCATCCGGGTCGCCCGGTAGGTCAGGCACACCGCGGCCAGCCCGGTCAGCCACACCAGGTACTGCGGGCTGATCACCCGGCTGGTGACCGTGAACAGCAGGACCGCCGTGAGCGCCGCCTCCGCGAGCGTCACCGGCCCGGTGCGCACCACCCGCAGCCGCCACACCACCAGCCAGCCGAACGCGACGCCGGTCAGCGCCAGCGCGGCCGTGCTCACCACCCCGACCCAGGGGCCGAGGAATTCGATCGAGCCGTAGTTCAGCAGCACCTGGCCCTCCCAGCCGAAGTGCCGGGCCACGTGGAAGACCAGCGCGCCCAGCGACTCCACCTCGGTGCCCCGGTCCCGCTGGAAGGTCAGGAAGGCGAAGGCTCCCGGCATCGACACCGCGAAGACCGCCGCGAGAGCGGCGGCGGTGACCGCCGCCGCCGCCCACGGACGGCGCCGCAGCGACCCCGCCAGCAGCAGCGCGGGCCACACCTTCACCATCGCCCCGAGCGCGGTCAGCACCCCGAACGCGCGCGGATGCCGGGCGGCCACCAGCAGCGCGGCCACCGCCACGGCGGTCACCATCACGTCGTAGCGCGCGTACACCGTGGGCCCGAGCAGCGGCACGGCCGCCGTCCACAGCCAGGCTCCGCGCGGCGAGCGCTCCGGCTCCCGGCCGTAGCGCACCAGCAGGCAGAGCACCGCGAGGTCGGTGACGCAGGCCAGGACGAAGAAGGCGTGGGTGTAGTCCAGGAACGGCAGCAGGCCGGGGGAGAGGACCGCCAGCGCCGCCGCGGGCGGGTACTGCCAGGTCACGTCGTCCAGCGGAAACGTTCCTTGACGCAGGACCTCGTACCAGCCGCGGTAGATCACCGAGACGTCGGAGGTGACGTCCGGGCCCGCGACGGTGAACACCTTGAACACGGACAGCAGCAGGGCCAAGCGGGTCGCCGCCCACACCGCCGCGAGCCACGCCGGGAAGCGCCCGGCGCCCTTCGTGTCCACGTGATCCCCTGCCGTTCGTTCGTGCGCCGTGCGTGTCGGAAGACTCATGATGTCCTTTACGGCCGTGCCCCTGCCACAGACTCCGCCGGACCGGGACCCCCGCGGGCCACCCGGTAGGGTCGGCGGCGATGCACAAGACCCTGATCGTGACCAACGACTTTCCGCCCCGGCCCGGCGGCATCCAGGCGTTCCTGCACAACATGGCGCTGCGCCTGGACCCGGACCGGCTCGTCGTCTACGCCTCCACCTGGAAGCGCGGCCGCGAGGGCGCCGAGGCGACCGCCGCCTTCGACGCGGAGCAGCCCTTCACCGTCGTGCGCGACCGGACGACCATGCTGCTGCCCACCCCGGCGGCGACCCGGCGGGCGGTGGGGCTGCTGCGCGAGCACGGCTGCACCTCGGTGTGGTTCGGGGCGGCCGCGCCGCTCGGGCTGATGGCACCCGCGCTGCGCCAGGCCGGCGCCGAGCGGCTGGTGGCCACCACCCACGGTCACGAGGCGGGCTGGGCCCAGCTCCCCGGTGCCCGCGGGCTGCTGCGCCGGATCGGCGAGTCCACGGACACCCTCACCTACCTCGGCGAGTACACCCGGTCCCGGATCGCCGCCGCGCTCACCCCGGAGGCGGCCGGACGCATGGTCCAGCTGCCGCCCGGTGTCGACGAGAAGACCTTCCACCCCGGCTCCGGCGGGGACGAGGTCCGCGCCCGGCTCGGGCTCACCGAGCGGCCGGTCGTGGTGTGCGTCTCCCGGCTGGTGCCGAGGAAGGGCCAGGACACCCTGATCCGCGCCATGCCGTACATCCTGGCCGCCGAGCCGGACGCCGTGCTGCTCATCGTGGGCGGCGGCCCCTACGAGGCGGATCTGCGCCGCCTGGCCGCCGAGAGCGGGGTCGCGGACTCCGTGCGCTTCACCGGCGCCGTGCCCTGGGCCGAGCTGCCCGCGCACTACGGCGCCGGGGACGTGTTCGCCATGCCGTGCCGCACCCGGCGCGGCGGGCTGGACGTGGAGGGGCTCGGCATCGTCTACCTGGAGGCGTCCGCGACCGGGCTGCCCGTCGTCGCCGGTGACTCCGGCGGTGCCCCCGACGCCGTCCTCGACGGCGAGACCGGCTGGGTGGTCCGGGGCGGGGAGCCGGCGGAGGCCGCCGAGCGGATCACCGCCCTGCTCGCCGACGAGGGACTGCGCCGCCGGATGGGCGAGCGCGGCAGGCAGTGGGTCGAGGAGAAGTGGCGCTGGGACCTGCTGGCCGAACGGCTGAAGGTGCTGCTCTGACGGAACGGCGCCGGAGAGTCTCCGGCGCCGTCCTCTCCGACTGTGGGTCAGGAGGCCGTCTGCTTCGCGTAGATGGCCTCGATCTCGTCGGCGAAGTCCTTGGCGACCACGTTCCGCTTCAGCTTCAGCGACGGCGTCAGGTGGCCCGACTCCTCGCTGAACTGCAGGGGCAGGATGCGGAACTTGCGCACCGACTCCGCCTTCGACACGGCCGCGTTGCCGTCGTCCACCGCCGCCTGGACCGCCGCGTTGAGGTCGGGGTCCGAGATCAGCGAGGCCGCCGTGGAGTCCGCGGGCTTGCCGTGCTCGGCGGCCCAGCGGCCCAGGAACTCCTCGTCGATGGTGACCAGCGCGCCCACGAACGGCCGCCCGTCGCCCACCACCATGCACTCCGCGACCAGCGCGTGCGCCCGGATACGGTCCTCGATCACGGCCGGGGCGACGTTCTTGCCGCCCGCCGTGACGATGATCTCCTTCTTGCGGCCGGTGATCCGGAGGTAGCCGTCCTCGTCCAGGGTGCCGATGTCCCCGGTGTGGAACCAGCCGTCGGCCAGCGCCTCGGCGGTCGCGTCCGGGTTGTTCCAGTACTCCTTGAACAGGTGCTCGCCGTGCAGCAGCACCTCGCCGTCGTCCGCTATCCGCACGACCGAGCCGGGCAGCGGCTGGCCGACCGTGCCGATCTTCTGCCGGTCCCACGGGTTGAACGCCGTGGCCGCGCAGGACTCGGTCAGGCCGTAGCCCTCCAGCACCGTGAAGCCGATGCCGCGGAAGAAGTGGCCGAGCCGCTCGCCCAGCGGGGCGCCGCCCGAGATCGCGAACTCGCCCCGGCCGCCGAGCACCGCGCGCAGCTTGCCGTAGACCAGCTTGTCGAAGACCTTGTGCTTGAGCCGCAGTTTCAGCGACGGGCCCGCCGGGGTGTCCAGCGCCTTGCTGTAGGCGATGGCGACGTCGGTGGCCTTGTCGAAGATCGCGCCCTTGCCGTCGGCCTGCGCCTTGGCGCGCGCGGTGTTGTAGACCTTCTCGAAGACGCGCGGGACGCCCAGGATCAGCGTCGGCCGGAACGCGGACAGCTCGTCGGTGAGGTTCTTGATGTCCGGGACGCAGCCCAGCTTGATCGGCGCCATCATCGGCGCGACCTGCACCAGGCGTCCGAAGACGTGCGCCAGCGGCAGGAACAGCAGCACCGAGCACTCGCCGGTGCGGAACAGCGGGCGCAGCCGCTCGACGATGTTGCCGCACTCCGCGAAGAAGCTGCGGTGGGTGAGCACACAGCCCTTGGGGCGGCCGGTGGTGCCGCTGGTGTAGACGATGGTCGCCGGGTCGTCCGCCTTGGCGAGGGAGCCGCGCTCCGCCACGGTCGCGTCCGACACGTCCTGCCCGAGCCGCGTCAGCTCCTCCAGGCCGCCGG
Source organism: Streptomyces sp. NPDC046860 (assembly GCF_040645115.1). Classification (NCBI taxonomy): domain Bacteria; kingdom Bacillati; phylum Actinomycetota; class Actinomycetes; order Kitasatosporales; family Streptomycetaceae; genus Streptomyces; species Streptomyces sp. NPDC046860. The sequence continues at coordinate 191,205 of NZ_JBEYXQ010000005.1, read as the reverse complement.
CCTCGATCTGCCAGACGTGCTTGAGGGCGGGCAGCGACTCGCGCACCGAGTCCACGGCGGCCGCGTGGCCGTCCAGCTCGACGAAGGCGGCGGTCGCGCCCGAGTCGGAGAGGATCCAGCGCACCTGCTCCGGCGAACTGGTCTCGTAGACCGGCACGGTGACCGCGCCCGCGCTCCAGATGGCGAAGTCCAGCAGCGTCCACTCGTAGCGGGTGCGGGACATCAGGCCGACCCGGTCACCGGGCTGCACGCCGGCGGCGATGAGGCCCTTAGCGGCGGTGAGGACCTCGGCGAGGAACTGCTTGGCCGTCACGTCCTGCCAGGCGCCGCCCACCTTGCGTGCGATGACGGCGACGTCCGGGTGCTGAGCGGCGTTTCTGCGGACGATGTCCGTCAGGTTGCCGTCGGCGGGGACCTCGTACAAAGCCGGAAGGCTGAACTCGCGCAAAACTGCTGCTCCTCGGGGCGGGTGCTCGGGGGGTCCCACCTGCCGGGGTGTTCTCCGGAGCACGACCGGACTGCCCGGACGTTACCCGCCGGTATGACCTCTGGGACAGGGGGTCCGTGCCAGATGTTCGCTGCGTCACACGGGATAACCTGCTTTGGCGCACAGTAGTCCACCTCTTGACCAACGGGCGAGTAACCGCAGGCCAGAAGGGCCATTGTTCACGTACACCGCACACCTCTACCCTTGATCGCCATGGCTTCCACACCCGCCCGGGGCCCCCGGACCGACGGCACCGCGGGCGCCCGCGGCACCCGCGTTCATGTGATCAGCGACGTGCACGGCAACGCCCGTGACCTCGCACGGGCCGGGGAGGGCGCCGACGCGCTGATCTGCCTCGGCGACCTCGTGCTCTTCCTCGACTACGCCGACCACTCGCGCGGGATCTTCCCCGACCTGTTCGGCGCCGAGAACGCCGACCGGATCGTCGAGCTGCGCACCGCCCGCCGCTTCGAGGAGGCCCGCGCCTTCGGACGGAAGCTGTGGGCCGGGATCGGCGCCGACCGGGACGCCGCCATCGAGCAGGCGGTGCGCCGCCAGTACGCCGAGATGTTCGCCGCGTTCCCCACCCCGACCTACGCCACCTACGGCAACGTCGACATGCCCCCGCTGTGGCGCGAGTTCGCCGGGCCCGGCACCACCGTGCTGGACGGCGAGCGGGTGGAGATCGGCGGCCGCGTCTTCGGCTTCGTCGGCGGCGGCCTGCGCACCCCGATGCTCCCCCAAGCTCTCAGCTCCGTTCGAGCAGGGGGGACCCCCATCCCGTACGAGATCGACGACGAGGAGTACGCGGCGAAGATCGAGGCCGTCGGCGAGGTGGACGTGCTGTGCACCCACATCCCGCCGGAGGTGCCCGAACTGCTGTACGACACCGTCGCCCGGCGCTTCGAGCGCGGCAGCCGCGCCCTGCTGGACGCCATCCGGCGCACCCGGCCCCGCTACTCCCTCTTCGGCCACGTCCACCAGCCGCTCGCCCGCCGGATGCGCGTCGGCGCGACCGAGTGCGTGAACGTGGGGCACTTCGCCGGGACGGGCCGGCCGTGGGTGCTCGAGTGGTGAAGCGGCCGGGACGCCGCACCGGGGTGACGGCGCGGCCAGGGCGGCGCGGTAGCCTTCACGCTGCACACACGTGCGCACCCCGCGCGTGAGAGAACGTTCTTCGGCCGCATCTGGAGGAGCCACGGCGATGGCGGAACACACCAGTTCGAGCATCACGATCGAGGCGGCCGCGGCCGATGTCATGGCGGTGATCGCCGACTTCTCCCGCTACCCGGACTGGACCGGCGAGGTGAAGGAGGCCGAGGTCCTGGAGACCGACGGCCGGGGCCGCGCCGAGGAGGTCCGCCTCGTCATGGACGCGGGCGCCATCAAGGACGACCAGACCCTCGCCTACACCTGGACCGGCGAGCACGAGGTCTCCTGGACCCTGGTGAAGTCCCAGATGCTCCGCTCCCTGGACGGCAGCTACCTGCTCAAGCCCGCGGGAGCCAAGGCCACCGAGGTCACCTACCGCCTCACGGTCGACGTCAAGATCCCCATGCTCGGCATGATCAAGCGCAAGGCTGAGAAGGTCATCATCGACCGCGCGCTGGCGGGTCTGAAGAAGCGCGTCGAGACGGGTTCCTGACACCCGCCCGCCGTCCCGGGCCGGCGCCGGCCGCCCCGGCGCGCGGCACGGGAGGCGTCCGGGCTCCGTTACCGTTCAGCCTCATGCGTACCCTCCTGATCACCGGGCCGGGCGGCAGTGGCCGCACCAGCGTCGCCGCCGCCACCGGGCTGGCCGCCGCCCGCACGGGCGCCCGGGTGCTCGTGCTCGGCGCCGACCGGGCCGACACGCTCGGCGCGGCCCTCGGCACGGTGACGGGACCCGCGCCCACCGAGGCCGCCGAGAACCTCACCGTCTGGCGCCCCGACGCGGGCGCACGCTTCCGCGAGGACCTCACCGCCTTTCAGGACCGCGCCGCCACCGTGCTCGACCTGCTCGGCGCCTCCCGGCTGGAGGCCGAGGAGGTCACCCCGCTGCCCGGCGCCGAGGAGCTGTCCCTCCTGCGCGCCCTGCGCGACGCCGCCCTCTCCGAGCGCTACGACCTGCTCGTCGTGGACCTCCCCCCGCTGCCGCAGGCCCTCGGCCTGCTCGCCCTGCCCGAGGAGCTCCGCCGCTACCTGCGCCGCCTCCTGCCGCCCGAGCGCCAGGCGGCCCGCGCCCTGCGCCCCGTCCTCGGCCGCCTCGCCGGGGTCCCCATGCCCGCCGACTGGCTGTACGAGACGGCCGCCCGCTGGGACCTCGAACTCGCCGCCGTCGAGGCCGTCGTCGCCGACCGGAACACCACCGTGCGCCTGGTCGCCGAACCCGGCCCGGCCGGGGACGACGCCGTACGCGCCGCCACGCTCGGCCTCGCCCTGCGCGGGCTGCGCACCGAGACCGTGATCGCCAACCGCGTCCTGCCCGAGTCCGCCGACGGCACCTGGCTCGCGGACCTGGCGGCCCAGCAGCGCAAGGCCGTCGCCGACTGGTCCGGGACGTACGACGTGCACACCGTCCCCCACCTCGGCCACGACCCGCGCGGCACCGACGACCTCACCGCGCTCGCCCCGCCCGGCGCCGGCCCCGCGCCCGACCCCGTCCAATGGCCCGTCACCGACCGGCTCGCCGAGGACGGCACCCTGGTCTGGCGCCTCCCGCTGCCCGGCGCCGCGCGGGACGACCTCGACCTGATCCGGCGCGGCGACGAACTCGTCGTCACCGCCGGACCCTTCCACCGGATCGTCCCCCTGCCCTCCGCGCTGCGCCGCTGCACCGTCGCCGGAGCCGCGCTCGCCGACGGCGAGCTGAGCGTCCGGTTCGCACCCGATCCCGCCCTGTGGCCCGCCGCGGGACGGTGAACGGACACCCCCGTTCGGGTAACGTCGAAGACGCGAACCGTAGTCAGGAGCCCGCCATGAGCGAAGAGCGCCCCGCACCCGAATCCGGGACCCCCGAGGAGCCGCTGGACCCGCGGCAGTCGCACGGCTTCGACGCCGACGCCTGGGCCACCGCGACCGCCGAGGACCTCGCCGCCGAGAAGGAGCGCCGCCGGGGCACCGGCACCCCGCCCCCCGGCACCGCCGCCGAGGAGCTGCGCCGGCTCATGGACACCGTGGCCGACAAGCTCTCCGGCCTGCAGTCCCCGCTGCTCGGCGCCGTCGCCGGACCCGCCGCCCAGCAGGCGGTGCGCCAGATGGTCCAGCAGGCCAAGGCCGCCGTCGAGCCGGTCGTCGAACGCAACCCCCAGGTCTTCGACCACCTCGCCGCCGCGGGCAGCGAGCTGCTCGCCGCGTACCGCTCCGCCGTCCAGGCCCAGGAGCAGCGCTGGACCGCCGGCGGCCCCACCCCGCCCCCGGCCGACCCCCCGTCCACCGGCCGCCGCGACCCCGGCGAGGGCACCGGGCCGGGAGAGCGCATCGACCTGGACTGACGGTCTGTCCCGGTGGGGCCTCGGGTACCGTTGGGCCTAGCGGGGCTCGACCGGAACTGAGGGATTCATGGGACTCACCATCGGCGTCGACATCGGCGGCACCAAGATCGCGGCCGGCGTGGTCGACGAGGAAGGCAACATCCTCTCGACCTTCAAGGTGCCGACCCCCAGCACGCCCGAGGCCATCGTGGACGCCATCGCCTCGGCCGTGGAGGGCGCGCGTGCCGGACACGACATCGTCGGCGTGGGCATCGGTGCGGCCGGCTACGTGAACCGGCAGCGCTCGACCGTGTACTTCGCGCCCAACATCGACTGGCGCCAGGAGCCGCTCAAGGAGAAGGTCGAGGCCCGCGTGGGTCTCCCGGTGGTCGTGGAGAACGACGCCAACGCGGCCGCCTGGGGCGAGTACAAGTTCGGCGCGGGCAAGGGCCACCGCAACGTCATCTGCATCACCCTCGGCACCGGCCTGGGCGGCGGCATCATCATCGGCAACAAGCTGCGCCGCGGTCACTTCGGCGTGGCCGCCGAGTTCGGCCACATCCGGATGGTCCCGGACGGCCTGCTGTGCGGCTGCGGCTCGCAGGGCTGCTGGGAGCAGTACGCCTCCGGCCGCGCCCTGGTCCGCTACGCCAAGCAGCGCGCCAACGCCACCCCGGAGAACGCCGAGATCCTGCTCGGCCTCGGCGACGGCACCCCCGACGGTATCGAGGGCAAGCACATCTCGGTGGCCGCCCGCCAGGGCGACCCGGTGGCCGTGGACTCCTACCGCGAGCTGGCCCGCTGGGCGGGCGCCGGCCTCGCGGACCTGGCCTCGCTGTTCGACCCCTCCGCGTTCATCGTGGGCGGCGGCCTCTCGGACGAGGGCGAACTGGTCCTCGACCCGATCCGCAAGTCCTACAAGCGCTGGCTGGTCGGCGGCAACTGGCGCCCGGTGGCCGACGTCATCGCGGCCCAGCTCGGCAACAAGGCCGGACTGGTCGGCGCGGCGGACCTGGCCCGGGAGCCCGACCCGGTCATGTAGACCGGGAGAGTGCACCGACTCAGGGGCGCGGGGAACGGTCCCCGCGCCCCGAGTAGGTTGATCACATGCCAACCCCGTTCCCCAACTCCCTTACGGAGTCAGACGGTTCCGCGGTCATCAGGGTCCTGAGCTACAACGTCCGCTCACTGAGGGACGACACCGACGCCCTGGCGCGAGTGATCGACGCCTGCGCCCCGGACGTACTCCTCCTCCAGGAAGCCCCCCGCTTCTTCCGCTGGCGCAAGAAACTGGCCCGCCTGGCCAGGGCCACCGGCCTCGTCCACCTGACCGGCGGAGCCACGGCGGCGGGCCCCGCCATCCTCTGCTCCCTGCGGGCCACGGCCGAGCACACCGAGGACGTCCTGCTGCCCCTCACCCCCGGCCAGCACCGAAGGGGCCTGGCCACCGCGGTCGTCCGCTTCGGCGGGGCCCGGCTGGGACTGGTGAGCTGTCATCTGGGCCTTCAGAAGGCCGAACGCCAGGCGCACGCCGCCCTGCTCCTCGAACGGCTGCGCGCACTGGGCGTGGACCACGCGGTGATCGGCGGCGACCTCAACGAGGGCCCGGCGGGCCCCGCCTTCGCCCTGCTCGCCGAGGCCCTCCAGGACGGCGCGGCCGTAACCCCCTGCGGCGGTACGGACACCTTCCCGGCCACGGCCCCCGCCCGCCGTATAGACGCCGTGCTCGCCACCGGGGGCGTCGAGGTGCTCGCCTGCGGGGTGCCCGCCGAACTGCCCGGCGTCACCGGGAACGACCTGAGGGCGGCCACGGACCACCTTCCGGTCCTGGCCGCCCTCAGAATCCCGGCGGGGGCGTAGTACCGCTCAGACGACGGCCCCCCGGCCGGGGCCGTCGTCGCCGTCGTCCTCGTCCGTGCGCATCCGCGCCACCAGGGTGACGAAGCCGCCCAGGAAGCCGCCGATGGAGAGCGTCGTCAGCCACCAGGTCATCTCCCAGCCCAGCAGCACGGCGAGCAGCAGCAGGACGGGCCCGCCGACCACCCCGAGCCAGGCGAACTTGGCGGTGGTGTCGGCGACGGGCAGCGGCGGCGGCTCGGGGGGTACGAAGTGGCCCTCGTCGTCCTCGCCGTCGTCCCCGTCGGCCCCGGCGTCCTTGCCCTCGGGCTCCGCGGGCGAATGGTCGCGCGGGCCGACCCCGGGCGCGAAGGTGACCGAGCTGCCCAGCGGCCCCGCGGGCGCGGCCTTCTCCGGGCCGGTCCCGGCCTTCTCGCTCTCGTCCTCTTCCTCGCCCTCGTCCCCGGCCCCGTTCCCGTCCGGCTCGGGGTACTTCTCCAGCAGGGCGAGGTCCTCGATGGCGCGGAAGGGCCGGGAGCCGGGCGGGTCCGGCGGCTCGTCGCCGTACCCCGCGACGATGGCCCGCCAGGCGGCGTCCTCGTCGAAGGGCGTGCCCGGCTCGTCCGGGTCGCGGCCCTCGCGGCCGGAGTCGTGCTCAGCCAACGGGGGCCGTCCCTTCCTCGCCGACACGGGGCGCGAGCCGGTCGACGAAGGCGAGGCTCTCCTCGACGATCCGGTCCGCGTCATGGTCCAACGTCGCTACGTGGTAACTCTGTTCCAGCACGCTCTCGGTTACGTCCGTGGAGGACACCCGGCTCAGCACGCGCGCCGAATCGGCCGGCGGGACCACATGGTCCACGGCACTGCGCAGCAGCAGCAACGGCTGCGTGACCTGCGGCAGCTCACCGTCCACCAGGCGCAGGAACCGGCGCAGGGAGTGCGCGGCGTGCAGCGGGACCCGGTCGTAGCCCAGCTCCGTCGTGGCGTCCTTGGCGATGTCGCTGGCGATGCCCTTCGTGGAGGGCACCAGGTGCCGCACCACCGGCAGGGCGTGTGCGGCGAGGCCGTGCACCCGGTTGGCCGGGTTGACGACGATCACCCCGGCGACCCGCTCGCCGTGCCGGGCGGCCAGCCGCAGCGCCAGCGCGCCGCCCATCGACAGTCCCGCGACGAACACCTGCCCGCAGCGCTCGGAGAGCTGCCACAGCTCGCGGTCGACCTGGGCGTACCAGTCCTCCCAGCCGGTGGCCCGCAGGTCCTCCCAGCGGGTGCCGTGACCGGGCAGGAGGGGCAGCGAGACCGACAGGCCGTGCGCGGCGAGGCGCTGTGCCCACGGGCGCAGCGACTGGGGCGAGCCGGTGAAGCCGTGGCAGAGGAGGACCCCCACCTCCCCGCCGTCGTGGCGGTACGGCTCGGCTCCGGGAAGGACCGGCACCTTTGGTGCTCCTGTTCCGGTATGGGGACGTATGAGGAGTGCGGCAATGGCGGATCTGCTTCACCGTACGCGACCGCACCGCCACCGACCAGGGTCGTCGGAGCCTTTGGCGGCGGTCCGGGTTAAGGTCTGTTCGACGGAAACGGGAGGCACGCGGGTGTTGTACGGCACGATGAAGGTTGCCATCGGGGGGCCGCTGAAGGTCGCCTTCAGACCCTGGGTCGAGGGGCTGGAGAACATCCCGGCCGAGGGGCCCGCCATCCTGGCGAGCAATCACCTGTCCTTCTCGGACTCGTTCTTCCTGCCCACGATGCTGGACCGCAAGGTCACGTTCATCGCCAAGGCGGAGTACTTCACCACCCCCGGGGTCAAGGGACGGCTGACGGCCGCCTTCTTCAAGGGCGTCGGGCAGCTCCCCGTCGACCGCTCCGGCGCGCGCGGTGCGGGAGAGGCCGCGATCAAGAGCGGGATAGAGGTGCTGCAGCGCGGTGAGCTGTTCGGCATCTACCCCGAGGGCACCCGCTCGCCCGACGGCCGCCTCTACCGGGGCAAGCCCGGCGGTCTGGCCCGCGTGGCGCTGGCCACCGGCGCGCCGGTCATCCCGGTGGCGATGATCGACACCGAGAAGATCCAGCCGCCCGGCAAGGTGATGCCGAAGCTGATGCGGCCGGGTATCCGGATCGGCAAGCCGCTGGACTTCAGCCGCTACCACGGCATGGACCACGACCGGTTCGTGCTGCGGGCCGTGACCGACGAGGTCATGTACGAGATCATGAAGCTCTCGGGCCAGGAGTACGTGGACATCTACGCGACCGCCGCCAAGCGGCAGATCGCGGAGGCGGCCAAGGCGGCGAAGGAAGCCGGCAAGGCCGAGAAGGCGGAGAAGGCCGGGGCGTAGCGCGCCCGGCTCGGGGGAGGCGGGGGCGGGCGTGGCCAAGGGCGGGAAAGTCCTGCGGATGTCGGTCGAGCTGCCGCTGTGGCGCGCGCTCACCGGCTACCGCGTCCTGACGATGCTGTACGCGATCGGCCTGGGCGCCACCGCCTACGGCCACTTCGTCCGCCCCTGGCTCGCCCTCGCCTACTACGCCCTGCTGGTCCTCTGGACGCTCGCCACCGTGACCCGGGTGACCAGCGCGGCCCGCTGCACCCGGCGCTTCCTGGCGGCCGACCTGACGGTGGCCGTCCTCGGCATCCTGCTCACCCCGTTCGCCGACGACCCGCACCGGATCGCCGGCGGCGGTCCCACCCTGCCGTCGATCTGGACGGCGGGCGCGGTCCTGGCCTTCGCCCTGAAGGGAGGCTGGCGCTGGGCGGCCGCCGCCTCCACGGCGGTCGCCGCGGCCAACCTGGTCGAACGGGGCGCCCCGGCGCGCGACACCGTGCACAACGTGATCCTGGTCTGGGTCGCCGCCATCGCCATCGGCTACGTCGTCGAGGTGGCCCGCGCTTCCGAGCGCACCCTCGCCCGCGCCCTGGAGATCGAGGCCGCCACCCGCGAACGCGAGCGCCTCGCCCGGGACATCCACGACGGCGTGCTCCAGGTGCTGGCCATGGTGCAGCGGCGCGGCGCGGTCATCGGCGGCGAGGCGGCCGAGCTGGGACGGCTCGCCGGGGAACAGGAGGTCGCCCTGCGCACCCTGGTCTCCGGCGGCATGGTCCCCGCCCGCCGCATCCCGGACGACGGGACCCCCGCCGACACCGGCCCGCTCGACCTGCGCTCCCTGCTCGCCCCGTACGCCGGGTCGAGGGTGAGCCTGGCCGAGCCCGGAGCGCCGGTCACGCTGGAGGCGACGGCGGCGCGGGAGCTGGCGGCCGCCGTCGGGGCGGCGCTGGACAACGTGCGCCGGCACGCGGGCGAGGAGGCCCGCGCCTGGATTCTGGTCGAGGACGAGCCCGACACGATCATCGTCACCGTCCGCGACGACGGCCCCGGCATCCCCGAGGGCCGGCTCGCGCGCGCCGAGGGCGAGGGCCGGCTCGGGGTGGCCCAGTCGATCCGGGGACGCCTGCGCGACCTCGGCGGCGGCGCGGAGGTGATCTCCGTGCCCGGACAGGGCACCGAGGTCGAGCTGACGGTACCGAAGAGCGCCCGGAAGGCGCGGGGGAAGGCGGAACGGTGATGACCGAGCAGGACCCGATCAAGGTGATGGTGGTCGACGACCACCCCATGTGGCGCGACGCGGTCGCCCGCGACCTGGCCGAGTCCGGGCTGCGGGTCGTCGCCACCGCGGGCGACGGCGAGCAGGCGGTGCGCCGCGCCAAGGCCGCCGCCCCCGACGTGCTGGTGCTCGACCTCAACCTGCCCGCCAAGCCCGGTGTGCAGGTCTGCAAGGAGCTCATCGCCCACGACCCGTCCCTGCGCGTCCTGGTGCTCTCCGCCAGCGGCGAGCACGCCGACGTGCTGGAGGCCGTGAAGTCGGGCGCCACCGGCTATCTGCTGAAGTCGGCGTCCACCGGTGAGCTGCTGGACGCGGTGCGCCGTACCGCCGCCGGCGACCCCGTGTTCACCCCGGGCCTGGCCGGACTGGTCCTCGGCGAGTACCGGCGGCTGGCCGCCGAGCCCGCCCCCGCGCCCGATGCGGGCGCCCCGGGCGCGCCCCGGCTCACCGACCGGGAGACCGAGGTGCTGCGCCTGGTCGCCAAGGGCCTGAGCTACAAGCAGATCGCGGAACGCCTGGTCATCTCGCACCGCACGGTCCAGAACCACGTCCAGAACACCCTGGGAAAGCTCCAGCTCCACAACCGGGTGGAACTGGTGCGGTACGCCATCGAGCGGGGCCTGGACGACGACTGATTCACCGGATTCGCCCTCCCCACCTCGTTCTGTGACCTGTATCACCCTTACGGTGGCTGGGTCGGGAACCGCGGCGAAGGGACGGACCATGCGCGTGGGAGTACTGACCGGGGGCGGCGACTGTCCGGGCCTCAACGCCGTCATCCGGGCCGTCGTCCGCAAGGGCGTGCAGGAGTACGGCTACGACTTCACCGGCTTCCGGGACGGCTGGCGCGGTCCGCTGGAGGGCCGGACCGTCCCGCTGGACATCCCCGCCGTGCGCGGCATCCTCCCGCGCGGCGGCACCATCCTCGGCTCCTCGCGCACCAACCCCCTCAATGCGGAGGACGGGGTGCGCCGGGTCCGGGAGAACCTCGCCGAACAGGGCATCGACGCGCTGATCGCCATCGGCGGCGAGGACACCCTCGGCGTAGCCGCCACGCTCTACGAGGAGCACGGCGTGCCCTGCGTGGGCGTGCCCAAGACCATCGACAACGACCTGTCCGGCACCGACTACACCTTCGGCTTCGACACCGCCGTCAACATCGCCACCGAGGCCATCGACCGGCTGCACACCACCGCCGAGTCCCACATGCGGGTGCTGGTCTGCGAGGTGATGGGCCGGCACGCGGGCTGGATCGCGCTGCACTCCGGGCTCGCCGGCGGCGCCAACGTCATCCTCATCCCCGAGCACCGCTTCGACCTGGACGAGGTGTGCGGCTGGATCACCTCCCGCTTCGAGGCGGCGTACGCCCCGATCGTCGTCGTCGCCGAGGGGGCGATGCCGAGGGAGGGCGAGATGGTGCTCAAGGACGAGTCGCACGACTCCTTCGGGCACGTGAGGCTGTCGGGGGTGGGGGAGTGGCTGGCCAAGCAGATCGAGAAGCGCACGGGCAAGGAGGCCCGCACCACCGTGCTCGGGCACGTCCAGCGCGGCGGCACCCCGAGCGCCTTCGACCGCTGGCTCGCCACCCGTTTCGGGCTGCACGCCATCGACTGCGTCCATGACGGCGACTTCGGCAAGATGGTCGCCCTCCAGGGCACCCGCATCGAGCGCATCCCGATCTCCGAGGCGACCGCCGAGCTGAAGACGGTCGACCCGGAGCTGTACGCGGAGGCCGGGGTGTTCTTCGGCTGACCGCCGTCCGGCTACGAGCCGGTGCGCGCCGCCAGCAGACCCGAGACCAGCTCCCGCACCAGAGTGGCCCCGTCGACGGTGAGCACCGACTCCGGGTGGAACTGCACCGAGGCGAACCGTCCGGACCGCAGCGCGTGCACCTCGCCGTCCCCGCCGCGGCTCACCTCGACCCCGTGCGCGGCCAGCTCGCGCGCCGCGTCGTCGTCGCAGCGGGCCACGAAGCTGTTGTAGAAGCCGACCGTCTCCGCCCGCCCGAACAGGTCGATCACGGTCTGCGCCCCCTGGTACGGCACCCGCTTGCGGACGATGTCCAGCCCCAGCTCCGCCGCGATCAGCTCGTGGCCGAGGCACACCCCGAGCACCCCGTGCCGGTGCTCGCGCAGCACGGTCGCCGTCAGCTCCCGCAGAATCCGCATCTTCGGATCGGCCGCGTCCGAGGGGTCACCGGGGCCGGGGCCCAGCACCACCGGGCCCTCGTGCGCCCGCACCGCCTCCGCGAGGTCCGGCTCGTCGAAGCGCCGTACGGTCACCTCCAGGCCGCCCGAGCGCAGCACGTGCGCCAGCATCGCGGTGAAGGTGTCCTCGCCGTCGACGACCAGCGCGTGCGCGCCCAGCGGGGCGGCCGGCTCCCGCATCCGCAGCCAGAACGGCGCCAGCGCCGACCGGCGCCCGTCCAGCGCGGCCCGCACCCTCGGGTCGTCCGCCAGCCGGGGCCGCTCCCGCTCCTCGCGCGGCCGGGCCGGGCGCACCCCGAGCGCGGCCAGCACGCCCGCCGCCTTCGCGTGGGTCTCCGCCACCTCGCCGGCCGGGTCCGAGCCGCGCACCAGCGTCGCGCCCACCGGCACCCTCAGCCGGCCGTCGGCGGTGATGTCCGCGGTGCGGATCAGGATGGGGGAGTCCAGGGTCCGGGCGCCCCCGGCGTCCCGGCCGAGCAGGGCGAGCGCGCCCGCGTAGTAGCCGCGCCCGGTGGGCTCGTACCGCTCGATCACCCGGCAGGCGTTCTGCACCGGGGAGCCGGTGACGGTCGCGGCGAACATGGTCTCGCGCAGCACGTCCCGCACGTCCAGCGAGGTCTTCCCGCGCAGCTCGTACTCGGTGTGCGCGAGGTGGGCCATCTCCTTCAGCCGGGGGCCGATCACGACTCCGCCCCGGTCGCCGACGGTGCACATCATCTTCAGTTCCTCGTCGACGACCATGGACAGCTCCTCGGTCTCCTTGGCGTCGGCGAGGAAGTCCAGCAGGTGCTCCGGGGTGGGCCCCCCGTCGGGATAGCGGTACGTCCCGCTGATCGGGTTCATCACCACCGTGCCGCCGGACATCCGCACATGGACCTCGGGACTCGCCCCGACCAGCGTCCGGTCCCCGGTGTGCACCACGAACGTCCAGTACGCGCCCCGCTCGCCCGCCAGCAGCCGCCGGAACAGCGCGAGCGCGTCGGCGCGGGAGAAGCCCGGGATCTCGCCCTGGTAGGTGCGCCGGATCACGAAGTTGGCGCCCTCGCCCCGCCCGATCTCCTCGCGCAGCACCCGCCCGACGATCTCCCCGTACTCCTCGTCGGGCAGGTCGAAGCCGCCGTCCTCGACCCGTACGGCGTGCGCGGGCAGGGTCTGAAGCGCCCGCGCGAGCGGGACCTCGCGGGTCTCCTCGGGGTGCAGCACCAGCAGCGGGGTGCCGTCGTCGCGGACGTCGAAGCCGCGCTCGCGGATCTGCCGGAACGGGATCAGCGCCAGCCCCTCGTCGGGCAGCCCGGCCAGCTCCTCGTGGGTGGTGACCGGGCCGAGCAGCACCTCCACCGTGGAGGCGTCCCGGCCGGGGGTGCGGCGGTGCAGCAGGGCGAAGGGGCGGTCGCCGTCGGCGAGACGGGCCAGGTCGGTGGGGTCGATGGCGCCGGTGGGGCCGGTGGGGTTCATGTGCGTCCTCTTGCGTCGGTCCAGGAAACGGGACGGCGGACGCCGGTCGAGGAAACGACCCCGGAAAACACCGAAGGCCGCCCTCGGGCGGCCTTCGCGCGGAAAATCTTGGGATGTGCGCAGTCAGCGGGCCGCCGGAGGAGCGGTCCACCACCAGTTCTGGGTCGTCTGCGCGAACATGCCACGACTGTAACCCATCGGCCGGTCCCGGCGCGGCGCGATGCGTCCACATGGCAGTCACGCCGTCTCATCCTTCGAGCCGGATCGGGAGCACCCTCCGCGACCCCGTAATGTTGGGAGCGTGACCGTGAACGCTGATTCCCGAGCCGTGGCCGCCGAGGCGACCTGGCGAGACCTGCCCGCGGCGCAGCAGCCCGAATACCCGGATACCGAGGCTCTGCGCGAAGTGATCGCGGAGCTTTCGACCTATCCGCCGCTCGTCTTCGCGGGCGAGTGCGACCAGCTGCGCGCCCGTCTGGCGGCCGTCGCCAAGGGGGAGGCGTTCCTGCTCCAGGGTGGCGACTGCGCCGAGTCCTTCGACGGCGTGGGCGCCGAGCACATCCGGGCCAAGGTCAAGACGATCCTGCAGATGGGCGCCGTGCTGACGTACGCCGCGTCCGTGCCGGTGGTCAAGGTCGGCCGGATCGCGGGCCAGTACTCCAAGCCGCGCTCCAAGCCCACCGAGACCCGCGACGGCGTGACCCTGCCGGTGTACCGGGGCGACTCCGTCAACGGCTTCGACTTCACCGAGAAGAGCCGCCTGCCCGACCCCGAGCGGCTGAAGCGGATGTACCACGCCTCCGCCTCCACGCTGAACCTGGTGCGCGCCTTCACCACCGGCGGCTACGCCGACCTGCGCCAGGTGCACGCCTGGAACCAGGACTTCGTGAAGTCCTCGCCCTCCGGCCAGCGCTACGAGCAGCTCGCCCGCGAGATCGACAACGCGCTGAACTTCATGCGGGCCTGCGGCGCGGAGCCGGAGGAGTTCAAGACCGTCGAGTTCTTCTCCTCGCACGAGGCGCTGCTGCTGGACTACGAGACGGCCCTGACCCGGGTCGACTCCCGCACCGGCCACCTCTACGACGTCTCCGGCCACATGGTGTGGATCGGCGAGCGGACCCGGCAGATGGACGGCGCGCACATCGAGTTCGCGTCCAAGATCCGCAACCCGATCGGCATCAAGCTCGGCCCGACCACCACGGCCGAGGACGCGCTGCGCTACATCGACCGTCTCGACCCCGACCGGGAGCCGGGCCGGCTGACCTTCATCGTCCGCATGGGCGCCGACAAGATCCGGGACAAGCTCCCCGAGCTGGTCGAGAAGGTCACGGCGTCCGGCGCGACGGTGGCCTGGGTGACCGACCCGATGCACGGCAACACCTTCGAGGCGGCCTCGGGCCACAAGACCCGCCGCTTCGACGACGTGCTCGACGAGGTCAAGGGCTTCTTCGAGGTCCACAAGGGCCTGGGCACCCACCCGGGCGGCATCCACGTGGAGCTGACCGGCGACGACGTCACCGAGTGCGTGGGCGGCGGCGACGAGATCTTCGTCGACGACCTGCACCAGCGCTACGAGACGGCCTGCGACCCGCGGCTGAACCGCAGCCAGTCGCTGGACCTGGCGTTCCTCGTGGCGGAGATGTACCGGGACCAGTGAGGTCCGGGCCGCCCGTGCGGCTGTCCCGAGCGTGAAGTAGGGCGCGGATCACATGCGATCCGCGCCCTTCCGCTTCCCCGCCCCCCGACCCTTGGGTTAGGTTAGGTTTGCCTCACCGAAATCCGGTGACGGCGACACGGCGATCTCGTCGGGAGGTGGACCGGGTGTTCGTCTGCAGTTGCTTCGGAGTCACCGAGCAGCAGGTCAAGCAGCACGCCCAGGACGGCGCCTGCACCCCGCGCCAGATCGCCTCCGCCTGCAAGGCCGGCACCGACTGCGGCGGCTGTGTCCGCCGCATCCAGGCCCTGCTGGGCCGCGGCGCCTGCCCGCGCCGTGAGCAGGTCGCGCAGCGGCCGCCGGTGCTCCTCGCCTCCGCCGTGGAAGCGCCCGTACGGCGCCTCGGCGACGCGGCCTGACCGCTCGCCTCAGCCCGCGACGTCGGGCTGGACCTGCTCGATCACCGTCGAGAGGTAGAGCGCCTCGCCCAGCTTCTCGATCAGGTCGAGCTGGGTCTCCAGGTAGTCGATGTGGTGCTCCTCGTCGGCGAGGATCGCCTCGAAGACGTTCGCCGAGGTGATGTCCCCCTTGGCGCGCATGATCTCCACGCCCCGGCGCAGCCGGTCGATGGCCTCCACCTCGATCTGCCGGTCCGCCCGGAACATCTCCGTCACCGTCTGGCCGACCGAGACGTGGAAGAGCCGCTGGTAGTTGGGGAGTCCGTCCAGCATCAGGATGCGGTCGGTCAGGGCCTCCGCGTGCCGCATCTCGTCGAAGGACTCGGCCCTCGTGTACTTGGCGAGCTTCGTCCACCCCTTGTGGTCCTGGAGCTTGGCGTGCAGGAAGTACTGGTTGATCGCGGTGAGCTCGGCGGTGAGCTGTTCGTTGAGCAGCTCGATGACCTCGGGGTCGCCTGACATCGGGTTGGACTCCTTCCGGGCATTCCTGGCTGATGCTGCCGCATGATTCCACCGGCACCCCTGGCCGTCCAGTAAGTACATGCTTAGTAGTCAATGCCGGAATTGTCGCGTGCTGGTCGGATGCACCCCGCCGGGTCTGTCAGGATGGAGGCATGGGTCATCCGGTGGAACGCGCGTCTGGGACGGGGGCAGGAGCGGATCTACCGCCGGGGCAGCGGCTCCAGCGCGGCTGGCCGGTCACGCACTACGGGCCCGTCCCCAAGTTCCGCCCCGAGCGCTGGGACTTCCGGGTCTTCGGCGCCACCGCCGACGGCGACAAGCGGTCCTGGACCCACGAGGAGTTCACCGCGCTGCCGTACGCCACCGTCGTGGCCGACCTGCACTGCGTGACGAAGTTCAGCATGCTCGGCGCGGAATGGGGCGGCGTGCCCGCCCGCGCCATCCTCGACCTGGCGCCGCCCGCGCCCGGGGTCACGCATGTGATGGTGTGGGCCGAGTACGGCTTCAGCGCCAACCTCCGGCTGTCCGACTTCGAAGGCGACGGCACGATCTTCGCCATCCACAAGGACGGCGAACTCCTCACCGCCGAACACGGCTTCCCGGCCCGCCTGATCGTGCCCCACCTGTACGCCTGGAAGGGGCCCAAGTGGGTCCGGGGCGTGGAGTACATGACCGCCGACCGCAGGGGCTTCTGGGAGCAGCGCGGCTACCACAACGTCGGCGACCCCTGGAAGGAACAGCGCTACTCCTACCAGGAGGAGCCGGGGGACGGCCCCGAGCTGTAGCTCAGCCGTCCCGGAGCCGCTTGAGCCGGGCCACGTCCGCCGCGTGCCCCTCCTTGCCGCCGGGGGTCTCGATGACCAGCGGGACGCCCGCCGTGGCCGGATGGGCCATCAGGGCGCGGAACGGCTCCTCGCCGATGTGGCCGGAGCCGATGTTCTCGTGGCGGTCCTTGTGCGCGCCCGCCACGTCCTTGGAGTCGTTGGCGTGGATCAGCTTCAGCCGTCCCTCGCCCACCGTCCCCACCAGCAGATCGAGGGTCTGCCGCATGCCGTCCGGGCCGGTCAGGTCGTGCCCGGCCGCGTAGATGTGGCAGGTGTCCAGGCAGACGCCGAGCTTCGGATGGGCGTCCAGCGCCTCGAAGTACGGGCCGAAGTCCCAGGTCCGCGAGCACAGCGAGAAGCCCTGTCCGGCCGTCGACTCCAGCAGCAGGAACGGGTCGTCGTCGTGGGTCAGCTCCTCCAGCAGCGGCAGCATGTGCTCGCGCACCTGCTTCAGCGCCGCCTCGCGCGGGCGCCCGCCCGTCGCGCTGCCGGTGTGCACCACCACCCCGAGCGCGCCGATCTCCCGCCCGCGCCGCAGGGAGTGCCGCAGCGACTGAACCGACTTCTCCACCGTCGCCTCGGTGTGCGAGCCGAAGTTGATCAGGTACGGGGCGTGCACGTAGGCCGGGACGGACTCCTCGGCGCAGGCCGCCCGGAACGCCTCGTCCTGGGCCGGGTTCCCGGCCGGCGTGGCCCAGCCGCGCGGGTTGGCCACGAAGACCTGCACGGTCTCCGCCTTCAGGTCACGGGCGTACGGCAGTCCCGTCGTGTGCAGCCCGCCGGCCACCGGCACATGCGCGCCGACGGGGTTGCGGAGGGTACCGGGGACGGTGGCGGGAGCGGCGGGGGACGGCTGGAGAGTCACCCGTTCAGGGTGTCACGCCGCCCCGCGCCCCCGGACCGGCGGCCGCGGTGAGACCGGTCACCGGACGGCGATCCGGTCACCGGATGGTGATCGTGACCTCCGAGCCCTTGGGCGCCTCGTCGCCGCCCGCCACCGACTGCTTCTTCACCTTGTCGCCGAACAGCCCCAGCAGCCCCCGGTCCTCGTGGACCTGGAAACCGGCCGCCTCCAGCTTCTGGTGCGCCTCGTCCACGCTCGACCCGACCACGTCCGGGACCTTCACCATCTCCGGGCCCTTGGACAGCGTCAGCGTCACCGTGTCGCCCTCGGCGCCCTGGCCGCCCGCTTCCGGCGACTGGAAGGCGACCTGGCCCTTGTCGTAGTCGGAGTTCACGCGCTCGGCCGCGATCCTGACCTTCAGACCGGCCTCGGTCAGGTCCTGGCGCGCGGTCTCGGCGTCCTCGCCGCTGACGTCCGGGATGTCGACGGGGGCGCCCTTGCTGACGACCAGGGCGATCGCCGAACCGGCGCGCCGCTCGGTGCCCGCCTCCGGTGTCGTACCGATCACCGAGCCCCGGGCGACCTCGTCGCTGAACTCGCGCGTGACCATCCCCGGCTCCAGGCCGGCCGTCTTCAGTCGCGCCCGCGCCCGCTCCAGCGGCTCGCCCGCGACCCTGGGCACCGAGACCGAGCGCGGGCCCAGCGAGACGGTCAGCCCCACCGAGGCGTTGCCCCGGACGCGGGAGCCCGCCGACGGGTCGGAGCTGATGACCGTGCCCCGGTCCACGGTGTCGCTGTAGGCGCGCTCGATCCTGCCCACGTCCAGCCCCGCCGACCTCAGCCGCTGTTCCGCCTGGTCCTGGGTCCGCGTCATCACCGGCGGCACCTTGGTGAACTGGCCCGAGTTGATGTACCAGACCCCGCCGCCCACGCCGAGGAACACCAGCACCGCGGCCACGAGCGTCAGCAGCCCGCGGCGGGGCCGCGACCGCGACCCGGCGCGCCGGGACGGCGGCGCCTCCACGTCGGTCGTGTGCAGCACGCTCGTGACGTCCCGGCCGTCGTCGCCGTCGACCGGCAGCGGCCGGACAAACGTCAGCGAGCGCGGGATCACGCTCGTACGGTCGTCGCCGTTGTCGTGGGCGGTGGACAGCGCCTGCGGCGGCAGCGCGTCGAGCTGCTCCCCGGTCAGCGAGCCCCGGACCCGCAGCACCTCGCCGAGCAGCGCGGCCGCGTCCGCGGGCCGCACCTGCGGGGTGCGGGCGGTCGCGGCGGCCACCAGCTCGTCCAGCTCGTACGCCAGCCCCGGCACCAGCGCCGAGGGCGGGGGCACGTCGTCGTGCAGGTGCTTGTAGAGGATCTGGGCGGGGGAGTCCCCGGAGTGCGGCTTGGCGCCGGTCAGCATCTCGTGGAGGACGACACCGCAGGCGTACACGTCCACGCGCGGGTCGGCGGTGCCCTGCTCGATCTGCTCCGGGGCCAGGTAGGACACCGTGCCGAGGACCGAGCCCGTGGTGCTGGTGACCGTGTCCACCGAGCGCACCAGACCGAAGTCGGCGACCTTCACCCGGCCGTCGTCCCCTATCAGCACGTTCTCCGGCTTCATGTCCCGGTGCACGAACCCCGCCCGGTGGGCCGCGCCCAGCGCGGCCAGCACCGGCTCCAGGATGTCCAGGGCGGCCCTGGGCATCAGCGCGCCCCGCTCGCGCAGCACGTCGCGCAGGGTGCACCCGGCGACGTACTCCATCGCCAGATAGACGTACCCGCCGTCGGTGCCCTGGTCGAAGACCTGCACCACATTGGGGTGGGAGAGCCGGGCGACCGACTTGGCCTCGCGGATGAAGCGGTCGACGAAGCCGCCGTCGGCGGCCAGCGCCGGATGCATCACCTTGAGCGCCAGGACCCGGTCGAGCCGGATGTCCAGGGCCCGGTAGACGGTCGCCATGCCGCCGACGGCGATCCGCGCCTCGACGCGATAGCGGCCGTCGAGCACCTGGCCGAGGAGAGGGTCCGAGAGGGTCATATCCACGCGGGCGAGTCTACGAGGGGTGCGCGGCGGCGGCGCCCGCTGCGCCGTCCGGGTGAGCGACCGCAGCAGAGCTGTGACCGTCCCGCGAGGTGAACGCCGGCCGCTCGGGATCGAGGTCCGCGCGCCCCTCGGCGGGCGACGACGCCCGCGCGAAATGGCGGCGCGGGATGCGTCCGGCCAGGCGTGCCAGGTGTCCCGCGCGCACCGCGTGCCGCATCGCCGTCGCCATCGTCTCGGGGTCCTGCGCCCGGGTGACGGCCGAGGCGAGCATCACACCCGCGCACCCCAGTTCCATCGCCAGCGCCACGTCGGACGCCGTGCCCGCCCCGGCGTCCAGGATCACCGGCACGTGGGACTGCTCCACGATCAGCTCGAAGTTGTGCGGGTTGCGGATGCCGAGCCCGGAGCCGATCGGGGAGCCCAGCGGCATCACGGCCGCGCAGCCCACGTCCTGGAGCCTCCTGGCCAGCACCGGGTCGTCGTTGGTGTACGGCAGCACGGTGAAGCCGTCGTCGACCAGTGTCTCGGCCGCGTCCAGCGTCTCCACCGGGTCCGGCAGCAGCGTCCGCTCGTCGGCCACCACCTCCAGCTTCACCAGAGGGGTCCCGAGCGCCTCGCGGGCCAGCCGGGCGGTCAGCACCGCCTCACCGGCGGTGAAGCAGCCCGCGGTGTTGGGCAGCACACGGATGCCGAGCCTCTCCAGCACCGACAGCACCGAGCCGTGCGCGCCGGGGTCGACCCGGCGCATCGCCACCGTGGTCAGTCCGGTCCCGGACGCGATCAGCGAGCGCTCCAGCACGGCCAGGCTGGGCGCCCCGCCGGTGCCCATGATCAGCCGGGAGTCCAGGGTCAGGTCGCCGAGGACCAGGGGTTCGCCGGTCATCGTCAGCCTCCCTGCACGGCGGTGAGGACCTCGACCCGGTCGCCCTCGGCGAGGCCGGTCTCGGCCCACCGGGTGCGCGGGACGACGGTCTCGTTGACGGCGGCGGCCACCCCGGAGGGCGCGGGGGTCAGGACGCGTACGACGGCGTCCAGGGCGGTGCCGGGCGCCACCTCGCGGCGCTCGCCGTTGACGGAGATGTTCATGCGGAGTGCTCCAGGTTCGGGGAGGGGGCGGCGAAACGGCGCGGCGAGAACGGGCGGGCCACCTCGGGCACCCCCGCGCCGCACAGGACGTCCGCCATGACGTCCCCGGTGACGGGCGTGAGCAGCACGCCGTTGCGGTGGTGCCCGGTGGCCAGCAGCAGGCCGTCGAGGCCCGTGGGGCCGAGCATCGGGGCGTTGTCGGGGGAGCCGGGGCGCAGTCCGGCCAGGGTCTCGGTGAGCGGCAGCTCGGTGATGCCGGGCACCAGCTCATGGGCGTCGCGCAGCAGCTCGTACACCCCGCCCGCCGTCACCGTGGTGTCGAAGCCCTGCTCCTCGCTGGTCGCGCCGACCACCAGCTCGCCGTTCTCGCGCGGCACCAGGTACACCGGCCCGCCGCGCACCACGGCCCGCACGGTGCGGCTCAGGAACGGCCGGTACCGGGGCGGCACGGTGAGCCGCAGCACCTGCCCCTTCACCGGGCGCACCGGAGGCACGAACGCCTCGGGCACCCCCTCCAGCCGGCCGCTCAGGCAGCCGCCCGCCAGCACCACCTGCCCGGCGCCCAGCGAGGTGCCGTCCGCCGTGGTGACCCCGGTGGCCCGGTCGCCGGACACGTCCAGCCGGGCGGCCCGGGTGCGGTGGAAGGCCACCCCGGCCCGCTCGCAGGCGGCGAGCAGCGCGGCCGCCAGCCGCCGGGGGTCGATCTGGTGGTCCCCGTCGGCCCGCAGCCCACCGCGCACACCGGGCGCCAGCATCGGCTCCAGGCGCCGGCACTCCCGCCCGGACAGCCACTCGGAGTCCAGCCCGCAGCGGAGCTGGAGTTCGTGCACCTCACGGAGCTGGGCGCGGTCGTCGGTGTCGAAGGCGACCGCGAGGGTGCCCGAGCGGCGGTGGCCCAGGTCGTGGCCGGTGGCCTCGGCCAGCTCGGCGGCGAAGCCGGGATAGCGGCGGGCGGAGGCCAGGTTCAGCGCGAGCAGCCCCTCCTCGCCGTGGTGCAGCTCGGTGACGGCGGCCAGCATCCCGGCCGCGACCAGCGCGGCCCCGCCGCCGGGCTCGGGGTCCACGACGGCGACGGCCAGCCCCCGCCCGGCCGCGCGCCAGGCGGTGACCAGGCCGATGATCCCGCCCCCGATGACCAGGACGTCCGGCGCACCGGACGGTTCGGACGTACGTGACGGCATGGGCGTCTCGCCCCTCCCTTCGCCGGCATGACCCGGATCAGGTTCGTACGGTCGGAGGCCGCCAGCCTCCCTCTCAGCCCGGTGCGTCCAGGCTCCCGCGAGTGCAGTTACGGTGGCCAGCCTAGCCGCCCGCCCAGCTCAGCCATAAGGGAGCCGACCCATGCCCCGCTCGCTCGACGGACTCACCCTCGCCCCCGTGGCGGACCAGGCGCCCGGCCAGGTGGGCACCGGCACCCGGTTCGACTACCACGAGCGGGACGGGCGGATCTGGGCCGAGTACGCGGGCGGTGACATCGCGCGCGGCCACCTCGTCGGCACCCGCGCCGGGGACCGGCTGGACTTCCGGTACGTGCAGCTGGGGCACGACGGCACCACAGCCTCCGGGCACTGCCTCTCCACGGTGGTGGCACTGCCCGACGGGCGGCTGCGGCTGGAGGAGGCGTGGGAGTGGGAGTCCGGCCCCGGCGCCGGGACCAGCGTGGTCGAGGAGATCGCGGGCACCCGCACTGCCTGACGGGCCGTCACGGACTTAAGGTGACTCGAGTGAGCGAGCAGACGCCCCAGGAGGGCACGGCACGGGAACGGCGCGTGGTCGTCGTCGGCGCGGGCATGGCCGGGGTGCAGACCGCGGTCGCCCTGCGCGAACAGGGCTTCACCGGGCCCGTCACGCTGATCGGCGCCGAGCCGCACCAGCCCTACGACCGGCCCCCGCTGTCCAAGGCGATCCTCCTCGGCGCCGCCGAGGGCTCCGCCTTCGACGTGGACTTCGCCTCGCTCGACATCGACCTCCGGCTCGGCTGCGAGGCGCTCGGCGTGCGCCCCGCCGACCACGAACTGGACACCGCCGCGGGCCCCGTCCCGTACGACGTGCTGGTGCTGGCCACCGGCGCCGAACCGATGCGGCTGCCCGGCACCGACGAGACACCCGGTGTGCACCTGCTGCGCACCCTGGACGACGCCGAACGGCTGCGCCCGGTGCTCGCCCGGCAGCACGACGTGGTGGTCGTCGGCGCGGGCTGGATCGGCGCCGAGTTCGCCACCGCCGCGCGCGAGGCGGGCTGCGCGGTGACCGTCGTCGAGGCCGCCGGCCGCCCGCTGGCCGGCGCCCTGCCCGCCGAGGTCGCCGCCCCGATGGCCGCCTGGTACGCCGACGCCGGCGTCACCCTGCGCACCGGCGTGCGGGTGGCGGCCGTCGAGCCCGGCGCGGTGGTGCTGGACGACGGCACGCGGCTGCCGTCGGGCGCCGTCGTCGTCGGCATCGGCGCCCGCCCCGCCACCGGCTGGCTGGCCGGTTCCGGCATCGCCCTCGGCGACCTGGGCGAGGTCCTGGCCGACGACCGGCTGCACACCTCCGCGAAGGACGTGTACGCGGTCGGGGACTGCGCCTCCTTCCCCTCCGCCCGCTACGCCGAGCGGCTGCTCGTCCACCACTGGGACAACGCCCTGCAGGGCCCCCGCACGGTCGCCGCGGACATCCTGGGCGCGGAGGCGGCCCCCTACGACCCGGTGCCGTACTTCTGGTCCGAGCAGTTCGGGCGGTTCGTCCAGTACGTGGGTCACCACGCGGCGGCCGACCGCACGGTGTGGCGCGGCGACCCGGCCGACCCCGCCTGGACCGTGTGCTGGCTGCGCGAGGACCGCCTGGTCGCCCTCCTCGCGGTGGGCCGCCCGCGCGACCTCGCCCAGGGCAGACGGCTCATCGAGGGGGGCCGCCGGATGGACGCCGAGGCCCTGACCGACCCCGCGCTGCCGCTGAAGCAGGCTGTCATCGACTAGCCGCCGCGGAGCGGCCCGACTACCGGCTGTCGGTGGGGGATGGCAGGCTAGGACTCGTGACCGAGATTGACACCAAGATCGACGCTCTTGTCCCCGCCTGGCTCACCCTGCCCGACATCGCCGAAATGCTCGACGTCGAGGTGACGCGTGTACGGCAGCTGGTCAAGGAGGGCCAAGTCATCGCCGTACGCCGCGGTGAGAACCGGGCGCTGCACGTCCCCGCCGCCTTCATCGACGAGGACAAGGTCGTCAAGGGCCTCACCGGAACCCTGACGCTCCTGCGGGACAACGGGTTCACGGACGAAGAGATGATCGAATGGCTCTTCACCCCCGACTCCTCCCTGCCCGGCACCCCCGCGCAGGCCCTCAGCGAGAACCGCGGCACGGAGGTGAAGCGCCGCGCCCAGGCGCTGGCCGGCTGACCCGGCACACGTGAGGACGGCGCACCGGCCCATGCC
The DNA here is from genome assembly GCF_040645115.1 of Streptomyces sp. NPDC046860. Lineage (NCBI taxonomy): Bacteria > Bacillati > Actinomycetota > Actinomycetes > Kitasatosporales > Streptomycetaceae > Streptomyces > Streptomyces sp. NPDC046860. The sequence goes on along the minus strand of NZ_JBEYXQ010000005.1, from coordinate 167,402 downwards.
GGGCGCCGTCCGCCCGCACCGCACATCCACGCCGAACACCGGGGGAAGTACCGCATGCCCGACACCGCCCGCCTCGCCGACGCCCGGCTCTACCTCTGCACGGACGCCCGCAGGCGGCAGGGCGACCTCGCCGAGTTCCTGGACGCGGTCCTGGCCGGCGGTGTGGACATCGTCCAGCTGCGCGACAAGGGCATGGAGGCCGCCGAGGAGCTCGCCCACCTGGAGATCCTCGCCGACGCCTGCGCGCGGCACGGCAAGCTGCTCGCGGTCAACGACCGGGCCGACGTCGCCCACGCCGCCGGAGCCGGTGTGCTCCACCTCGGCCAGGGCGATCTGCCGGTACCCGCCGCCCGCGCGATCCTCGGCGAGAAGGTGCTGATCGGCCGCTCCACGCACTCCGAGGCGGAGGCCGCGGCGGCCGCCGTCCAGGACGGCGTGGACTACTTCTGCACCGGCCCCTGCTGGCCCACCCCCACCAAGCCCGGCCGCCACGCCCCCGGCCTCGGCCTGGTCCGGTACACCGCCGGTCTCGGTACCGAGCGCCCCTGGTTCGCCATCGGCGGGATCGACCTGGCCAACCTCGGCCAGGTGCTCGACGCGGGCGCCCGCCGGGTCGTCGTGGTCCGCGCGCTCACCGAGGCCGACGACCCGGGTGCCGCCGCGGCCGAGTTCGCCAAGCGGCTGCGCGAGGTCTGAGCGGCTCTTCGGCCCCGTCCGCGTCCCAAGGGGTGGACAGGCGCCCGGCAATTCGGCCAAATCGCCGGTGCCCGGTTGGGTCACCGGCCACCCGTGGCTAACCTGCGGGTATGGCCCTTGGAACCGCATCCACCAGGACTGATCGCGCCCGGACCGTCCGGGACATCCTCGCCACCGGCAAGACGGCGTTCTCCTTCGAGTTCTACGCGCCGAAAACCCCGCAGGGCGAGCGGAACCTGTGGAACGCGCTGCGCCGGGTCGAGGCCGTCGCACCCGACTTCGTCTCCGTCACCTACGGCGCGGGCGGCACCACCCGGGCCACCACGGTCAAGGAGACCCAGCAGATCGTCGTCGACACGACGCTCACCCCGGTCGCCCACCTCACCGCCGTCGACCACTCGGTGGCCGAACTGCGCAACATCATCGGCCAGTACGCCGACGCCGGCATCCGCAACATGCTCGCCGTGCGCGGCGATCCGCCCGGCGACCCGATGGGCGACTGGGTCGCGCACCCCGAGGGGCTGACCTACGCGGCCGAACTGGTGCGCCTCATCAAGGAGTCGGGCGACTTCTGCGTGGGCGTCGCCGCCTTCCCGGAGATGCATCCGCGCTCCGCCGACTGGGACACCGACGTCTCCCACTTCGTCGACAAGTGCCGCGCGGGGGCCGACTACGCCATCACGCAGATGTTCTTCCAGCCCGAGTCCTACCTCCGGCTGCGCGACCGGGTCGCGGCCGCGGGTTGCGAAACCCCCGTCATTCCCGAGATCCTGCCCGTCACCAGTGTGAAGATGCTGGAGAGACTGCCGAAGCTGAGCAACGCCCTGTTCCCGCCCGAGCTGAAAGACCGCATCCTCGCGGCGAAGGACGATCCGGCGGCGGTACGCTCCCTGGGAATCGACTTCGCCACGGAGTTCTGCGCTCGGCTGCTGGCCGAGGGAGTGCCCGGACTGCACTTCATCACGCTCAACAACTCCACGGCGACGCTGGAAATCTACGAGAACCTGGGCCTGCACCACCCCCCGCGGGCCTAGACCGGCCGCACCGCTATACGACACACTGCGTAACGGTCACTGGGAGAGGGGCGTACATGGGCTGGACGGTCCTCTACATCGCGTTCGGCATCGTCGCGCTGTGGTTGCTGGGCGAGGTGCTGCTGCAGTACAAGGCGCGGCTGCGCTGGCGGCTGCTCGCCTTCACCGGGTTCCTCGGTGTGGTGGTCGGCGTGCTGATGCCGTCGGTCGTCGTCATCGGCCTCGGCGCCATCGCGTTCGCCGTCGGACAGACCTACGTGACGCTGTCGTTCCGCAAGGGCTTCGCGGCCGGCTGGGCCGTCAAGCGCCCCGACGACGAGGACGCGGGCCCCGTCACCAGGCGCCGCCGCGGCCGCGCCGAACGTCAGGACCCGGTCCTCGGCGCCCCCGGCCCGGACGACGACGCGGGCTTCGGCGGCGACCAGCAGGCCACCGCGGCCTACGCCGCCGACGGCTACGACCGTGAAGACGGCTACGACCACGACCACGACGACGTGTTCACCCCCGTGCGTCCCGCCGAGCCCACCGCCGCCGAGACCACGTCCGTCTACGAGCCCCAGCCGATGCCCGACGACACCGGCTCCTACGGCGTCTACGGCGACGGCACCCCCGCCCAGCCCCAGCAGACCGACCAGACCTACGCCTACGACTACTCGGGATACGAGCAGCAGGGCTACGCCCAGACCGGCTACGACACCGGCGCCCAGCAGACCTACGCCGCGTACGCCGACCCCTACGCCGCCGCCCAGGGTTACGAGGGCTACGACAACACCGCCTACGCGCAGCAGGGTTACGCCCAGCAGACCTACGGCCAGGACGCGTACGGGACCGGCCAGGGCGAGACCCCGGCGGGCGGGGTGTGGGTGCCCCAGCAGCGCACCGACGAGACCTACAACGGCGAACTCCCGCCGGAGCAGCAGTACCCCTACCAGGGCCAGACGCAGCAGCAGAACCCCGGCTACGACGAGCAGTACCGCTACTGACGGCGCCCGCCGCTCACGTCGAGCCGCGGAACCCGGGCCCCTCCACGACGAGTCCGGCCACCATCGCCCCGGACATCCCCGCGTGCGCCAGCCCGCCGCCGGGGTGGGACCAGCCGCCGACCCGGTACAGGCCGGGCAGCCGGGTCGAGTTGGCCGGATGCAGGAACGCGCCCCCGCCCGCCGCCAGTGAGGGCGCCGGGACCACGCCGTGACGGGCGCCGGTCTCCGCCGCGTTGTCGCCGGGGGTGCGCACCTCGTGCCAGAGCAGACGCTCGCGCAGCCCGGGTATCGCCGCACCGGCCGCGTCGAGCAGCAGAGCGGTGCCGCGCCGGACCGTCTCCTGGTCCGCCCCGGCGGGGAGCGTGGCCGAGACCACCGCGGACTCGTGCGCGTCGTCCGGCCGCAGCGCCGGGTCGCCGGGGCGCAGCACGGTCACCGTGGGTGCCGGCTGGTGCGCGCCGGCCCGGCCCGCCAGGAACTCCGACTCGGCCTCGGCGTCCGGCGCGTGGACGACCGTGCGGTGCGCGGCGTCCGCCTCCCGGGCGCCGCTCAGCGCCAGCAGCAGGGTGAGCCGCGCGGCGCCCCGCTCCGCCGGACGCACGTCCCCCTCGTCGTCCAGCCGGTGGTCCGTCAGCGTGCCCAGCAGCGCCGGGTCCACGTCGGCCACCACATGGTCGGCCCGCACCACCGTGCCGTCGGCCAGCTTCACGCCCGCCGCGCGGCCCACCTCCACCACGACCGCGGTGACCTCGGCGCCGAAGACGAACTCCACGCGGCGGCTCACACAGCGCTCGAACACCGCCCGGGCCAGCTCCCGGAGCCCGCCGCGCACGTACCAGGTGCCGAAGGCGTGGTCCAGGTAGGGCAGGACGGCCGCGCTCGCCGGGGCGCTCCGCGGGTCCAGGCCGTGGGCGAGGGCGTGCGAGGCCAGCAGGGCCTGGAGGCGCTCGTCGCGCAGCTCCCAGCGGGCGACCTCGGCCAGGGTGCCGGCCCGGCGGGTGCGCAGCAGCCGCTTGTGCGGGACGGCCGGATAGGGCTCACGCTCCGCCAGTACCTGCCAGTTGGGCCACAGCGGCTCCTCCAGCAGCGGGCGCCGGGTGCGGTCCCAGGCTTCCCGGGCCCGCACCAGGAAGTCGCCCCAGCGGTGGCCGACCCCGGCGCCCAGCGCCTCGTCGAGCGCCGAGACGACGCCCGCGCGGGAGGCGTTGGGCACGGCGACGCGGGTGCCGTCGGCGAAGACGTGCCGGGCAGAGGGGTCGACCTGGACCAGCTCGACCAGGTCCTCCAGCGGCTCCTTGCCGGTCTTCAGGAACAGGTCCCGCCACACGGCGGGCAGCGGCAGCAGACCGGGTCCGGTGTCGAAGGCGAACCCGTCCCGTTCGAAGCGGCGCACCGCCCCGCCGTACGTGTCCGTCCGCTCGTACACCGTCACCCGGTGGCCCGCGACGGCCAGCCGGGCGGCCGCCGCCAGCGCGCCCATCCCGGCGCCGATCACCGCAATCCGTGCCATGACCGCGACTTTACCGACCGCCACCGACAGTGACCGCGTCTGGGCCCGGGAGCGGAGGGCTGAGTACCCGTACCTAGCGGCACGGATGAGTAGCCGCGCGGATGGGCCGAGGGCCGTTGGGGCGGGAGAGTGGAGACACGGCCAGGGGGCGCGGCCCGGCACCGCCGGCACGGGGCGGCGGAACGGTGCCCGCCCGCCGGCCGCTCCTTCCGCCGATCCGTCGGCGGAAGCGAGACAGGGGGCCCGTGGCCGGAAGGTCACGGGGGACCACGGTGGAAAACCGTACGGGGAAAACGGGGGATGTACGGGGGAGCACGAGGGCGCCGGACCGGCTGGAACGCGGTCCGGCGCCCTTCGCGCACCGTCTCAGCCCCCGCTGACCCGCCCCTGGAGCAGCCGCGACAGCGCGGAGTGGACGTCGTCCAGCGAGCGCTCCGGCTGGAACGCCTTCCAGTCCAGGGCGGCCACCAGCACCATGCCGACCAGCGCCGCCGCCGTCAGCGGTACGTCGATCTCCGCGCTGAACTCCCCGCTCGCCACGCCCTCGCGCAGCACGCCCTCCACCACGGCCACGGCCTCCTGCCGGACCACCAGCAGGGTCGACTGCCAGGCCCGGTTGGTGCGCCACAGCTCGGCCACGTAGAGCTGGGTGAAGGCCGGGTAGCGGTCGATGAAGACCAGGCCCGCGCGGACCATGGCGTCCAGCGCGTCCACCCGGCCGCCGCCCTCGCGCGCGGTCCGCTCGGCGGCCTCCCGCAGCGAGGCGGTGAGCAGGCCGACGCCGTGCCGCAGCAGCTCCTCGAAGAGCACCGACTTGCTGGCGAAGTTGTAGTAGACGGTGCCCTTGGCCACCCCGGCCCGCTCGGCGATCTCGTCCACCGTGGTGGCGGAGAACCCCTGCTCGGCGATGAGCGTGACGGCCGCCTCGTAGAGCTTCTGCCGGGTGGCCTCGCGGCGCGTGCTGCCGCCGGGCGTGGCGCTGGTGCTTTCCATGGCCCCGATTCTCACAGGTGCGCCGGGCCGCCGGGCCGCCTCCGCCGCCCCGGTGCTCACAGACTCAGCTCCGGGTGCAGCCGCTGGAGCGTCCACACCTGGCGGCGCCGGGCGGCGAGCGCGGTGAGCGCGAGGGCGCCCGCGGTGAAGGCCGCCAGCACCGCGCACGCCTGCCACACCGGGCCGAGCCCGCCGCCGGTGATGAGCCTGCGCAGGGCCGTCACCACGTAACTCATCGGCAGATACGGGTGGATGGCGTTGAAGAAGCCCGGACTGGTCTGCACCGGGTACGTGCCGCCCGCCGAGGTGAGCTGGAGCATCAGCAGCGCCAGGACGAGGATGCGGCCCGCCGCGCCGAAGCGGGCGTTGAGCCACTGCACGATCGCCGTGAAGCAGGCCGTGACCAGGAACAGGAACCCGGTCGTCCCGGCCGCCCTGGCCATCTCCAGCCCGATGCCGAAGTGCAGGACGGACAGCAGCGCCGCGGTCTGCAGCACGCCCACCGCGAGCACCGGCAGCCAGCCCGCCAGCGCGATCCGCCAGGAGGGCGCGCCCGCGGCCAGGGCCCGCCGGTTGAGCGGGGGGATCAGCATGTAGGCGACCATCGCGCCGACCCACAGGGACAGCGGGATGAAGTACGGGGCGAAGCCGGTGCCGTAGTTGGGCGCGCGGTGCGCGTCGGCCGAGGAGAGCCGGACCGGGTCGGCCATCACGCCGGTGCGCCGGTCGCGGGCGCGCTCGTCGTAGTCGGGGATCTTCCCGGCGCCCGCGTGCAGTCCGCCGGCGAGGCGTCCGGAGCCGTCGGTCAGCTTGTACAGGCCGCTGTCCAGGGTCCGGGCGCCCGACTCGGCGGTGCCGATGCCCTGGTGCAGGGTGTCCGCGCCGGACCGGGCGGTGCCGAGGCCGGTGTGCAGCTTCTTCGCGCCGGCCGCCACGGCCTGGGCGCCCGCGTCGAGCTTGTCGATCCGGGCGACGGCGTCGGCGACGTCCCGGTGCAGGCGCGGGGCGCGCTCGGCCAGCGCGTCGGCCCGGGTGCGCAGGGTGGCCAGGTTCTTCCGCATGACCGCGAGGTCACCGCCCTGAGCGGCGACGACCTCGTTCAGGTCGTCGGCCACGACCGCCACGTCGTCCGCGGCCCGCCGCGCCTTCGCCAGGTCGGGACAGGCCGGGTCGGGCACGGGCGGCGTCTCGCACCGGGCCGTGTGCACCCGGTCCAGTACGGCGGCGGAGGCGTGCGCGGTCCTCGCGGCGCCGGGGGCGAGCCGGACCAGGGTGTCGAGGTTGTCCTGCACCGTGCGGGCCGAGTCGGAGACCAGGCGGGCGGTGGCCCCGATCGTCCTGCCGTTCTTCTGCAGGAACGGGCCCGCCTCGGCGTACGCCCCGTCCACCCGGTCCGCCAGGGTCCGGGTGCCGGCCGCGACCTGCCGGGAGCCGTTCTCCAGATCGCCCGCGCCGCTGTCGAGCCCGGTCAGGCCCTTGGCGAGCCGGCCGCTGCCGCTGTCGGCCTCCTTCAGCCCGTCCGCGAGCTTCCGGGCGCCCTTCTCCGCCTTGCCCAGGCCGTCCTTCAGCTTGTCGGCGCCCTGGGCGGCGGTCTCGGTCCTGTCGTGCAGGGTGGAGAAGTCGACGAAGATCCGGTCCAGGAAGGTCCGGGAGGTCTTGGTGGACGCGGCCGAGCGGACCTCGGCGAACACGGTCCGGGATATCTGGCCGACGATGTAGTTGTTCGCGTCGTTGGTGCGCACCCGGAGCGCCCCGGTCTCCGGGGAGTCGCCGGAACTGGACGCGAGGCGGCGGCTGAAGTCGGCCGGGAGGGTCAGCGACAGGTAGTAGGTGCCGTCCTCCACGCCCCGGCGGGCCTCGGCCGCGTCGACCTCGTGCCACTCGAAGGTGCGCCGCTCGCGCAGGCCCTTGACGATGTCGGCACCGGCGTGGATCTTCCGCCCGCCCGCCGTCGCCCCCTGGTCCTCGTCGACCAGGGCCACCGGGACCCGGTCCAGGCGGCCGTAGGGGTCCCAGAACGACCACAGGTACAGGGCGCCGTAGAGCAGCGGCAGCACCATCAGCGCGACCATGGCGGCGCGGGGCAGCCGGCCCCGGCCGAACCGGCGCAACTCAAGCGCGGCCAGCCTCGGTGAGCGCATCGGTCGCCTCCTCTCGGGAAGAGCCGCCCTCGGCGGGGGTGTCCTCGGTGCCGCCGTCCCGGGCGGGTCCGGCCTCGCCCGTGGGGACGGTGACGCAGTCGCCGGGGGAGGTGCGGCAGGCGGCCAGGACCGTCGTCCCGGCACGGGTCAGCGAGCGCAACAGGTCCCACGCCTCGGTGCGTTCGGCCGCGGACAGCTTCAGCTCCACGTCGTCCACCGCCAGCAGCCGGGGCCCGCTGATCAGCGCCAGCGCCACGGACAGCCGCAGCGCCTGGAGCCGTTCGAGATCGCGTACGGCCGTACGGGAGCCCTTCGGCAGCGCGTCCAGGTCGAGACCGGCGGCGCCCAGCGCGGCGTCCGCGCGCAGCCGGGCCTCGTGGGCGCGGTGCGGGCGCGGATGCAGCGCCTCCCGCAGCGAGTCCCCGAACCTGCGCTGCAGCAGGGCGCGTTCCCGCAGGTGCTCGCCCACGGTCAGGGCGGGCTCCAGGTCGGTCACCCCGGCGACGTTGGCCGGCGCGCTGAGCCCGCGCACCGCCCCCATCCGCCGGGGGAGCGGCAGGCCGCCGACGGCCGCCGTGCCCCGGGTCGCCTTCATCCGGCCGGTGAGCGCGAGGAGCAGACACGTGCGGCCGGAGCCGGACGGTCCCGCGAGCGCGATCAGTGACCCCGCCCCGGCCTCGAAACCGATGTCGCGGAAGGCCCACCCCCGTGGTCCCTGAAGCCCGAATCCCTCGGCCGTGACGTCCACGCCGTGCACAAGCCCCGCCCCTTCCCCTGAGCAACCCGCTTTTGAACTGACTGGTCAGTTCAAAAGTATGCCCGAAGCGGCGCGCGCGACAAAGCCCCGGTGCCCCGGCCCCGCGCCCCGATGCCCCCGAATCCGGGCGGAGTTGGACGAAAGCCCAGGTCGGGACGGGTTGTCAGTGGCATACCGCACGATGTGGGCATACGGCACCCGTGCCGTCACGGACGACAGGAGGTTCGGCATGACCAGCTCGTCAACGACCGCCGCCGCGAACGACGTCCACCCCGTGCTCCGCCGGTCCACGGCACCGCCCGCCGCCGTCGCCCTGCTCGGCCGGGCCCACACCGCGCTGGAGGAGGCCACCGCCATGCAGACCCCGAACGAGCGCTACGCCATGGCCCACCTCGCCGCCCTGCGCGCGGCCGCTGCCGTCCTCGCCGTCCGCGGGCGCCCCGAGGCCACCCCGCGCCGCCGGGCCCGCATCCGCCCCGCCTGGGAGGTGCTGCCCGAGCTGGCGCCCGAGCTGACCGAGTGGAGCGCCCTGTTCGCCTCCGGCGCCGCCCGCCGCGCCCGCGCCGAGGCGGGCATCCAGGGGGCGGCGGCCGCCCGCGACGCCGACGACCTGATACGCGACGCGGGCATGTTCCTGCGCCTGGTCGAGCGCATGCTCGCCCTGCGGCCGGTGCTGCCCCGGTCCCGCCCGGACAGCGCCTGACCCGCGCTCCCGTCCATGGAGCGAGACGCGGCCCGTCCCGCCCGGCGGGGGTGACCGGGCGCGGCGGGCGAGGCCATAGGGTGGAGGCGCCTTACGTCTCCACCTGCCGCGCACCTCCCGCGACCGGCCGGGGAGGCCCCCATCGCGCCGCCGGGCAACGGGCGGTGCCGTGCCGAGGAGCAACAGCCGTGCCGGACCCGACGCGCCCCCGCGCCTCTCTCCGTACCGCCGTGGTGTGGGACGTCCTCCAGGACGCCCTGGACCGCCGCGTCAAGGCCACGGGGCGGGACTCGCTGGACGTGCTCGACACCGGCGGCGGCAGCGGCAACTTCGCCGTGCCGGTCGCCCGGCTCGGTCACCACGTCACCGTCGTCGACCCCAGCCCCAACGCTCTCTTCGCCCTGGAGCGCCGGGCCGCCGAGGCCGGCGTCGCCGACCGGGTCCGGGGCGTCCAGGGCGACGCCCACGGCCTCTTCGACGTCGTCGAGCGCGGCGGCTACGACGCGGTGCTGTGCCACGGCGTGCTGGAGTACGTGGACGACCCCGCCGAGGGCATCGGCAACGCGGTCGCCGCGCTGCGCCCCGAGGGCGTGCTCAGCCTGCTCGCGGCGGGCCTCGGCGGCGCCGTGCTGGCCCGCGCCCTCGCCGGGCACTTCACCGAGGCCCGGCAGGCCCTGACCGACCCGGACGGCCGCTGGGGCGCGGGCGACCCCGTGCCGCACCGCTTCACCCCCGCACAGCTCACCGCGCTGGTCGAGGGCGCGGGCCTGCGCGTCGCCGCCGTGCACGGCGTACGCGTCTTCGCCGACCTGGTGCCCGGCGTCCTGGTCGACACCGAGCCCGGCGCGCTGGACGCCCTGCTGCGTCTGGAGGCCGCCGTGGCGGAGCTGCCCGACTTCCACTCCGTGGCCACCCAGGTCCATGTGCTCGGTGAGACCCGGGTGACCGAAGCGCCCGCGAAGGGCGCCCGGGACTGAACGGGCCCCGCGGGGCACGCCGCTGATCAGGGGCGCGAGGGCAGATGGAGTACGCCACAAGCCCCCCGATCGAGGGGTTTGCGCCGTATGATCGAGGTACACCGACCGGCATGACGGGTCGGCCGCCGGGGAATGACAGCCTCAGCGAGCCGGGACGCCCTGACGGACCGGCCGGCCAGAAGGCGCAGAGGGGCGGGTTTCACGGGGGCGATTCCCTGCCTATCCTGAAAGGACCCCCCAGAGTCGCCCCGGCGACTGCACGATGAGGAGGACTCCGTGCCGCTCTCGGAGCACGAGCAGCGCATGCTCGAGCAGATGGAGCGAGCGCTGTACGCCGAAGATCCCAAGTTCGCGTCGGCGCTTGAGGGAAACGGGCTGCGGACGTACACCCGGCGCCGGGTCTACCAGGCGGTCGCGGGCTTCCTCGTCGGTATCGCGCTCCTCATGGCGGGTATGGTCGCCCAGCTCATCTGGATCAGTGTCGTCGGTTTCCTCGTGATGCTCGGCTGTGCCGTGCTCGCCGTCACCGGATGGCGCAAGGCCCCCAAGCCGGGCGAACAGCCCAAGGGCCACACCAGGCGCCGCCCCGTCCGGCGGAAACGTACCGTCATGGAACGCATCGAGGACCGCTGGCAGCGCCGCCGGGACGAACAGGGCCACTGAGCGCTCAGCGCGGCCCGGTCCCCGGGCTCCCCGACGCTTCACGCACGAGGGGGTGACCACCCGCTGTGGTGGTCACCCCCTCGGCGATGTCCGGCCCCGCTGCCGGCCCGATGCCGCCCCCCGCCGCTACGCCTCGCCGCGTACCGGCCGCAGCGCGGCCACCCTGGTCCGCAGCGCCGCCCAGCGGCCCCGGACCGACCACACCAGCCGTCGCGCCGAGCGCGGCGCGAACAGCGCCCGCAGCCGGGTGCCCCGCCCGGCCGGGGCCGCGAGGCCGGCGATCACCCGGCGCACCTCCTCGGCGACCCCCGGCGCGGACCGCGGCTCGGGCGCGTACAGGACCTGCTCCAGCGCGGCCGCCACCCGGTGCACCGAGGCCGCCGCCTCACCGTCCAGCCCGCCCAGCCGGACGATCCGGGCCGCCGAGCGGCGCGGGGTCAGCGAGTCGTCCGGTGGCACCCCGAAGTCCCAGGCGCTGTCGGTCAGCTCCCGCCAGGCCGCCAGGGTCCCGTCCCCGGGGGCGGCCGCGCGCCCGTCCAGCCGGCGCGCCCGCACCCGCGTCCGCCACAGCATCGGCGACAACGGAAGCACCACCAGCACCAGCGCGCCGAGCACGACCAGCGCGGCCCACAGCCCGCCCGACGGGCCCCCGCCCCCGCCCGGCGCCGCGACGGCGGCCGACGGATCGGCGCACGCGCCCGACCGGGGCGGTGTCGCGCACCGCTCCTGCTGCGTCGCCGCCGACGAAGGCTCCCTGGACGCCCCACGCGAGGGCAGTTCGCGGTCGGGCCGCGCGCTGCTCGGCGCGTCCGGCTCGGTGTACTCGGGCGTCGTGCCCCGCGTCGGCGTCGGCTCGAAGCGGGTCCAGCCCACGCCCTGGAAATACAGCTCCGGCCAGGCGTGCGCGTCCTTCAGACTCACCGACACCGAACCGTCGCCCTGCGGGGTGCCCGGCGCGAAGCCCACTGCCACCCGGGCCGGAATGCCCAGGGTGCGGGCCATCGCCGCCATGGCGAAGGAGAAGTGGACGCAGAACCCCTCCTTGCGGTCGAGGAAGGTCGCGATCGCGTTCGCGCCCCGGCCCACCCGCACCTCGGTGTCGTAGCGGAAGCCGCCGTCCACCGAGAACCAGTCCTGGAGCCGCACCGCCTCCTCGTAGTGGTTGCGGGCGCCCGAGGTCACCTCCTCGGCGGTCCGCGCCACCACGTCCGGCAGCCGGGCCGGCACCCGCGTGTACTCCCTCTCCAGCGCGGCCGGCGGCTTGGGCGCCTCGGCGAGCTGCTTCGCGGTCGGCCGCAGATCCAGGCTCGTCACCTGGTACGTCTTGCCACGCGTGGTCTGGCCGTGGTCGCCGACCAGCGTCATGCCGACCGGCTCGTACCGCCAGTTGCCGTCGATCCTGACGCCGCTCGGCGGATAGGGCATCGGCAGCCAGTCCTGGGCGTACCAGTCCGCCGCCGTGATCACCGTGCGCAGCGTGGAGCGCTTCACGTCGGGGCTCAGCCCCACCGGTTCCGGGAAGACGCCCGGTACCGCGCCGATGTGCCGCTGGGACGGCTTCCAGTCGGTGCCGTCGAAGTCGTCCAGGGACACTATCCGCACGTACATGTCCGGCACCTCGCCGCTGCTCGGCCGCAGCGACAGCACCTGGCGGTCGTCGTCCACGTTCAGGCTGTCCCGCAGCGACACCAGCGGGTTCACGGCCGAGATCGTGCCGCCGCGCCCGTTGCCCGCGCCCACGCCGGAGCCGGCCTCGCCCAGCAGGCCGCCGTGCAGCGTCGGCAGGGCCAGCGGCACCGCCAGGGCCACGCCCAGCGCGAGCGCGCCGATCCGGCGGCCGGTGCGCGCCGGGGCCGTCACCCCGGCCGGGGCGCCCGGGCGCGGGGTGCCCCCGAACACCCGGCCCCACTGCGCGAGCCGCTCCCGGCCCTCCGCGAGCAGCAGCATCAGATATCCGGCCGCCGCCAGCAGGAACCACAGCCAGTCCGCGCCGCCGTCCGACAGCCCGGCCGCCACCGAGTACAGCGCCAGCAGCGGCAGCCCCGCCGGGGCCGCCCGCCGGAAGGTCACCGCCAGGGTGTCCACCAGGAGATGCACCAGCAGCACCCCGCCGACCAGCAGCAGTCTGATGCCGTCCGTGAGCGGCGCCGGGATCGCGTAGTGGTTCACGTCGTCCGAGCCCTGCCCGAGCAGCGCCCCGAACCGCCGGAACGCGTCCGGCCCCGGTACCAGACCGCCCAGCGCCGCACCCCGCGCGAAGACCAGCGTCAGCAGCACCAGCGTCACCAGCACCTGCGCGAGCAGCGTCAGCGACCTGGCCAGCGGAATCCGCCGGGCCGCGATGCCCGCCCCCGCCTGCGCGGCCACCAGAAGCGCCGCGAGCAGCAGCCAGGTGGGTCCGTCGACCAGCGGCAGCAGTGCGCAGGACGCCATCAGGGTCGCCGCCGCCGCGCTCAGCGCCAGCCGTGCCCGCCCGCTCATCCCCGTGCCCTCCCGCTCAGCGTGGCCGCACCCGGCCGCTCCCGGTCCGCCTGCCGCCACAGCTCCTCCAGCGAGGCCCCGCGCGGCACCCCCAGCGCCGTCCAGCCGCCCTCGCGCAGCACCCGCAACTGCTGGGACAGCGGTCCGTCCGGCTCCGCCTCGACGGATTCGGACTCATCCGTCCAGCCCTCAGGGTCGAGCACGAGGGCGACCGCGCCGCCCCGACGGCGCATCCGCGCCACCGAGGCCGCCTGGCCGCCGTCGAGATCACCGAGGAAGGCGACCAGCAGCCCGTCGTGCCCGCCGCGCAGCACGTCGTACGCGCCCGCCAGATCGGTGGCGTCGGAGTGGTCGATCACCGCGAGGGTGTCCATCATCAGCGCGGCGGCCGCCGCCTGTTCGTGCCCCGAACCGCCCTCGCCGCTCACCGTGACACCGGAATCCGTCAGCAGCCGCACCGAGAAGCCCCGCTCCAGCAGATGCGCCACCACCGAGGCGGCCCCCGACACCGCCCACTCGAACGCGGACCCGGGGCCCGAGCCCTCGTAGGCGATCGCGCGGGTGTCCAGCAGCACGGTGCAGCGCGAGCGCCGGGGCTGCTCCTCGCGGCGCACCATCAGCTCGCCGTGCCGGGCTGTCGAGCGCCAGTGCACCCGGCGCAGATCGTCGCCGTGGCGGTAGCCGCGCGGGATCACGTCGTCCTCGCCGGCCAGAGCGGGCGCGCGCCGCCGTCCGTCACCGTGCCCGAGCGCCTCGCCGCCGAAGCGGACCGGCGGCAGCGGCTCCACGCGCGGCAGCACCGTCAGCGTGTCGGACGCGGAGAAGGACCGGGTCAGCTCGCACATCCCGAACGGGTCGCTCAGCCGCACCTGGAGCGGACCGAGCCGGTACCTGCCGCGCAGGTCCGAGCGCACCCGGTAGGACACCTCGCGGTGGCCGCCCGGCTCCACCCGGTCCAGCACGAAACGCGGCCGGGGCCCGAGCACGTAAGGCACCCGGTCCTGGAGCATCAGCAGGCCGGTGGGCAGCCGGGAGACGTTGTCCACCCGCAGCCGCACCCGCGCCTCCCCGGCCGCGGGCACCCGCGTGGGCGTCAGGCCGCGGCCGGCCGTCACCCGGTGGCGGGTGCGGTGCAGGACCAGCGCGCAGATCAGCGGCAGCACCGCCAGCAGCAGGCCCACCCGCAGCAGGTCGTCCTGGCCCAGGACGTAGGCGCAGATCGCGGCCGCGATCCCGGCGGCCAGGAAGGAGCGCCCGCGGGTGGTCAGCCCCGACAGCGTCGCGCGCACCCCGCCCCGCCCCCCGGCGGACATCACAGACCCCGGGGAGGCCGCGGGGGATACGCAGCCGGGACGCCCAGGCCGCCGTCGTACCCGCTCTGTCTTCCGGTGGTGGGCACGGCGGTGTGCTGGATGATCTCCCGCACCACGTCGTCGGCCGTCCGGCCGTTCAGACCGGCCTCCGAGGTGGGCAGCAGACGGTGGGCGAGGACGGCGGGGGCCAGCGTCTGCACGTCGTCCGGCAGCGCGTACTCCCGGCCCTCCAGGGCCGCGGACGCCTTCGCCGCGCGCAGCAGATGCAGCGTCGCGCGCGGGGAGGCGCCGAGTCTGAGGTCGGGGTGGACCCGGGTGGCGGCGACCAGCTCCACCGCGTACCGCCGCACGGCCTCCGAGACGTGCACCGCGCGCACCGCGTCGATCAGCTTCACGATCTCGTGCGCGTGCGCCGCCGGCTCCAGGTCCTCCAGCGGGGAGGCCCCGCCGTGCACGTCCAGCATCCGCAGCTCGGCCTCGACACTGGGATAGCCCACGGACACCCGGGCCATGAAGCGGTCGCGCTGTGCCTCGGGCAGCGGGTAGGTGCCCTCCATCTCGACCGGGTTCTGCGTCGCCACCACCATGAAGGGGCTGGGCAGTTCGTAACTGTGGCCGTCGATGGTGACCTGCCGCTCCTCCATGGACTCCAGCAGCGCCGACTGGGTCTTGGGGGAGGCGCGGTTGATCTCGTCGCCGATCACGATCTGCGCGAAGATCGCACCCGGCTTGAACTCGAAGTCCCGGCGCCGCTGGTCCCAGATGGAGACGCCGGTGATGTCCGAGGGCAGCAGGTCGGGGGTGAACTGGATACGCCGCACCGAGCAGTCGATGGACCTGGCGAGCGCCTTGGCCAGCATCGTCTTGCCCACGCCGGGGACGTCCTCGATCAGCAGGTGCCCCTCGGCGAGCAGCACCGTCAGTGCGAGCCGTACGACCTCGGGCTTGCCCTCGATCACGTCCTCAACCGAAGCGCGGACGCGCTCCGCGGTGGCGGTCAGCTCCCGCCCCGCCCCCGACTCCGTTCGAGCGGGGACGCCCCCCTGGCTCGCCCGATCGTCATAGGTCGTCACCCGGCCCTCCTCGGCCCGTCATCACCCAGGGCCTGTGCACGCGAGCGCGACCGGCCCACCCCGGAAGTGGGACGCCGCGCGGAGAAGTCCGCGCGCCGTCACACCCCGCATTCTTGCCGCCGTTACGGATTCGTGTCACCGCCTGTGGACAACTGCCCCCGGGATGCCGGGCCCGCGGCCAGGATCAGGCCGACGTGCCGGCGCCGCTCCCGGCCGGGTCGATCTCGCGCAGCAGGCCGGTGCGTACGTCGAAGACGAAACCGCGCACGTCATCGGTGTGCAGCAGGAACGGTGAGGTCCGCACCCGCTGCATCGACTGCCGCACGTCCTGGTCCACGTCCCGGAACGCCTCCACCGCCCACGCCGGCCGCTGGCCGACCTCCATCTCCAGCTCGTGCCGGAACTCCTCGGTGAGCGACTCCAGGCCGCAACCGGTGTGATGGATGAGGACCACGCTGCGGGTGCCCAGCGCCCGCTGACTGATGGTCAGGGAGCGGATCACGTCGTCGGTGACCACGCCGCCCGCGTTGCGGATGGTGTGACAGTCACCCAGCTCCAGGCCGAGCGCGGCGTGCAGGTCGAGGCGGGCGTCCATGCAGGCGACGACGGCCACCCCCAGCACCGGACGCGCGTCCATGCCGGGGTCGGTGAACTCGTTCGCATACGTCTCGTTGGCGCCGACCAGGCGGTCCGTCACGCTGCCGCCGCCCGTTATGGCGCCGTCGGACCCGGTGGGAACTGCTGCGGAAGTCGTCATGGTCCCGACGTTACTGGTCACCGGTGTTCCCGGCCTGCTGTGGACGGCCACAAAGAACGACGTCACGGCTTGTTGTGAGGTAACCCACACGGGGTGCGGATCACCGCCGGACGGGTGAATCCCGGCGAATCGAGGTCCCGTCCGACAAGCCGTACGCGACGCGCAGGCCGGTTGATTGACCGCGACACAGGGTGGACTAAAGTGGCGCGAAGCGGGAGGCGCGGCGCTTCCCGCTGGTGAAACCCCCGGAGATCCCGGCATCCGCCCGGACCGTCTCCCCGCGTGCGCGGCGCGTACGTGCGGCTCGGCCTCCTCCCGCTCCCGGCCGGCTGACGCTTCCGGCGCCGGCGGGCCTCCCCTTCACGGAGCGGGCGGGGACCCGGCGGTGCGTACCGCCCGCCGGAATGAGAGGCCCCCTTGACCGAGAGTCGACACGTCCCGGTGATGCTCCAGCGGTGCCTGGACCTGCTGGCACCCGCCCTGGAGCGGCCGGGAGCGGTGGTCGTCGACTGCACCCTCGGCCTCGGTGGCCACAGCGAGGCACTGCTGACCCGCTTCCCCGAGGCCCGGCTGATCGGCCTCGACCGGGACAAGGAGGCGCTGCGCCTGTCCGGCGAGCGCCTCGCCCCCTTCGGCGACCGCGCCACGCTCGTGCACGCCGTCTACGACGAACTCCCCGAGGTGCTCGACCGCCTCGGCGTCCCGGCCGTCCAGGGCGTCCTGTTCGACCTCGGCGTCTCCTCCATGCAGCTGGACGAGGCCGACCGAGGCTTCGCCTACGCCCAGGACGCCCCGCTCGACATGCGCATGGACCAGTCGACCGGCATCGGCGCGGCCGAGGTGCTCAACACCTACCCCGCCGGTGAACTGGTGCGCATCCTGCGCGCGTACGGCGAGGAGAAGCAGGCCAAGCGCATCGTGTCCGCCATCGTCCGCGAGCGCGAGAAGGAGCCGTTCACCAACAGCGCCCGCCTGGTCGAGCTGATCCGCGACGCCCTGCCGCAGGCCGCCAAGCGCACCGGCGGCAACCCGGCCAAGCGCACCTTCCAGGCCCTGCGCATCGAGGTCAACGGCGAGCTGTCCGTGCTGGAGCGGGCCGTGCCGGCCGCCGTGAAGGCCCTCGCGGTCGGCGGCCGCATCGCCGTGCTGTCGTACCAGTCCCTGGAGGACCGGCTGGTCAAGCAGGTGTTCGCGGCCGGAGCCGCCAACACCGCCCCGCCCGGACTGCCCGTCGTGCCCGAGCGGTACCAGCCCCGGCTGAAGCTCCTCACCCGCGGGGCCGAACTGCCCACCGAGGAGGAGATCGCCGAGAACCGCCGGGCCGCCCCGGCCAGGTTCCGCGGCGTCGAGCGCATCAGGGAGGACGCCGAGTGAGCGAACGGGGCCGGCCGGGTTCCCTGACCCGCCGGGAGGGACCGTGAGCAGCAAGCCCGCACCCCAGGGGAGAGCGGCCCGGCTCGCCCGGCTGATCCCCGCGGGCCGCGCCCGCGCGGCCCGCACCCCCTTCGTCCTCCTCGTCGTCCTGCTCCTCGGCGGCGGACTCCTCGGCCTGCTGGTGCTCAACTCCGCGCTCAGCGAAGGGTCGTTCGAGCTGGACGACATACAGCGCCAGACCAAGAGCCTGACCGACGAGGAACAGGCCCTCCAGCGGGACATCGACGCCTACTCCGCGCCCGACGCCCTCCAGCGCCGCGCCCGCGAACTCGGCATGGTCCCCGGCGGCGACCCCGCCTTCCTCGGCCCCGACGGCGCCGTGAAGGGCGTCCCGAGTGCCGCCCCCCGCTCCGCCGCGCTCACCGGACCCCGCGCCCCCGAGGCGCTGACCCCGGCCCCGGGCACGCCCACGCCCACGGCGACCGCCTCACTCCCCGCCGGTCCGGCGAGCCCCTCCGCCACGACCCCGGCGCCGGGCGGCACCCTCCGGTCCGCCCCCACCCCGACCCCCGGCAGGTGACGGAAGTGTCCGACAGGGAAGTGCCGCGCCGCCGCGTGCCCGGACCCGCGAGGCCGCCCCGTCCCCGGGGCGCGGCCCCCCGCCGGCCCGGCCCCGGCGCCCGCCCCGCCCGCCGTCCCGCCGCCGGCCGCCGTCCCGCCGCCGGCCGCCGTCCCCCGGCCAAACCGGCCCTGCGGCTCGGCAGCCCCCGGCCCCGGCTCCGCCTGGTCGGACTCGCCCTCGCCCTGGTGCTGACCGCCTTCACCGTGCGGCTCCTCCAGGTCCAGGCGGTGGACGCGAGCACCTACAGCGCCAAGGCCCAGCAGAACCGCTTCGTGGCCCACACCCTGACCGCCGAGCGCGGCGGCATCACGGACCGCAACGGCGTCGCCCTCGCCGTCAGCGAGGACGCCTACGACATCACGGCCGACCCCGTGATGTTCGGCAGCGAACAGCTCAAGATCTCCGACGGGCCCGAGCAGGCCGCCGCGCTGCTCGCCCCGATCCTCGGCCAGGACCAGGCGGCGCTCGTCAAGAAGCTCCGCCCGGCCAACAAGCAGTCCCGCTACGCCCGGCTCGCCTCCCGGCAGACCCCGCAGGTCTGGAAGCAGATCAAGGACCTCAAGGCCGCGCTCGCCAAGAAGACGCCGGCGGGCACCAGCGTGCTCGCCGGCGTCTTCGCCGACCCCAGCAGCCAGCGCGTGTACCCCAACAAGGACCTCGCCGCCGGGATACTGGGCTGGGTCAACAGCGAGGGCCGGGGCGGCGGCGGCATCGAGCAGCAGCTCGACAAGCAGCTCTCCGGCAAGGACGGCAAGATCCGCTACGCCCAGTCCGGCGGCCGCGAGGTGCCCACCGCGGGCTCCACCGAGACCCCGGCCGTGCCCGGCAGCGACGTCGAGCTGACCATCGACCGCGACATCCAGTGGGCCGCGCAGAGCGCCATCTCCGAGCAGGTCAGGAAGTCCAAGGCGGACCGGGGCTACGTCATCGTCCAGGACACCGCCACCGGCCAGATCCTCGCCATGGCCAACTCGCCCGGCTTCGACCCCAACGACCTGTCCACGGCCGACTCGGCCGCCATGGGCAACGCCGCGCTACAGGACGCCTACGAACCCGGCTCCACCGCCAAGGTGATGTCGATGGCGGCCGTGCTGGAGGAGAACGCGGCCACCCCGCTCACCCACGTCGTCGTACCCAACCGGCTGCACCGGGGCGACCGGCTCTTCCAGGACGACATCGACCACGCGACCTGGAACCTCACCCTCAACGGCGTGCTCGCCAAGTCCAGCAACATCGGCACCATCCTCGCCACCGGCCAGCTCGGCAAGACCCAGCGGGCGGCCAACGACACGCTCTACTCCTACCTGCGCCAGTTCGGCATCGGCCGCTTCACCGGGCTCGGCTTCCCCGGCGAGACACCGGGCATCCTCGCGCCCTCGGCCAAGTGGTCCACCTCGCAGCAGTACACGATCCCTTTCGGCCAGGGCTTCTCCATCAACGCCATGCAGGCCGCCTCCGTCTACTCCACGATCGCCAACGGCGGAGTCCGCGTCGCGCCCACCCTGGTGCGCGGCACCAAGGGCGCCGACGGCCGCTTCGCTCCCGCGCCGGGGCCGAAGAAGACCCGCGTGGTCAGCGAGAAGACCGCGCGGACGCTCGCCCAGATGCTGGAGTCCGTCGTCGACGACGAGCAGGGCACCGGCATCAAGGCCCGTATCCCCGGCTACCGGGTCGCGGGCAAGACCGGCACCGCCAACCGCGTCGATCCGGCCACCGGGAGGTACCACGGCTACACCTCGTCCTTCGCCGGATTCGCCCCCGCGGACAAGCCCCGGGTCACCGTCTACTGCGCGATCCAGAACGCCACCTCGGGCAGCTACTTCGGCGGCCAGATCTGCGGTCCGGTCTACAAGCAGGTGATGGAGTTCGCGCTGAAGACCATGCAGGTGCCCCCGACCGGCGCGAAGGCCGCCGCCCTGCCCGTCTCCTACAAGCCCTGACCAGCCACCGCCCGGCGCCAGGCAACGACCACCAGGAACGAGCCCGTGACAACGATCACCCCCGACGACGGGAACCGAGGGACCGCCCGCTCCACCCGCGAGCCCCGTTTTAGCTCCGGAGCGGGTACTCCCGGTACGCTCACCGCCGTGCCACACGCCGATCAGTCCCAAACCACTCAGAAGGGCGCTTCCGTGACAAATCCGGGACCGCCGCGACCGGTTCAGGTCACCGCCACCTCCCTCGCGGAACTGGCCGGCCAACTGGGTACCGCCGCGCCCGCCGAGTCCGCCGGGGTCACCGGTATCACCCACGACTCGCGGGCGGTCCGCCCCGGTGACCTGTACGCCGCCCTGCCCGGCGCCCGGCTGCACGGCGCGGACTTCGCCACCCAGGCCGCCGGACTCGGCGCCGTCGCCGTGCTCACCGATCCCGCGGGCGCCGAGCGCGCCGCCGCGACCGGACTGCCGGTCCTGGTCGTCGAGGACCCGCGCGGACGGATGGGCGAGCTGGCGGCCACCATCTACGGCCACCCCGGCCGGGACATGCTCCAGATCGGCATCACCGGCACCTCCGGCAAGACCACCACCGCCTATCTGGTCGAGGGCGGTCTGAAGGCCGCCGACCGCGCCACCGGCCTGGTCGGCACGGTCGAGACCCGTATCGGCGAGGAGCGCATCAAGTCCGAGCGCACCACCCCCGAGGCCACCGACCTCCAGGCCCTGTTCGCCGTCATGCGCGAACGCGGCACCGACGCCGTCGCCATGGAGGTCTCCAGCCACGCCCTGGTCCTCGGCCGGGTCGACGCCTGCGTCTTCGACATCGCGGTCTTCAACAACCTCAGCCCGGAGCACATGGAGTTCCACTCCGGCATGGAGGACTACTTCCAGGCCAAGGCGAGCCTGTTCACCCCCGGGCGCAGCAGGCTCGGCGTGGTCAACGCCGACGACGAGTACGGCCGCAGACTCGTCACCGAGGCCACCGTCCCGGTGGTCACCTTCTCCGCCGAGGGCCACCCGGACGCCGACTGGCGCGCCGAGGACGTGCAGGTCGGCCCGATGGACTCGACGTTCACCGCGCTCGGCCCGAACGGCGAGCGCGTGCACGCCCGTTCGCCGCTGCCCGGCCCGTTCAACGTGGCCAACACCCTCGCCGCGCTGGCCGCCCTGGCCGCCGCCGGGATCGACCCGCAGACCGCCGCCGACGGCATCGCCGCCGTCCCCGGCGTCCCCGGCCGCCTGGAGCGCGTCGACGCCGGACAGCCCTACCTCGCCGTCGTCGACTACGCCCACAAGACCGACGCGGTCGAGTCGGTGCTCAAGGCGCTGCGCAAGGTCACCAAGGGCCGGCTGCACCTCGTGCTCGGCTGCGGCGGCGACCGCGACCGCACCAAGCGCGGCCCGATGGGCGCGGCCGCGGCCCGGTACGCCGACACGGCCGTACTGACCTCCGACAACCCCCGCTCCGAGGACCCCCTGGCGATCCTGGCGACCATGCTCGAAGGCGCCGCCTCCGTGCCCGCGCACGAGCGGGGCGAGGTGCTGCTCTTCGAGGAGCGGGCCGCCGCCATCGCCGCCGCCGTGGGCCGCGCGGCCGCCGGCGACACGGTGCTGGTCGCGGGCAAGGGCCACGAGCAGGGTCAGGACATCGCCGGCGTGATCCGTCCCTTCGACGACCGCCAGGTGCTCCGCGAAGCTATCCAGAACACCCAGGGATGAACTTGTGATCGCCCTCTCCCTCGCCGAGATCGCAGCAGTCGTCGGCGGGCAGACACACGACATACCGGACACGTCCGTCCAGGTCACCGGACCGGTCGTCCGGGACTCCCGCGAGGTGGTGCCCGGCACCCTGTTCGTCGCCTTCGTCGGCGAGCGGGTGGACGGCCACGACTTCGCCGCGCAGGTCGTCGAGGCGGGCGCGGTCGCCGTGCTGGCGTCGCGTCCCGTCGGCGTGCCCGCGATCGTCGTGGACGACGTCCAGGACGCTCTCGGCGCCCTCGCCCGGCATGTCGTCGAACGGCTCGGCGCGACCCTCGTCGCCCTGACCGGCTCGGCCGGCAAGACCAGCACCAAGGACCTCATCGCCCAGGTGCTGGGCGGCAAGGCGCCGACCGTGTTCACGCCGGGCTCGCTCAACAACGAGATCGGGCTGCCGCTGACCGCCCTGTCCGCCACCGAGGAGACGAAGTTCCTCGTGCTGGAGATGGGCGCCCGCGGCATCGGGCACATCCGCTACCTCGCCGGGCTCACCCCGCCGAAGGTCGGCCTGGTCCTCAACGTCGGCAGCGCCCACATCGGCGAGTTCGGCGGCCGTGAGCAGATCGCCCAGGCCAAGGGCGAGCTCGTGGAGAGCCTTCCCGCGGCGGCGGACGGCGGCGCGGCGATCCTCAACGCCGACGACCCGCTGGTGCGCGCGATGGCCTCCCGTACCAAGGCGAAGGTGGTCCTTTTCGGAGAGTCGGCCGAAGCGGACGTACGCGCCGAGAACGTACGACTCACGGACAGCGGACAGCCCTCCTTCAGGCTTCACACACCCTCCGGTGCAAGCGATGTGACCATGCGCCTGTACGGTGAGCACCACGTGTCGAACGCGCTCGCCGCGGCCGCCGTCGCCCATGAGCTGGGCATGTCCGCAAGTGAGATCGCCTCGGCGCTCTCCGGTGCGGGCACCCTCTCCCGCTGGCGCATGGAGGTCACCGAGCGCCCGGACGGCGTGACCATCGTCAATGACGCCTACAACGCCAACCCCGAGTCCATGCGTGCCGCCCTCAAGGCGCTCGCGGCCATGGGCAAGGGGCGCCGCACGTGGGCGGTGCTCGGCAAGATGGCCGAGCTGGGGGACGAGGCTCTCGCCGAGCACGACGCGGTCGGACGGCTCGCCGTCCGGCTCAACGTCAGCAAGCTCGTCGCGGTCGGTGGCATCGAAGCCTCCTGGCTGCAACTGGGCGCATACAACGAGGGTTCGTGGGGTGAGGAGTCGGTGCACGTGTCCGACGCGCAGGCGGCGATCGACCTTTTGCGCAAGCAGTTGCGTCCGGGGGACGTCGTGCTGGTGAAGGCGTCCCGGTCGGTGGGGCTGGAGAGGGTCGCCCAGACGCTCGCCGACGCCGGTACCGAGGGTGAGGTCGCCGCCCGATGATGAACCAGGTCCTGTTCTCGGGCGTCATCGGTCTCTTCCTGACGCTGATCGGCACCCCGCTGCTGATCAAGCTCCTCGCCCGCAAGGGCTACGGCCAGTACATCCGCGACGACGGCCCGCGCGAGCACGCCAGCAAGCGCGGTACGCCGACGATGGGCGGTATCGCCTTCATCCTGGCCACGATCGCCGCGTACTTCATCAGCAAGGTGATCACCGGCAAGCCGCCGACGTACTCCGGCCTGCTGGTGCTCGGCCTGATGTTCGGCATGGGCCTGGTCGGCTTCCTCGACGACTACATCAAGATCGTCAAGCGCCGCTCGCTCGGTCTGCGCGCGAAGGCGAAGATGGCCGGCCAGCTGATAGTCGGCATCGGATTCGCGGTGCTCGCACTGCAGTTCCCCGACAACCGGGGCAACACCCCGGCCTCCACCAAGCTGTCGTTCATCACGGACTTCGGCTGGACCATCGGCCCGGTGCTATTCGTGGTCTGGGCGCTGTTCATGATCCTCGCCATGTCCAACGGCGTGAACCTCACCGACGGTCTGGACGGCCTCGCCACCGGCGCCTCCGTCCTCGTCTTCGGCGCCTACACGTTCATCGGTGTCTGGCAGTTCCAGGAGTCCTGCGCCAACGCCATGACCCTGACCAACCCGGCCGCCTGCTACGAGGTGCGCGACCCGCTGGACCTCGCGGTGGTCGCCTCCGCCCTGATGGGCGCCTGCCTGGGCTTCCTGTGGTGGAACACCTCCCCGGCGAAGATCTTCATGGGCGACACCGGCTCGCTCGCCCTCGGCGGTGTCCTCACCGGCCTGGCCATCCTCTCCCGCACGGAGCTGCTGGTGGCCATCATGGGCGGCCTGTTCGTCCTCATCACCATGTCGGTCGTCATCCAGGTCGGCTCCTTCCGGCTCACCGGCAAGCGCGTCTTCCGGATGGCACCGCTCCAGCACCACTTCGAACTCAAGGGCTGGTCCGAGGTCCTTGTCGTGGTCCGCTTCTGGATCATCCAGGGCATCTGCGTCATCGTCGGACTGGGCCTCTTCTACGCGGGATGGGCAGCGGACAAGTGACCTCCTCGGTGCCTTCGGGACCCAGCGAATTCCAGGGAAAGCGCGTCACCGTCGCCGGACTCGGCGTCTCCGGCCTCCCGGCCGCGAAGGCGCTGCACGCGCGCGGGGCGATCGTCACGGCCGTCAACGACGGCGACGACGCCCGCGCCCGCGAACAGGCCGCGGAACTGGAGGCGCTCGGCATCACCGTCCGCCTCGGCGACGGCGCGACCCTGCCCGAGGGCACCGAGCTGATCGTCACCGCGCCGGGCTGGCAGCCCGACAAGCCGCTGTTCCTCGCGGCGGAGAAGGCCGGCGTGCCCGTCTGGGGCGACGTCGAGCTGGCCTGGCGGCTCAGGGGTCCGGGCGCGGCCCCCTGGCTCGCCGTCACCGGCACCAACGGCAAGACCACGACCGTGCAGATGCTCGCCTCCATCCTGAAGGCGGCGGGCCTGCGCACGGCCGCGGTCGGCAACATCGGCGTCTCCCTGCTGGACGCCGTCCTCGGCGACGAGGAGTACGACGTGCTTGCCGTCGAGCTGTCCAGCTACCAGCTGCACTGGGCGCCCTCCCTGCGCGCCTACTCGGGCGCCGTCCTCAACCTCGCCCCGGACCACCTCGACTGGCACGGCTCCATGGACGCCTACGCCGCCGACAAGGGCCGCATCTACGAGGGCAACCAGGTCGCCTGCGTCTACAACGTGGCCGACCCCCGCACCGAGGACCTGGTGCGCGAGGCCGACGTCGAGGAGGGCTGCCGGGCCGTCGGGTTCACCCTCGGCACCCCCGGCGTCTCCCAACTCGGCGTGGTGGACGGCATCCTGGTCGACCGTGCCTTCGTGGAGAACCGCCAGAAGAACGCGCAGGAGCTGGCCGAGGTCGCCGACGTCGACCCGCCCGCCCCGCACAACATCGCCAACGCCCTCGCGGCGGCGGCCCTCGCCCGCTCCTTCGGGGTGCCCCCGCAGGCGGTGCGCGACGGACTGCGGGCCTTCAAACCCGACGCCCACCGCATCGCCCACGTCGCCGACCTCGACGGCGTGGCCTACGTGGACGACTCCAAGGCCACCAACACCCACGCCGCGCAGGCGTCGTTGGCCGCGTACGAGCCGATCGTCTGGATCGCCGGCGGCCTCGCCAAGGGCGCCGAGTTCGACGAGCTGGTCGCCGCGTCGGCGAAGCGGCTGCGCGGGGCCGTACTGATCGGCGCCGACCGCGCGCTGATCCGCGAGGCCCTCGCGCGACACGCCCCGGAAGTACCTGTGGTGGACCTCGGCCGGACCGACACTGGGGCGATGCTCCAGGCGGTGACGGAGGCGAAGCGGCTGGCCCGGCCCGGCGACACGGTCCTGCTGGCCCCGGCCTGCGCCTCCATGGACATGTTCACCAACTACAACCAGCGCGGCGACGCGTTCGCGGCCGCCGTCCGCGAACTCGGCGCCTGACCCCGGCCGCCCGTGCCGGGCGGATCTTGGGAGGGACGCGTGGGACGGTCGACGTTCAGCGGAGGCGTTGATGCCCAGTAGCCGTACCGGACGGCCGCCCGTGCGGGCGGCCCGTCCCGCACCCCCCGGGATCGCGGGCGACAACCCCCTGCGGCGCCTGCGCGACCGCGCGCGCAAGGCCTGGGACCGGCCGCTGACCGCCTACTACCTGATCCTGGGCGGCAGCATGCTGATCACCGTCCTGGGGCTGGTGATGGTCTACTCGGCCTCCCAGATCACCGCGCTGCAGCTCTCGCTGCCCGGCTCGTTCTTCTTCCGCAAGCAGTTCCTGGCCGCGGTGATCGGCGGCGTGCTGCTGTTCGCCGCCTCCCGGATGCCGGTCAGGCTGCACCGGGCGCTGGCCTACCCGATCCTGGCCGCCGCCGTGTTCACCATGGCGCTGGTGCAGGTGCCGGGGATAGGGATGTCGGTCAACGGCAACCGGAACTGGATCTCGCTCGGCGGCTCCTTCCAGATCCAGCCCAGCGAGTTCGGCAAGCTCGCCCTGGTGCTGTGGGGCGCCGACCTGATCGCCCGCAAGCAGGACAAGAGGCTGCTGACCCAGTGGAAGCACATGCTGGTGCCGCTGGTCCCGGTCGCCTTCCTGCTGCTCGGGCTGATCATGCTCGGCGGTGACATGGGCACCGCGATCATCCTCACCGCGATCCTCTTCGGCCTGCTCTGGCTCGCCGGAGCCCCGACCCGGCTCTTCGCCGGGGTGCTGTCGGTGGCGGCGCTGATCGGTGTGATCCTCATCAAGACCAGCCCCAACCGGATGGCCCGGCTCGCCTGCATCGGCGCCACCGAGCCCAAGGCGGGCGCCGCGGACTGCTGGCAGGCGGTGCACGGCATCTACGCCCTCGCGTCGGGGGGGATCTTCGGCTCGGGGCTCGGCGCCAGCGTGGAGAAATGGGGCCAACTGCCAGAAGCCCACACGGACTTCATCTTCGCCGTCACAGGTGAGGAACTGGGTCTGGCGGGCACGCTGTCGGTACTCGCCCTGTTCGCGGCTCTAGGCTATGCGGGTATCCGCGTGGCCGGACGCACGGAGGACCCCTTCGTGAGGTACGCCGCGGGAGGCGTGACGACGTGGATCATCGCCCAGGCGGTGATCAACATCGGTGCGGTGCTCGGCCTGCTGCCGATCGCCGGAGTCCCGCTCCCGCTGTTCTCCTACGGAGGGTCCGCGCTGCTGCCGACCATGTTCGCCATCGGGCTGCTGATCGCCTTCGCGCGTGACGAGCCCGGTGCGCGGGCGGCACTCGCGATGCGGCAACCCCGCTTCGGCAGAAAGCGGGCGGGAGGCTCCCGTGCCGAGCGGGTGCCACGGAGATGGAACACGATGAGACGGCGCGCCTCGGCGGCGCGCTCGTCCGGAGAGCGGTGAATTTCGGTGCATGTCGTACTCGCCGGCGGGGGTACCGCGGGCCACATCGAGCCCGCGCTCGCCCTCGCGGACGCCCTGCGCAGGCAGGACCCCACCGTGGGGATCACGGCGCTGGGCACGGAGCGCGGTCTCGAGACCCGGCTCGTCCCCGAGCGTGGCTACGAGCTGGCGCTGATCCCGGCGGTGCCGCTGCCGCGCAAGCCCACGCCCGAGCTGATCACCGTGCCGGGGCGGCTGCGCGGCACGATCAAGGCCGCCGAGCAGATCCTGGAGCGCACCAAGGCCGACGCGGTCGTGGGCTTCGGCGGCTATGTCGCGCTGCCCGCCTACCTGGCCGCCAAGCGCCTGGGCGTGCCGATCGTGATCCACGAGGCCAACGCCCGCCCCGGCCTGGCCAACAAGATCGGCTCCCGCTACGCGGCGCGGGTGGCCGTCTCCACGCCCGACAGCAAGCTGCGTGACGCCCGCTACATCGGCATCCCGCTGCGCCGCTCCATCGCCACCCTGGACCGCGCCGCCGTACGCCCCGAGGCACGGGCCCGCTTCGGCCTGGACCCGAACCTGCCCACGCTGCTCGTCTCCGGCGGCTCGCAGGGCGCACGGCACCTCAACGAGGTCGTCCAGCGGGTCGCGCCCTGGCTCCAGCAGGCCGGCATCCAGATCCTGCACGCGGTCGGCCCGAAGAACGAACTGCCGCAGGTGCAGCAGATGCCGGGGATGCCCCCGTACATCCCGGTAAGTTACGTGGACCGGATGGACCTCGCGTACGCCGCGGCCGACATGATGCTCTGCCGCGCGGGCGCGATGACCGTCGCCGAGCTCTCCGCCGTCGGACTCCCGGCCGCCTACGTCCCGCTGCCCATCGGCAACGGCGAACAGCGGCTGAACGCCCAGCCGGTGGTCAAGGCGGGCGGCGGACTCCTCGTGGACGACGCGGAACTGACGCCGGAGTGGGTGCAGCAGAACGTGCTCCCGGTCCTGGCCGATCCGCACCGCCTCTACGAGATGTCCCGCGCCGCCGGTGAGTTCGGCCGCCGGGACGCCGACGACCTGCTCGTCGGCATGGTGCGCGAGGCCATCGCCTCCAGCCGCTAGGCACGTACGACGAAGGGACAGCGAGCGTGGCCGGTTCGACCACCGCCGAGCGCGGTGAACGCCAGCAGGAGTCGGCCGGCCCGCCGCTCGTCCGTCAACTCGGGCGCCCCCGGCTTCGTATGATCATCTTTCTGGCCGTCGTGCTGCTCCTCCTGGGCGGCGCTTCGGTCTGGGCGCTCTACGGCTCCGACTGGCTGCGTGTGCGGTACGTCTCGGTCTCCGGCACCCGGGTGCTCACCCCCGCCGAGGTCCGCGCCGCCGCGGCCGTACCGTCCGGCGCCCCGCTGGCCTCGGTCGGCACCGACGCCGTGGAGGCCCGGGTGCGGGGGAATTTGCGCCGTGTCGACACCGTCGAGGCGTCCCGGTCCTGGCCGCACGGCATCAAGCTGAGGATCACCGAGCGCACACCGGTGCTGCTCGCCCGCGAGAACGGGAAGTTCACCGAGATCGACGACGAGGGCGTACGGTTCGCCACCGTGGGGAAGGCGCCCAGGCGTGTACCGATGCTCGAACTCGCCGCGTCTCGCAAGGGATCGGGTGCCGCCAGCCTGCGCCGCTTCGGCACCGCGCGCCTGGTGCGCGAGGCTGTCCGGGTCGCCGGCAGTCTCCCCGTGGCGGTCGCCAGGGACACCGGAACCGTCCGGGTCGGCTCGTTCGACGCCATCACCCTGGAGTTGGGCCACGGGCGCACCGTGGACTGGGGGAGCGGCGAGGAGGGCCGCGCCAAGGCACGGGCCCTCACAGCTCTCATGAAAGCAGCTCCGAACGCCCGGCACTTCGATGTGAGCGTGCCCACCGCCCCCGCGTCATCGGGGAGTTGACGCACATCAGCGCAGGCCAGCACCCTGGTTGGGCACTGCTACGGCTGATCACATAGGGTGAAAAGAAAAACGGGAGGTTCGGCGTGTTCGTTGAACGGGCGCCGCTTGTCGACTTAGTGTCCTGTTCAGAAGACTCCAGGGAACAGACACACTGGTAACCCTAAACTTCAGCGTTAGGGTTCGGGTCGGCGTTCGGACCGTCCCAATTCGGCATCCGTCGTCCCGGTCGGGCAACCGCCCGGCGCGACAACGTAATTCGAGGCGAGAGGCCTTCGACGTGGCAGCACCGCAGAACTACCTCGCAGTCATCAAGGTCATCGGTGTCGGCGGCGGTGGTGTCAATGCCATCAACCGGATGATCGAGGTCGGCCTCAAGGGCGTCGAGTTCATCGCCATCAACACCGACGCGCAGGCGCTGTTGATGAGCGACGCCGACGTCAAGCTGGACGTCGGCCGGGAACTCACCCGCGGACTCGGCGCCGGCGCCAACCCGGCCGTCGGCCGCAAGGCCGCCGAGGACCACCGCGAGGAGATCGAGGAGGTCCTCAAGGGGGCCGACATGGTCTTCGTGACCGCCGGCGAGGGCGGCGGCACCGGCACCGGCGGCGCGCCCGTCGTGGCCAACATCGCCCGCTCGCTGGGCGCCCTCACCATCGGCGTGGTCACCCGCCCGTTCACCTTCGAGGGACGGCGCCGGGCCAACCAGGCCGAGGACGGCATCGCCGAGCTGCGCGAAGAGGTCGACACCCTCATCGTCATCCCCAACGACCGGCTGCTGTCCATCTCGGACCGCCAGGTCTCGGTCCTGGACGCGTTCAAGTCCGCCGACCAGGTCCTGCTCTCCGGTGTCCAGGGCATCACCGACCTCATCACCACCCCCGGCCTGATCAACCTCGACTTCGCCGACGTCAAGTCGGTCATGTCCGAGGCCGGTTCGGCCCTCATGGGCATCGGCTCGGCCCGCGGCGACGACCGCGCGGTGGCCGCCGCCGAGATGGCGATCTCCTCGCCGCTGCTGGAGGCGTCCATCGACGGCGCCCGGGGCGTGCTGCTCTCCATCTCCGGCGGCTCCGACCTCGGCCTGTTCGAGATCAACGAGGCCGCCCAGCTGGTCAGCGAGGCGGCCCACCCCGAGGCCAACATCATCTTCGGCGCGGTCATCGACGACGCCCTCGGCGACGAGGTGCGGGTCACCGTGATCGCGGCCGGCTTCGACGGCGGCCAGCCCCCGGCCCGCCGGGACAACGTCCTCGGCTCGTCCTCGGCGTCCTCCTCCGCGGGCTCCTCGGCCCAGCGCCGCGAGGAGCCCGCCGCCCCGCCGCGTCAGCAGCAGCCGGAGAGCCGCCCGAGCTTCGGTTCCCTCGGCAGCGTGACCCCGAAGGAGGAGCCGGAGCCGGCTCCCGAGCCGGTGGTCGAGATCCCGGTGGCCCCGCCGGTGCCGCAGTCGCGGACCTACGCGGACAGCGCCGCCGAGGAGCTGGACGTGCCGGACTTCCTGAAGTGATAGGACAGCGCGGACACGTGAGCGGCGCGCACTTCGCCTTCACCGACAGGTGGGGCGGGGTGAGCGCCGCTCCGTATGCGGAGCTCAACCTCGGCGGCGCGGTCGGCGACGACCCCGGCGCCGTGCGGACCAACCGCGAACTGACCGCCAAGGGGCTGGGCGTGGACCCGGCCCGGGTGGTCTGGATGAACCAGGTGCACGGCGCCGACGTCGTGGTCGTGGACGAGCCCTGGGGCGATCGCCCCGTGCCGGAGGTCGACGCGCTCGTCACCGCCCGGCGCGGACTCGCCCTCGCCGTGCTCACCGCCGACTGCGTACCGGTGCTGCTGGCCGACCCCGTCGCGGGTGTCGTCGCCGCGGCGCACGCGGGGCGGCCCGGCATGCTCGCCGGGGTCGTCCCGGCCGCCGTCCGGGCCATGACCGCGCTCGGCGCCGAGCCCGGCCGGATCGTCGCCCGCACCGGACCCGCCGTGTGCGGCCGGTGCTACGAGGTGCCGGAGGCGATGCGCGCCGAGGTGGCCGCGGCCGAACCGGCGGCGCACGCCGTGACGAGCTGGGGCACTCCCGCCGTCGACGTGAGCGCCGGAGTGCACGCGCAGCTCGACCGGCTCGGGGTGCGCGACCGGGAGCAGTCCCCGGTGTGCACCAGGGAGTCGGACGATCACTTCTCGTACCGCCGCGACCGCACCACCGGGCGGCTCGCCGGCTATGTGTGGCTGGACTGACGGGGCATGACGGACCGTAGGACCGAACTCGCCGGGAACCTGGCGAAGGTTGAGGAACGCATCGCCGCCGCGTGCGCGGCCGCGGGGCGGGCACGGGAAGAGGTGACCCTGATCGTGGTCACCAAGACCTACCCGGCCGACGACGTAAGGATTCTCTCCGGACTGGGG
This sequence comes from Streptomyces sp. NPDC046860, assembly GCF_040645115.1. Taxonomy (NCBI): domain Bacteria; kingdom Bacillati; phylum Actinomycetota; class Actinomycetes; order Kitasatosporales; family Streptomycetaceae; genus Streptomyces; species Streptomyces sp. NPDC046860. Next base: position 136,016 of record NZ_JBEYXQ010000005.1, on the reverse strand, counting down.
GTGCGTCAGGTCGCCGAGAACCGGGACCAGGACGCGGCGCCGAAGCACGCGGAGTGCGCGGATCTGCCCCTGGAGTGGCACTTCGTCGGCCAGTTGCAGACCAACAAGGTGCGATCCGTGGTCGGTTACGCCGACATCGTGCAGTCGGTCGACCGGGCCCGGCTCGTCACCGCGCTCTCCAAGGAGGCCGTGCGCGCCGGGCGCGAGGTCGGCTGCCTCATCCAGGTCGCACTGGACGCGGACGCGAGCGGCCGGGGCGAGCGGGGCGGGATCGCACCGGACGGGATCGGGGAGCTGGCGGACCTGATCGCCGCCTCGCCCGGACTGCGGCTCGACGGTCTGATGACCGTCGCGCCTCTCAGCGGGGAGTACGCGGGACGCGAACGCGCCGCGTTCGAACGGCTCGTGGATTTGTCGACGGACCTGCGCCGGACCCATCCGGCTGCAACCATGGTGTCAGCGGGGATGAGCGCGGACCTCGAGGAGGCCGTGGCGGCCGGGGCGACACATGTGCGCGTCGGCAGCGCGGTACTCGGAGTCCGTGCCAGGCTCGGGTAACGTCGCCAAGAAGTCGGACCACAGCAGAAAATATGGTCAATGCCCGCCGAAAGCGGGCGCAACGACCGAGTGGATCGCGGGAACTCGGAAGTCGTCACCCGATCCACCACAGAGCGGAGGACTCAGAGCATGGCCGGCGCGATGCGCAAGATGGCGGTCTACCTCGGCCTCGTGGAGGACGATGGGTACGACGGCCGGGGTTTCGACCCCGACGACGACTTCGAGCCCGAACTGGACCCGGAGCCCGAGCGGGACCACCGACGGCACGAGCCGACACACCAGTCGCACAGTGCACATGTGTCCCAGAGGGACGAATCGGTGCGAGTGGTACAGCCTCCGGCGCAGCGCGAACCGGTGTCCCATTCCCCGGCGCTGACCGCGGATTCGGGGCGCCCGGCGCGGATCGCGCCCGTGGCGTCCATCACACAAGAACGTCAGTCCCTGGAGAAGAACGCGCCGGTGATCATGCCCAAGGTCGTGTCGGAACGAGAGCCGTACCGCATCACCACCCTGCACCCGCGGACCTACAACGAGGCCCGTACCATCGGGGAACACTTCCGCGAGGGCACTCCGGTGATCATGAATCTGACGGAGATGGACGACACGGACGCGAAGCGACTTGTCGACTTTGCGGCGGGTTTGGTGTTTGGACTTCACGGCAGTATCGAACGGGTGACGCAGAAGGTCTTCCTCTTGTCTCCTGCTAACGTCGATGTCACGGCGGAGGACAAGGCCCGCATCGCAGAGGGCGGGTTCTTCAACCAGAGCTGAAGACGCACCACCGGAAGATGCATGGAACAGGGGAGAGGGAAGCACAGCCATGAGCGTGTTCGCGCAGGTGATCTACATCGCGCTGATGGTGTTCCTCGTCATCCTGATCTTCCGGCTGGTCATGGACTATGTCTTCCAGTTCGCCCGCTCGTGGCAACCCGGCAAGGCGATGGTGGTCGTACTGGAGGCCACCTACACTGTCACCGATCCACCGTTGAAGCTTCTGCGGCGGTTCATCCCGCCGTTGCGGCTCGGGGGCGTGGCACTCGACCTGTCCTTCTTCGTCCTGATGATCATCGTCTACATCCTCATCTCCGTGGCGGGGAGCTTCGTGCGATGAGGGTGGACGATACGGTCTTGCCGACTGCCGATGACTACGTTGAGGTGAAGAGATGCCGTTGACCCCCGAGGACGTGCGGAACAAGCAGTTCACGACCGTCCGCCTCCGAGAAGGCTATGACGAGGACGAGGTCGATGCCTTCCTCGACGAGGTCGAAGCCGAACTGACCCGTCTGCTGCGCGAGAACGAGGACCTGCGCGCCAAGCTGGCCGCCGCCACGCGTGCCGCCGCGCAGAACCAGCAGAACATGCGCAAGCCCCCGGAGCAGCAGGACCAGCAGCAGCAGGGCATGCGCGGTCCCGGCGCCCCGGTGCCCGCCGGGATATCGGGCCCGCCGCAGCAGCAGATGGGCGGCCCCATGGGCGGCCCGCCCCAGCTGCCGAGCGGTGCCCCGCAGCTCCCCGCCGGTCCCGGCGGACAGGGCGGCCCGCAGGGTCCCGGCCCCATGGGCCAGGGCCAGATGGGCCCCGGTCCGATGGGCCAGGGTCAGGGACAGATGGGCCAGGGCCAGATGGGTCCCGGTCCGATGGGTCAGGGCCCCGGTCCCATGGGTCAGGGTCCCGGTCCGATGGGCCAGGGTCCGATGGGCGGCCAGCCGCCCATGCCGCAGCAGATGGGCGGCCCCATGGGCGGTCCGATGGGCGGCCCCGGCCTGCCCGGTCAGGGTGGCCCCGGCGGCGACAGCGCCGCGCGTGTCCTCTCGCTGGCCCAGCAGACCGCCGACCAGGCGATCGCCGAGGCCCGCTCCGAGGCCAACAAGATCGTCGGTGAGGCCCGCAGCCGCGCCGAGGGTCTGGAGCGCGACGCCCGGGCCAAGGCCGACGCCCTGGAGCGGGACGCGCAGGAGAAGCACCGCGTCGCCATGGGCTCCCTGGAGTCCGCCCGCGCCACGCTGGAGCGCAAGGTCGAGGACCTGCGCGGCTTCGAGCGCGAGTACCGGACGCGTCTGAAGTCGTACCTGGAGTCTCAGCTCCGTCAGCTCGAGACGCAGGCCGACGACTCGCTCGCTCCGCCGCGCACCCCGGCCGCCCCGTCCCTGCCGCCGTCCCCGTCGCCCTCGATGGCGCCGGCCGGTGCGGGTGCCCCGTCCTACGGCGGCGGCAACCAGGGCATGGGTGCCCCGCAGTCGCCCGCCGGTCCGTCCTACGGCGGCCAGCAGCAGATGACGCCGGCCATGACCCAGCCGATGGCTCCGGTCCGGCCGCAGGGCCCGTCCCCGATGGGTCAGGCTCCCTCGCCGATGCGCGGGTTCCTGATCGACGAGGACGACAACTGACGGCCGCGTAAGGCCAAGCAGTACGCCATAGGCGTCGGCAGCGCCCAGGGCGGCCCCCGGACTCCGGTCCGGGGGCCGCCCTGTTTTACGCGCGTTGCGAGGGGTTGCTGATCAGCCGAACCCGAAAAGCAGGACGGCGGCCACCCCGTACAGGGGCAGCCGCCGTCGATCAGGCGGAGTGTTACGCCTTGCGCAGACGGAACGTCAGGGACAGTCCCTCGTCCACGAAAGCCTCGCCGAAGCTGTCGTCCGCCTCGCCCTGGGCGAAGTCCGTGGCGAGGACCTCCTCCGCGATGAGCCCCGCGTGCGCGGACAGCGCCTCCACGGCCGCGGGGTCGCCGGCCGACCAGCGCAGCGCGATCCGGTCCGCCACGTCCAGGCCGCTGTTCTTGCGCGCCTCCTGGATCAGCCGGATCGCGTCCCGGGCGAGTCCGGCCCGGCGCAGCTCCTCGGTGATCTCCAGGTCCAGCGCGACCGTCGCACCGGAGTCGGACGCCACCGACCAGCCCTCGCGCGGCGTCTCCGTGATGATCACCTCGTCCGGGGCGAGAGCGACCGTCTCCCCGTCGACCTCGACCGAGGCGGTGCCCTCGCGCAGCGCCAGGGACAGGGCGGCGGCGTCGGCGGCGGCGACCGCCTTGGCCACGTCCTGCACCCGCTTGCCGAACCGCTTGCCCAGCGCGCGGAAGTTGGCCTTGGCGGTGGTGTCCACCAGCGAGCCGCCGACCTCCGACAGCGAGGCCAGGGACTCGACGTTCAGCTCCTCGGTGATCTGCGCGCGCAGTTCGGCGCCGAGGGCGTCGAAGCCGGCGGCGCCGACCAGGGCGCGGGAGAGCGGCTGACGGGTCTTCACGCCGGACTCGGCGCGCGTGGCGCGGCCCAGCTCCACCAGACGCCGGACCAGGACCATGCGCTTCGACAGCTCGGGGTCGATCGCGGACAGGTCGGCCTCGGGCCAGGTGGACAGGTGCACGGACTCCGGGGCGTCCGGGGTCACCGGCACGATCAGGTCCTGCCAGACCCGCTCGGCGATGAAGGGGGTGATCGGCGCCATGAGCTGGGTGACCGTCTCGACCACCTCGTGCAGGGTGCGCAGCGCGGCCTTGTCGCCCTGCCAGAACCGGCGGCGCGAGCGGCGCACGTACCAGTTCGACAGGTCGTCCACGAACGCGGAGAGCAGCTTGCCGGCGCGCTGGGTGTCGTACGCCTCCAGCGCCTGGGTCACCTGGTCGGTGAGGGCGTGGAGTTCGGACAGCAGCCAGCGGTCCAGCAGCGGGCGGTCGGCCGGGGCCGGGTCCGCCGCGCTCGGGGCCCAGCCGGAGGTGCGGGCGTACAGCGCCTGGAAGGCGACCGTGTTCCAGTAGGTCAGGAGCGTCTTGCGGACGACCTCCTGGATGGTGCCGTGGCCGACGCGGCGGGCCGCCCAGGGCGAGCCGCCGGCCGCCATGAACCAGCGCACCGCGTCCGCGCCGTGCTGGTCCATGAGCGGGATGGGCTCCAGGGTGTTGCCCAGGTGCTTGGACATCTTGCGGCCGTCCTCGGCGAGGATGTGGCCGAGGCACACGACGTTCTCATACGAGGACTGGTCGAACACCAGGGTGCCGACGGCCATCAGCGTGTAGAACCAGCCGCGGGTCTGGTCGATCGCCTCGGAGATGAACTGCGCCGGGTACCGGCTCTCGAACAGCTCCTTGTTCTTGTGCGGGTAGCCCCACTGCGCGAACGGCATCGAACCCGAGTCGTACCAGGCGTCGATGACCTCGGGCACGCGTGTGGCCGTGTCGCCGCACTCGGGGCAGGGGAAGGTCACGGCGTCGATGTACGGGCGGTGCGGGTCCAGGCCGGACTGGTCGGTGCCGGTCAGCTCGCTCAGCTCGGCGCGGGAGCCGACGACCGTGAGGTGGTCGTTGTCGCAGGTCCAGACCGGGAGCGGGGTGCCCCAGTAGCGGTTGCGGGACAGCGCCCAGTCGATGTTGTTGCTCAGCCAGTCGCCGAAGCGGCCGTGCTTGACGGTCTCCGGGAACCAGTTGGTGCCCTCGTTCTCCGCGAGCATCCGGTCCTTGACGGCGGTGGTGCGGATGTACCAGGACGGCTGGGCGTAGTAGAGCAGCGCGGTGTGGCAGCGCCAGCAGTGCGGGTAGCTGTGCTCGTAGGGCAGGTGGCGGAAGAGCAGGCCGCGCTCGCGCAGGTCCTCGGTGAGCTGCTCGTCGGCCTTCTTGAAGAAGACGCCGCCGACCAGCGGGAGGTCCTCCTCGAAGGTGCCGTCGGGGCGGACCGGGTTGACCACGGGCAGGCCGTAGGCGCGGCAGACCAGGAGGTCGTCCGCGCCGAAGGCGGGGGACTGGTGGACCAGACCGGTGCCGTCCTCGGTGGTGACGTACTCCGCGTTGACCACGTAGTGCGCGGGCTCCGGGAACTCCACCAGCTCGAAGGGACGCTGGTAGGTCCAGCGCTCCATCTCGGCGCCGGTGAAGGACTGGCCGGTGGTCTCCCAGCCCTCGCCGAGCGCCTTCTCCACCAGCGGCTCGGCGACGACGACCTTCTCCGTACCGTCGGTGGCGACGACGTAGGTGACCTCCGGGTGGGCGGCGACGGCCGTGTTGGACACCAGGGTCCACGGGGTCGTCGTCCACACCAGCAACGACGCCTGGCCGGCGAGCGGGCCGGAGGTGAGCGGGAAGCGGACGTAGACCGAGGGGTCGACGACCGTCTCGTAGCCCTGCGCCAGCTCGTGGTCGGACAGGCCGGTGCCGCAGCGGGGGCACCAGGGGGCGACCCGGTGGTCCTGGACCAGCAGGCCCTTGTCGAAGATCTGCTTGAGCGACCACCACACCGAGTCGATGTACTCGGGGTCCATCGTGCGGTACGGGTCCTCGAGGTCCGTCCAGTACCCCATGCGGGTCGTGAGCTCGGCGAAGGCGTCCGTGTGCCGGGTCACCGACTCGCGGCACTTGGCGTTGAACTCGGCGATGCCGTACGCCTCGATGTCCTTCTTGCCGGAGAAGCCAAGCTCCTTCTCGACCGCCAGCTCGACCGGCAGGCCGTGGCAGTCCCAGCCCGCCTTGCGGCCGACGTGGTAGCCGCGCATGGTGCGGAAGCGGGGGAACACGTCCTTGAAGACGCGGGCCTCGATGTGGTGCGCGCCCGGCATGCCGTTCGCGGTCGGCGGGCCCTCGTAGAACACCCACTCGGGGCGGCCCTCGGACTGCTCCAGGGTCTTGGCGAAGATCTTCTGGTCGCGCCAGAAGTCGAGCACCGCGTGCTCAAGCGCGGGCAGGTCGACCTGGGCGGGCACCTGGCGGTACGTCGGCGCTGTCATCTGCGAGCATCCTCCAACGGAACTTGCTGCCTTCCGTCGGAGGGACGAGAGCGTTCTTCCTGTTCACGCCGTGTGCGGCGCGCTCCCGCGGTACCACCCTCCTTGGCCCGCCACCGGTGTCCGTCCGGCGGTGAGCCCCCTCATTGGGGTCGCGAAGCCGGTTCTACTTGCCCCTGAGGGGCTTTCCTCCGGCGGCTCCGGGGTGATCTTCACATCGCGCTCGCCACCGGGCTTCCACCGACCCCGGCTCGCTCTGGGCTGCGATACGACGCTACTCGTCCCCATCCACGCTTCTCGCTCCCCCCAGTGTACGGCGCCCCGCCGACAGCGGCCGACCGCTTTTCCCGGGCGGCGCGTGACCCGAACGGCGGCTGTCGCGGCACGGCGGGTTACACGCCGGGGAGCTGGGCACAACGGATGCAGGTCTGCTGCGCGGGGGGCGCGGGGCGGGCGAATCGGGCGGCGTGCCCCGTTGCCGCGGAACCAAAGTCGATTTATCGTCCCAGCACGATTCGCCTGCGACATCACATATGTGAAGGGGCCCCGGCCATGGTGGCGAAGAAGACCTCCGGCGGTTCGGCGGGAAGGGGGAGCGGGCGGCCGGGAACGGCTGCCGGCAAGGCGGCCGCGCGCGCTCCCGCCGGGAAGACGGCTGCCGGGACACGGAAGGGTGCCGAGCCGGACGAGAAGGCCGGCGCGGGGAAGACCAGTGCCAGGAAGGCGTCCGCTGGGCGGGCGGCCGGTGAGAAGACGGGCGGCGAGACGGTGACTCCCAGGAAGACGGCCGCCAAGGCCACCGCGGCCGAGGCGGCGACCCCCCGGGGCACGACGGCCGGGAAGACGGCCGCGGCCAAGAAGACCGCGGCCAAGAAGACCGCGGCCAAGAAGACGGCGAAGAAGGCACCCGCCAAGAAGACGGCCGCCGAGAAGACCGCGGCCAAGAAGACCGCCACCGCGAAGAAGACGGCCGCCAGGAAGAGCACGGCCGGGAAGACGGGAGCCACCAGGGTGGTCGCGAAGAAGACGTCCGGCACGGCCACGGCCCCCGAGAGCGCCCTGGCCACGGCCCGCCTGGCCGCCGTGGCACCCGGAGACCTGGCCGTACGCCCCGGCGAGGACCCCTGGACCCCGGAGGAGGTCGCCGAGGCGCGCGCGGAGCTGGCCTCCGAGGCGGACCGGCTGAGCACGGAGATCAGCTCCTCCGAGGCGTCCCTGGTCGGCATGATGCGCGACTCGGCCGACGGCGCGGGCGACGACGAGGCCGACACCGGCAGCAAGAACATCACCCGCGAGCACGAGCTGGCGCTGGCCGCCAACGCGCGCGAGATGCTCAGCCAGACCGAGCGCGCCCTCGAACGGCTGGACGCGGGCACCTACGGCCTGTGCGAGAACTGCGGCAACCCCATCGGCAAGGCCCGTATGCAGGCGTTCCCCCGCGCCACCCTGTGCGTGGAGTGCAAGCAGAAGCAGGAACGCCGCTCCTGACCTCCGGGTCCGCTCTCCGCCGCCCCGGGGGCCGTGCCGTACTCTCTCCTTGGTCAGGCACCTAGGTTGAGGGACTCACGTGGCAGAGGCGGAGCGCATCATCGGTACGCCGGACACTCCGGAGGACAGCGGGGAGCGGGCACAGGCCCCCGCGCCGAGGACCGGCCGCGGCCGCCGGATCGCCGTGCTGTTCGCGGTGGCCGCGTTCGCCTACGCCCTCGACCTCGGCAGCAAGCTCCTGGTGGTGGCCAAGCTGGAGCACCACGCCCCGATCCAGCTGGTCGGGGACCTTCTGGAGCTGCACGCGATCCGCAACCCCGGCGCCGCCTTCGGCTTCGGCGCGGCCTTCACGATCATCTTCACGGTGATCGCGGCCGCCGTGATCGTGGTGATCATCCGGCTGGCCCGCAAGCTCTACAGCTTCCCCTGGGCCGTCGCGCTCGGCCTGCTGCTCGGCGGCGCCCTCGGCAACCTCACCGACCGGATCTTCCGCGCCCCCGGCGTCTTCCAGGGCGAGGTCGTCGACTTCATCGCGCCCCGCGGCTTCGCCGTGTTCAACCTGGCGGACTCCGCGATCGTGTGCGGCGGCATCCTGATCGTGCTGCTCTCCTTCCGCGGCCTGGACCCGGACGGCACCGTCCACAAGGACTGACGGGCCCCCGCACCGGTTTTCCACAGGCTCGTTCGGTGGCCTCGGGCCCGTCCGTCATACTCGACGGGTGAGCACGTTTCCCGAGATCCGAACCCTGCCCGTGCCCGACGGCCTGGAGGGCGAGCGCGTCGACGCCGCCATCTCCCGGATGTTCGGCTTCTCCCGCACGAAGGCGGCCGAGCTGGCCGCGGCCGGCAAGGTCCAGGTCGACGGCGCCGTGGTCGGCAAGTCCGAGCGCGTGCACGGCGGCGCCTGGCTGGAGGTGGAGATGCCGCAGGCACCTGCCCCGGTGCAGATCGTCGCCGAGCCGGTCGAGGGCATGGAGATCGTGTACGACGACGACGACGTGGTCGTCATCGTCAAGCCCGTCGGCGTGGCCGCGCACCCCTCGCCCGGCTGGACCGGCCCGACCGTCATCGGCGGCCTCGCCGCCGCCGGGTACCGGATCTCCACCTCCGGCGCCGCCGAGCGCCAGGGCATCGTGCACCGCCTCGACGTCGGTACCTCCGGGCTGATGGTGGTCGCCAAGTCCGAGCGCGCCTACACCTCGCTCAAGCGCCAGTTCAAGGAGCGCACGGTCGACAAGCGCTACCACACCCTGGTCCAGGGCCACCCGGACCCGACGAGCGGCACGATCGACGCCCCCATCGGCCGCCACCCCCAGCACGACTACAAGTGGGCCGTCACCGCCGAGGGCAAGCCATCGGTCACCCACTACGACCTCATCGAGGCGTTCCGCGCCGCCTCCCTGCTGGACGTGAAGCTGGAGACGGGCCGCACCCACCAGATCCGCGTCCACATGGCCGCCCACCGCCACCCCTGCGTCGGCGACCTGACCTACGGCGCCGACCCCACCCTCTCCAAGCGCCTCAAGCTGGAGCGCCAGTGGCTGCACGCGGTCCGGCTCGGCTTCGAGCACCCGGGGGACGGCCAGTGGGTGGAGTTCGAGAGCGACTACCCCGACGACCTCAGCAGCGCCCTGGAGCGGGTCCGCGAGGAGACCTACGCGTGAGCGTCCCGTACACCGTCCGGATCGCCGAGGACCCCGCCGACCGCGAGGCGTGCTTCGCGGTCCGCAAGGACGTCTTCGTCGGCGAGCAGGGCGTCCCGCAGGACATCGAGTACGACGCCCATGACGCCACGGCCGTGCACGTGCTGGCCATGGGCGAGGACGGTGTGCCGCTCGGCACCGGCCGGCTGCTGCACGGCGAGGCGGCCGCCGCCAAGAACGGTGGGGACGCCTCGGTGGGCTCGCTGGGCCGGCTCGCGGTGAGCCGGCGGGCGCGCGGCCTCGGCGTCGGCGCGGCCCTGGTCCGGGCCATCGAGGACGCGGCCCGCGGGCTCGGCCTCAGCGCCGTCGACCTGCACGCCCAGACCCAGGCCCTCGGTTTCTACGAGCGCCTCGGCTACACCGCGTACGGCCCCGAGTTCCAGGACGCGGGGATCGCGCACCGCGCGATGCGCCGCCCGCTCGGGCCCGCGTAGGACTGCCGTACGAGGCGGGCCGTTGAACGGCCCCGAGCGGTCGGCGTGGCAGGCTGGAGGCTTGCGGTGATCGTTTACCTCCGGAGCGCGCTACGTGGATCAGTTGGCACTGTTGTTCGTGATCCTGCTCGCCGCCCTGGTGAGCGTGCCGGTCGGCGAATACTTCGGACTGCCCGCGCCGGTGCTGATGACGCTGTTCGGCGGGGTGCTCGCCGTGCTGCCCTTCGTGCCGAACGTCGACATCCCGCCCGACCTGATCCTGCCCGCCCTGCTGCCGCCGCTGCTCTACGCGGCCGTGCGGCGCACCTCCTGGCGGCAGTTCGCGGCGAACGTCCGGCCGATCTTCCTGCTGGCCGTCGCCCTGGTCTTCGTGACCATGATCTGCGTGGCCGCCGTCGCCCACGCCATGGTGCCCGGCCTGCCGGTCGCCGCGGCCGTGGCGCTGGGCGCGCTGATCGCCCCGCCCGACCCGGTCGCCGCGACCGCCGTCGCCGGCCAGCTCGGGCTGCCGCGCCGCCTGGTGTCCATCCTGGAGGGCGAGGGGCTGTTCAACGACGTCACCGCGATCGTGCTCTACCACGTGGCCATCGCCGCCGCGGTCAGCGGTGAGTTCTCGCCCTGGGAGGCCGGGCTCGACCTGGTGCTCTCCGCGGTCGTCGCGCTCGTCATCGGGCTCGCCCTCGGCTGGGGCGCCAACAAGCTGATGTCCCTGCTGGGCGACGCCACCCTCCAGATCGGCCTCACCCTGCTGGTGCCCTACGCCTCCTACGTGCTCGCCGAGGAGCTGCACGGCTCCGGCGTGCTCGCGGTGCTCACCACCGCCCTGTTCCTCGCCGAGTACGCCACCGACGCCGACGACGTGATGACCCGGCTGGCCGGACACACCTTCTGGGACATCATCGACACCCTCGTCACCGGCGTCGCCTTCGGACTGATCGGCCTCGAACTGCACAACGCCGTCCGCACCGCCTCCGGCCGCTGGGCCGAGCTGATCGGCTGGGCGGTGGCGGTGGCGGCCGTGGTGATCCTGGTCCGGCTGCTCTGGCTGCTTCCCGCGACCTGGCTGACCAAGCGGCTGCACGCCCGCCGGGACATCGACGAGGAGATCCCGGTCGGCTGGCGCGAGACCGTCGTGATGTGGTGGTCCGGGATGCGTGGCGTGGCCTCGGTCGCGCTGGCCCTCGCCATCCCGCTCACCACCGAGGACGGCGGGCCCTTCCCCGACCGGGACATCATCGTCTTCATCGCGTTCGGCGTGATCATCGCCACCCTCGTGCTCCAGGGGCTCACCCTGCCCCGGCTGGTGCGCAGGCTCGGGGTGCGGGCCGACTCCGAGCAGGAGAAGCACCTCGAGAAGGAACTCGCCGTCCGCGCGACCAAGGCCGCGCGGCGCAAGCTGCGCGAGATCGAGCAGGTCGAGGACCTCCCCGAGGAGCTGTCCGAGCAGATGCTGCGCAGCGCCTACGACATCGGCATCCGCATCAGCCCCGACATGGGCGAGGAGGAGCGCCGGGAGGCGCACCAGAAGCGGGCCCGGCGCCTGAAGCGGGTGCGGAAGATCCAGGCGGAGATGATGAGCGCCGCCCGCCACGAGGTGCTCGCGGCCCGCAGCGAGCCGGGGGCGGACCCGGAGATCGTGGACCGGGTGCTGCGCCATCTCGACGTGCGCAGCATGCGCTGAGCCCCCGGCCGCCGGTTCTCGGCCGGGATCAGAACCGGCCGCCGCGCGGGAACTCGTACGCCTTGCGCAGGGTGGTGCGGTCCGGCGACGGGATCTGGTGCGGGGCGGGCACCGCCTCGGCGGTGTTGACGCGGGGCAGCGCGTACGGGTGCTCGGCGGACAGCCAGGCGATCATCTGCTCGCGGACCGTGACGCGCACCGTCCAGATGTCGTCCGCGTCCTTCGCGGTCACCAGGGCGCGCACCTCGATGGTGTTCTGGGTGGTGTCCGTGACCACCAGGCTGTACGCGCGCCCGTCCCAGGCCGGGCAGTGGCGCAGGATGTCGCGGAGCTTCTCCCGCATCGCCTCCACGGGCGCGCTGTGGTCGAGGTACCAGTAGACGGTGCCGGTCATCTGCGGGGTGCCGCGCGACCAGTTCTCGAACGGGCGCGAGGTGAAGTACGAGACCGGCATGGTGATCCGCCGCTCGTCCCAGGTCCGCACCGTCAGGAAGGTCAGGGTGATCTCCTCGACGGTGCCCCACTCGCCGTCCACCACCACGGTGTCGCCGATGCGCACCATGTCGCCGAAGGCGATCTGGAGCCCCGCGAACAGGTTGGCCAGCGTCGACTGCGCGGCCACGCCCGCCACGATCCCGAGGATGCCGGCGGAGGCCAGCAGCGAGGCGCCGGCCGCGCGCATCTCCGGGAAGGTCAGCAGCATGGCCGCCACGGCGACCACCCCGACCGTCGCGGACACCACCCGCATGATCAGCGTCACCTGGGTGCGCACCCGGCGCACCCGCGCGGAGTCCCGGTGGGCGCGCGCGTAGCGGCTGTACGAGGTCTCCACGACGGCGCCCGCGATCCCGATGACCAGCCAGGCCGTCGACCCGATGAGCACCAGGGTCAGGGTCTGCCCGATGCCCACCCGGTGCTCGCGCAGCCACGGCACTTGGGCGTAGGACCCTCTGAGCAGGGCGGAGAGCAGGACGAGTTGATACGGGACGCGGCAGCGGCGGAGCAGTCCCCACAGCGGGGTCTCGCCGTGCCGTTCGTCGGCCTTGCGCAGCAGCAGGTCGGTGGCCCAGCCGAGCAGCACGGTGAGCGCGACGGCGCCGCCGACCACGGCCAGGGGCCGGATGACGTTCTCCATGAGGGGGAACGTAACCGCCCGACGGCGTCATGAACCTGTGTGTTCGGCCTCCACCCGGGTAGACGGGCCGCGCCGGGGAAAGTCCTGACCTGGCGCGACTGGCACCATGGGGGCATGAACATCATGCTCTTTCACTCGGTCCACGGGCTCACCCCCGGGGCGCGCGACGCGGCGGACCGGCTTCGCGCGGCGGGTCACGAGGTATGGACACCGGACCTCTTCGAGGGCCGCACCTTCGACTCGGTCGAGGAGGGCATGGAGTACCAGAACTCCGTAGGCAAGGAGGAGATCCTCAAGCGGGCCGTGCTCGCCGTCGCCCCCTACTCCGACCGCGGGCTGGTCTACTCGGGGTTCTCGCTCGGCGCCTCGGTCGCCCAGACCCTGGCCCTGGGCGACGACAAGGCGCGCGGGCTGCTGCTCCTCCAGGGCACCTCGGACATCGCGCCGAACGCCCATGTGGACGAGCTTCCGGTGCAGTTGCACGTGGCCGAGCCGGACCCGTTCGAGACGGACGACTGGCTGAGCGCCTGGTACCTGCAGATGGGCCGCGCCGGCGCGGACGTGGAGGTCTACCGCTACCCCGGCGCCGGCCACCTCTACATGGACCGGGACCTGCCCGACTACGACGCCGAGGCCGCCGAGGCCACCTGGCGGACGGCGCTCGGCTTCCTCGACACCCTGTAGCCCTACACCGGGGTGTAGCTCCGCTCGGCCCTCTGGGTGCCGCTGCGGGTGCGGTACGAACGCGCCCACGCGGACGTGGCGTCCGGGTCGGTGCGGTCGGAGACCACGTAGTAGTCCATCTGCGCGCGCTCGGCGGTGATGTCGAGCACGCCGTAGCCGTGGCGGTCGGTGTCGACCCAGTGGACGTGCCGGTTGGCGGCCCGGATGACCGGCGCTGCCACGGCCGATATGCCGCCCTCGGGCACCTTCACGATGTCGTCGAGGTTGTCCGAGGTGAGCGAGGTGACCACGAACTCGGTGGCCGCCGACGGCGACAGCGGGTAGGTGCCCGCGTCGTACGGCACGTCGTTGGCCCAGGCCATGTGGATGTCGCCGGTGAGGAAGACGGTGTTGGCGATGGCGTTGGCCTTGATGTGGGCCAGGAGTTCGCGCCGGTCGTCGGTGTAGCCGTCCCACTGGTCGGTGTTGAGGGCGATGCCCTCCTGCGGCAGCCCGAGCAGCTTCGCCAGCGGCCGGAGCAGGTCGGCGGAGAGGGAGCCCACGGCGAACGGCGAGATCATCACCGAGTTGCCGACCAGCCGCCACTTCGTGTCCGACGCCTTCAGTCCCGCCTTGAGCCAGTCCAGTTGGGCCCGCCCGGTGAGAGTGCGGTCCGGATCGTCGACCGAGCCCGAGGCGGTCGCCGCCTGCTGGGAGCGGAACGAGCGCAGGTCCAGCAGGGACAGGTCGGCCAGCTTGCCGAAGCGCAGCCTGCGGTAGGTGGTGCCGGCGAGCGCGGGGCGGACCGGCATCCACTCGAAGTACGCCTGCTTGGCCGCCGCCTGACGGGCCGCCCAGGCGCCCTCGGCGCCCTCCGTGTGGTTTCCGGCGCCGCCCGACCAGGCGTTGTCCGCGAACTCGTGGTCGTCCCAGATCGCGATGACCGGCGCGGCCAGGTGCAGGGCCTGGAGGTCGGGGTCGGTCTTGTACGTGGCGTGCCGGACGCGGTAGTCGGCCAGGGTGAGGATCTCGTGCGCGGGGGAGTGCGGGCGCACCACGGTGCCCCGGGTGCCGTACTCGCCGGTGCCGTACTCGTAGATGTAGTCGCCCAGGTGCAGCCAGGCGTCCAGGTCGCCGCGGGCCGCGAGGTGGCGGTAGGCGGAGAAGTGGCCCGCCTCCCAGTTGGCGCAGGACACCACGCCGAAGCGAAGCCCGGGCACGGCCGCGTCGGCGGCGGGCGCGGTGCGGGTGCGGGCCACGGGCGACTCGGTGCCGCCGCTGGTGAAGCGGAACCAGTAGTCGGTGCCCGGCTGGAGGCCGCGGATGTCGGCCTTCACCGTGTGGTCGGCGGCCGCCGTGGCGGTGGTGGAGCCGGTGGCGACGACGGAGGTGAACGCCTTGTCGCGGGCCACGACCCAGCCGACCTCGGTGTCCGGGCCGGCCCCGGAGCCGGGGAGGGCCTCGGGCACCGGGGTCACCCGGGTCCAGAGCAGGACGCCGTCGGGCAGCGGGTCGCCGGAGGCGACACCGTGCCGGAAGACGGGAGCGGCGGTGGCGGCGCGGGCCGGGAGCGCGGCGGCGAGCGGCCCGGCCAGGACGGCGCCGGCCGCCGCGGCCTTGACGACCGTACGGCGG
Organism: Streptomyces sp. NPDC046860; assembly: GCF_040645115.1. Lineage (NCBI taxonomy): Bacteria > Bacillati > Actinomycetota > Actinomycetes > Kitasatosporales > Streptomycetaceae > Streptomyces > Streptomyces sp. NPDC046860. The sequence goes on along the minus strand of NZ_JBEYXQ010000005.1, from coordinate 121,016 downwards.
CTGGGCGCAAGGGAGTTGCGGGCCGGAGCGGCCTCGGCGGATCTGAGTGGACTGGTCACGGCCGATCAGGTTACTGATCGGTACGGGGAAAGGGCGGGCGAACTCCGAAAGTTCGCCCGCCCTTCACCCGCTCCCCGGCCCCCGGCCGGTCGTCAGCCCTTGAGGGCCTTGGTGATCGCGGTGACGTACTCGGCCTTCGTCATGGGCGCGTTCTGGCCGTCGGAGCCCGTGACCTTCTTGCCGTCCATGATCAGCGTCGGCGTGCCCTGGAAGCTGTACTTCTTGCCGTCCGTGTTGAACTTCTCGCTCATCACCAGCGCCCACTTGTCGTAGGTGCCGTCCTTCACGGCCTTCTGGAAGGCCGCGTTGCCCTTGAGCGCGGGCACGGTGTCCGCCACCTCGATGAGGTAGTCGTCGCTCTTGAACTTGTCGTCCTGCTCGTCGGGGTGGTACTTCGCCGAGTAGAGCGCCGCCTTGTACTTCAGGAAGGCCTCCGGGTCGACGTTCAGGGCCGCGCCGAGCGCGCTGAGCGCGTTCTTGGAGCCCTCGCCCGGGATGTTGTCGTCGATGAAGGTCGCGCCGACGTACTGGACCTTGTACTTGCCGTCCGCGACGTCCTTGTCCACCGTGGCGCCGGACGCCTGCTCGAACTGGGAGCAGACCGGGCAGCGCGGGTCCTCGTACATGGCGAGGGTCTTCTTGGCGCTGTCCTTGCCTATGACGACGGTCGTGCCGTCCTTGCCCGTGGTGTGGGCGGGCTTGACCAGGGTGGCCTTCTTCGCCGCCTCCCAGCCGCTCGGCTTGTTGCCCTGGACGACGGCGTAGCCGATGCCGCCCGCGGCGGCGAGCACCGCCACCACCGACAGGCCGACGATCGCCTGCCGCTTCACCTTGTCCCGCTTGGCCTGGCGCTCGCGCTCCTCGCGCATCCGCTCACGCGCCGCCGTCTTCGCCGCCTGGTTGTTCCGCTTGCTCATGGTGGTGATCTCCATAGAGGACGCGCACATGACGAACGCGGAGTTCGTGGGTGCGCGAGATATGTGTGGGGAAACCTGGTCGTGCCCGGTGTCCGCTCGTCCGCTCAGGGGCGGCCGAGGGCGACGGAGCGCGGCGGTCCGCGCCGTCCCAGGGAGTACGCGAGGAGCAGGGCCCGCGCGGCGGCCGGACGCGGTGCCGGGCGCGGCATGCGGCGGGCCGGGGCGGGCCGGATGCCGACGGCGGCCACCGCCAGCAGCAGCGGCCGGAAGGTGGTCGCGGCGACGGCCCCGACCAGCCCGGCCAGCGCCTGCTCGCCCCGGCGCAGCCACGCGGCGGCCAGCAGGCCCACCCCGATGTGCGCGGCCAGCAGCAGCCAGGCGGCGGCCGGGCCGGTGTGCGCGAGCAGCGCGCCCGCGCGGTCCGGGCCGCCGGAGACGCGGGCCAGCGGGCCGCCCAGGGCGTCGCCCCGGCACAGCAGGTCCAGGCCCACCGCGTGCAGCGGGCCGGTGACCGGGCCGCCGGCCCGGCCGTAGCAGGCGTGCTGGCCGGCGGTGAAGACCGTGTCGGCGGCCAGTTCCAGCGGGATCAGCAGAGCCGCCACCGCCGCGAAGCCGCGCTCGCGGCCCGCCAGGGTGTACGCGGTGGCGAACACCCCGGCGGCGACCGCGAGCACGGTCGCCACCGGCAGCGGGGACCGGGACAGCAGCACGTGCGACGCGGTGCTGAGCGTCACGGTGAAGGCCGTGAACAGCGCCGCGCGCACGGCTCTGAGCTGGGTCCCGGATATGTCCATAGCGAGAGGAGAGTGTGTCACGGACCGCTGTGAGGCACCCGTAAAGGGTCGCGGCGGCCCGTGCGCCCGCCCGGAGCGGCCTAGGACCTGTCTTCCGGATCTTGCCGGGGTCGCGGGGTCTGGCACGCACTCCCCCAAGCTCTGCGAGCAGGGGGGACCCCCAGCCGCGTTGTCGTCACTCTCCCCCAAGCTCTCGACTTCGCTCGAGCAGGGGGGACCCCCACCGCTCCGCGTCGACTCCCTCCTCCGCCTTGCAGCTGCACGCACCAGACCCCGCTCGGGTCGGCCCGAAGGCGCTGCCGACCCAAGCCGGCCTGATCCGGAAGAAAGGCCCTACAGCCCCGGGATGCGGCCGTTGCGGAACAGGTCCAGGAAGATCTGGTGGTCGGCGCGCGCCCGGGCGCCGTAGGCGTGTGCGAAGTCCACCAGGAGGGGCGCGAAGCCCTCCTCGTCGGCGGCGAGCGCGGCGTCGATGGCCCGCTCGGTGGAGAACGGCACCAGGGACTCGCCGGAGGTGTCGTCCGCCGCCGCGTGCATGGTGGCCGTGGCCCGGCCGAGGTCGGCGACGACGGCCGCGATCTCCTCCGGGTCGTCGATGTCGCCCCAGTCCAGGTCGACCGCGTACGGCGAGATCTCGGCGACCAGCTGCCCCGCCCCGTCCAGCTCGGTCCAGCCCAGCCACGGGTCGGCGTGCGCCTGCAGGGCGCGCTGGGAGATCACCGTGCGGTGGCCCTCGTGCTGGAAGTAGCCCCTGATCTCCGGGTCGGTGATGTGCCGGGAGACCGCCGGGGTCTGCGCCTGCTTGATGTAGATCACCACATCGTTCTCCAGGGCGTCGGTCGCGCCCTCCAGCAGGATGTTGTACGAGGGCAGGCCGGCCGAGCCGATGCCGATGCCCCGGCGGCCCACCACGTCCTTGACCCGGTACGACTCCGGGCGGGCCAGCGAGTCCTCCGGCAGGGTCTCCAGGTAGCCGTCGAAGGCCGCCAGCACCTTGTACCGGGTGGCCGCGTCCAGCTCGACCGAGCCGCCGCCGGGCGCGAAGCGGCGCTCGAAGTCGCGGATCTCCGTCATCGAGTCCAGCAGCCCGAACCGGGTCAGCGAGCGGGCGTCCCGCAGCGCGTCCAGCAGCGGGCCCTGCGCGGTGTCCAGGGTGAAGGGCGGCACCTCGTCGTCCTTGGCGCCGGTGGCCAGGGCGCGGATGCGCTCGCGGTAGGCGACGGCGTAGACCGTCACCAGCTCGGTGATCTGCTCGTCGCTGAGCGCCTTCGCGTACCCGATCAGCGCGATGGAGGCGGCGAAGCGCTTGAGGTCCCAGGTGAAGGGGCCGACGTACGCCTCGTCGAAGTCGTTGACGTTGAAGACCAGGCGGCCGCCGGCGTCCATGTAGGTGCCGAAGTTCTCGGCGTGCAGGTCGCCGTGGACCCACACCCGCGAGGTGCGCTCGTCGAGGTACGGTCCGCCGCGCTTCTCCGCCGCGACGTCGTGGTAGAAGAGGCAGGCGGTGCCCCGGTAGAAGGCGAACGCGCTCGCCGCCATCTTGCGGAACTTCACCCGGAACGCTGCCGGGTCGGCGGCCAGCAGCTGACCGAAGGCGGTGTCGAAGACGGCGAGGATCTCCTCGCCGCGCTGCTCGTCGCTGAGCTGGGGAACCGACATCGCGGATGCCTCCTGGTGCGGGATCGTGCGTGACGTGAAAAGAGCGGGAACCTGGCGTGAGCGGTACGCCGGTGCTCCCGCCGTCCACAACGGTCGACGCCGCGCCGGAGTGCCCGGTTCCCCCATGAAGGTACGCGGACGGGACCCGGGGGTGTCAGTGCCGGGGCATAGACTTCTTCGCTGTCCCCCCTTGCCCATCTGGAGGCCGAAACCGTGTCGAAGCCGCCCTTCACGCACCTGCACGTCCACACCCAGTACTCGCTGCTGGACGGTGCCGCGCGGCTCAAGGACATGTTCGATGCCTGCAATGAGATGGGCATGACACACATCGCCATGTCCGACCACGGCAACCTCCACGGGGCGTACGACTTCTTCCACTCCGCGAAGAAGGCCGGGATCACCCCGATCATCGGGATCGAGGCGTATGTCGCGCCCGAGTCCCGGCGGAACAAGCGCAAGGTCCAGTGGGGCCAGCCGCACCAGAAGCGGGACGACGTCTCCGGCTCCGGCGGTTACACCCACAAGACGATGTGGGCGGTGAACAAGACCGGCCTGCACAACATCTTCCGGCTGTCCTCCGACGCCTACGCCGAGGGCTGGCTCCAGAAGTGGCCCCGGATGGACAAGGAGACCATCGCCCAGTGGTCCGAGGGCGTCGTCGCCTCCACCGGCTGCCCCTCCGGCGAGCTGCAGACCCGTCTGCGCCTCGGCCAGTTCGACGAGGCGCTCAAGGCCGCCTCCGACTACCAGGACATCTTCGGCAAGGACCGGTACTTCCTGGAGCTGATGGACCACGGCATCGAGATCGAGCACCGGGTCCGCGACGGCCTGCTGGAGATCGGCAAGAAGCTCGGCATCCCGCCGCTGGTCACCAACGACTCGCACTACACCTACGCGCACGAGGCGGCCGCCCACGACGCCCTGCTGTGCATCCAGACCGGCAAGAACCTCTCCGAGCCCGGCCGCTTCAAGTTCGACGGCACCGGCTACTACCTGAAGTCCACGGACGAGATGTACGCCATCGACTCCTCGGACGCCTGGCAGGAGGGCTGCGCCAACACGCTCCTCGTGGCCGAGATGGTCGACACCACCGGCATGTTCGAGGCCAAGAACCTCATGCCCAAGTTCGACATCCCCGAGGGCTACACCGAGGTCACCTGGTTCAAGGAGGAGGTCCGTCTCGGCATGGAGCGCCGCTTCCCCGGCGGCGTCCCCGACGACCGGCAGAAGCAGGCCGAGTACGAGATGGACGTCATCATCTCGATGGGCTTCCCCGGCTACTTCCTCGTCGTCGCCGACTTCATCATGTGGGCCAAGAACAACGGCATCGCGGTCGGCCCCGGCCGAGGCTCCGCGGCCGGCTCGATCGTCGCCTACGCCATGGGCATCACCGACCTCGACCCGATCCCGCACGGCCTGATCTTCGAGCGGTTCCTCAACCCCGAGCGCATCTCGATGCCCGATGTCGACATCGACTTCGACGAGCGCAGGCGCGTCGAGGTGATCCGGTACGTGACCGAGAAGTACGGCGCCGACAAGGTCGCCATGATCGGCACCTACGGCAAGATCAAGGCGAAGAACGCCATCAAGGACTCCGCGCGCGTGCTGGGCTACCCGTACGCCATGGGCGACCGCCTCACCAAGGCGATGCCCGCCGACGTCCTCGGCAAGGGCATCGACCTCAACGGCATCACCGACCCCTCGCACCCGCGCTACGGCGAGGCCGGCGAGATCCGCGGGATGTACGAGAACGAGCCCGACGTGAAGAAGGTCATCGACACCGCCAAGGGCGTCGAGGGCCTGGTCCGGCAGATGGGTGTGCACGCCGCCGGCGTGATCATGTCCAGCGAGACCATCACCGAGCACGTCCCGGTGTGGGTGAGGCACACCGACGGCGTGACCATCACCCAGTGGGACTACCCGAGCTGTGAGTCGCTCGGCCTGCTGAAGATGGACTTCCTGGGCCTGCGCAACCTCACGATCATGGACGACGCCGTCAAGATGGTGAAGGCCAACAAGGGGATCGACATCGATCTCCTGAGCCTCCCGCTAGACGACCCCAAGACCTTCGAACTGCTCCAGCGCGGTGAGACCCTCGGCGTCTTCCAGTTCGACGGCGGACCCATGCGCTCCCTGCTGCGCCTGATGAAGCCGGACAACTTCGAAGACATCTCCGCCGTCTCCGCGCTCTACCGTCCCGGCCCGATGGGCATGGACTCGCACACGAACTACGCCCTGCGCAAGAACGGCCTGCAGGAGATCACGCCGATCCACAAGGAGCTGGCGGAGCCCCTCGAAGAGGTCCTCGCGGTCACCCACGGCCTGATCGTCTACCAGGAGCAGGTGCAGAAGGCCGCCCAGATCATCGCGGGCTACTCGCTCGGCGAGGCCGACATCCTCCGCCGCGTGATGGGCAAGAAGAAGCCCGAGGAACTGGCGAAGAACTTCGTCCTGTTCCAGAAGGGCGCCCGCGACAAGGGCTACAGCGACGAGGCGATCCAGGCCCTGTGGGACGTGCTGGTCCCGTTCGCCGGATACGCGTTCAACAAGGCGCACTCCGCCGCGTACGGCCTGGTGTCCTACTGGACCGCCTATCTCAAGGCCAACTACCCGGCCGAGTACATGGCCGGTCTGCTGACCTCCGTGAAGGACGACAAGGACAAGTCGGCGGTCTACCTCAACGAATGCCGTCGCATGGGCATCAAGGTGCTCCCGCCGGACGTCAACGAGTCGGAGTCCAACTTCGCCGCCCAGGGCGACGACGTGATCCTCTTCGGCCTCTCCGCGGTGCGCAACGTCGGCACCAACGTGGTCGAGGCGATCGTCCGGGGCCGCAAGACCAAGGGGAAGTACCTCTCCTTCCCGGACTACCTCGACAAGGTCGAGGCGGTCGCCTGCAACAAGCGCACCACCGAGTCGCTGATCAAGGCCGGCGCCTTCGACGCGATGAACCACACCCGCAAGGGCCTCACCGCGCAGTACGAGCCGATGATCGACAACGTGGTCGCGGTCAAGCGCAAGGAGGCCGAGGGCCAGTTCGACCTCTTCGGCGGCATGGGCGAGGACGCGGGCGACGAACCCGGCTTCGGACTCGACGTCCAGTTCACCGACGAGGAGTGGGACAAGACCTATCTCCTCGCCCAGGAACGGGAGATGCTCGGCCTCTACGTCTCCGACCACCCGCTCTTCGGCCTGGAGCACGTGCTCTCCGACAAGGCCGACGCGGGCATCTCCCAGCTGACCGGCGGCGAGCACTCCGACGGCGCCGTGGTGACCATCGGCGGCATCATCTCCGGCCTCCAGCGCAAGATGACCAAGCAGGGCAACGCCTGGGCCATCGCCACCGTCGAGGACCTCGCCGGCTCCATCGAGTGCATGTTCTTCCCGGCCACCTACCAGCTCGTCTCGACCCAACTCGTCGAGGACGCCGTGGTGTTCGTCAAGGGCCGGCTCGACAAGCGCGAGGACGTGCCCCGGCTCGTCGCCATGGAGCTCCAGGTCCCCGACCTGTCCAACGCGGGCACCAACGCCCCCGTCGTGCTCACCATCCCGGCGGTCCGGGTCACCCCGCCGATGATCAGCCGCCTCGGCGAGATCCTCACCCACCACAAGGGCGACAGCGAGGTCCGCATCAAGCTCCAGGGCCCGCACAAGACGACCGTGCTGCGCCTGGACCGGCACCGGGTCAAGCCCGACCCGGCCCTCTACGGAGACCTGAAGGTCCTGCTCGGCCCGTCCTGCCTGACCGGCTGACCCGCCGGCCGGACGCGGCGCCGGGGACGGACACGTGGAAGGGGCGCACCCCGCGGCGGTGCGCCCCTTCCGTGCTTAACGTGAAGCTGTGCGCTCAAGGCTCACATGCCCGTCAGCGGCAATCAGTTGTGGCCGAAGCGCTTGTTCTGCTTCTGCGCGTAGTCCGGCCGGCCGGCCGCGGCCGGGGCGGTGGCCTCCTGCGCCTCGTGCTGCTCGCCGGTGCGCTGGGGCTGCTCGGCAGCGGAAGCGCGGTTCTTCGGGCCGGTCTGCTTGCGGTTCTTGTTCTTGGCCATGGGGATCTGCCTCCTGAAGGGGGTCTAGGGGCCAGGGCCGAAATTAGATTCACATACGCTGACATCAAGCGCATGTCGGATAATTACCGTCTGTGACAGGGATGGTGGGGACACCGGGCCCGGAAACGCCACGCCGAAGATCGAGTTCCGGCCGTTAACCCCCGCGCGGTCGGGCAGACTCGAAGGAACGCCGAAGCAATACCTCCCGGAAAGAGGGTGAGTCGCGTGGACCGTTGCATCGTCCTGGTGGACGCCGGGTATCTGCTGGGAGCCGCCGCGAGCCTCCTCGCCGGTGAGCCCTCGCGGTCCCGGATCATCGTCGACCACACCGCGCTCATCCAGGCGCTGCGCGAACGCGCCGAGTCCGAGACCGGCCGCCCGCTGCTGCGCATCTACTGGTTCGACGGCGCCCCCGACCGGGTCCCCCAGCCGGAGCACCGCAGGCTGCGCGTGATGCCCCGCGTCACCGTCCGGCTGGGCGCCCTGACCAGAAGCGACGGACGCTGGGCGCAGAAGGGCGTGGACGCGGCCATGCACGCCGAGCTGACCGAGCTGGCCCGCAACCGCGCCTGCTCCGACATCGTCCTCGTCACCGGCGACGGCGACCTCCTGCCCGGCATGATGGCCGCCAAGGAACACGGCGTCGCCGTCCACCTGTGGGCCGTACAGGCCGCCGACGGCGACTACAACCAGTCCGAGGACCTGGTCGCCGAGGCCGACGAACGGCGCGTGCTCGACCGCGCCTGGATCATCAAGGCCGTCCGCGCCAAGGAACTGACCGGCGTCTGCGCCCCGCCCCCCGCGCCCCGCCCCGAGATCGCCGCCATCCTCTCCGCCCCGCTGCCCGAGTCCGCGCCCGCCGCTGCCGAGCGCACCGCCGAGGAGGACACCCGCCGCCCGCCCGCCGCCGTGCCGGAGAACGGCGGCCAGGACCGGGGGGCCGCCCACAAAGGCGTCCCCACCCCCAAGGACCTGGCCGCCCTGCGCGCCCCCGGCCCTCCGCCAGCGGGCGCCCCGGCCAACGCCACCCTGCGCTGGTCCTCCGACAAGGGCTGGGTGGACCGGCCGGGCACCCCCGCCGAGCCGCCGGAGGCCGCCTCCATGCCGACGCTCGCCCAGCTCACCACCGCCGAGCAGCGCTGGGCCGACCGCGAGGAGGACATCACCACGGTCGGCGGCGACCCCTACGAGGTCGGCCAGGTCTTCGCCCGCCGCTGGATGTCCCGCCTCGGCGACCAGGGCCACCTCCACCGGCTGTCCGGGATGTACCCCCGCATCCCGCACCGCATCGACGGCGAGCTGCTGCGCTACGCGGCCCGTTTCGGCCTGCTCGCCCACAAGGACGACCAGATCGACGAGCACGACCGCTACGCCATCCGGGCGGGGTTCTGGCGGGAGTTCGACGTCCCCGCGGCGGCCGAGAGCGCCTCCGCGGGGGAGTGAACGGGCTCTGACCGGCCAAAGCCGAGATGAGGTGACCCAAAGGCGAGTAAAGGGTCCGCACCGCGTAGTCTCGTCCCTCGTGACCACGCGCGCGGGACAGCCACTGAGGTACGACGACGTCGTACGCGTGCGCGCCCTCAGCAAGACCTATCCGCCCGTCAAGGGGCGGCGCGGGGCGCCCGGCACACCCGAGGTGCGGGCCACCGACGACGTGACGCTCGACGTGCGCCGGGGCGAGATATTCGGGCTGCTCGGCCCGAACGGCGCCGGCAAGTCCACCCTGGTCCGCCAGCTCACCGGCCTGCTGCGCCCCGACTCCGGCGACGTCGAGATCCTCGGCCACGACATCGTGCGCCACCCCGAGCGGGCCGCCCGCATCCTCGCCTACCTCGGCCAGGAGTCCTCCGCGCTCGACGAGCTGACGGTCGCCCTCGCCGCCGAGACCACCGGCCGGCTGCGCGGCCTGGGCGCGCGCGCCGCGCGCGCCGAACGCGACGCGGTGCTGGACGAGCTGGGGCTCGCCCCGCTGGCCGGACGCCCGCTGAAGAAGCTGTCCGGCGGCCAGCGCAGGCTCGCCTGCCTCGCCGCCGCGCTCGTGGGCGAGCGCCCGCTGCTGGTGCTGGACGAGCCGACCACCGGCATGGACCCGGTGGCCCGGCGCGCGGTCTGGGCGGCCGTCGACCGGCGCCGCGCCGAGCACGGCACGACCCTGCTGCTGGTCACCCACAACGTCATCGAGGCCGAGACCGTCCTGGACCGGGTCGCCGTGCTCGACCAGGGCCGGGTGATCGCCTGCGACACCCCGGCCGGGCTCAAGGAGCGCGTCTCCGGCGAGGTCCGGGTGGAACTGGTGTGGCGGGAGCGGGCACCCCTGGAGGTGCCCGAGGTCGCCGTGCTCGCCGGGCGGGCCGTGGAGGCCGGGCGCCGCTGGACGCTCCGCCTCGCCCCCGAGGAGGCGCGGGCCGCCGTCGCCACCGTCACCGGCGGCGCCGCCTTCGCCGCCCTGGACGACTTCACCCTCGCCACGCCCAGCCTGGAGGACGTCTACCTTGCCCTCGGCGGAGCGGCCCGGCAGGGACTGGTGAAGGCGTGAGCACGGGCCCCGTCGTATCCGTACGGTCCCTGTGGGACGGTGGTCCGGCCGCCGTCGGGAAGAGGAGCAGCGCGTCGTGAGTGTCGTACCCGCCGAGGTCCTGCCGAGCGCGGCCCGCAGCGGGCCGGAGCAGGCCCGGCGCGCGGCCGAGCTGGGGCCGCCCGTGCGGCTCCTGCCGTCGCTGGCCGCCGTCTACCGCGCCCAGTTGTCGCGCGCCCGGGTGGCGCGCATCCCGCTGCTGTTCGTGGCGACGTTCCAGTCGGTCGGCATCGCCGTGATGATGCGGGGCGTCGTGGACAGCGGCCCCGAGGCGCAGGCGGTGGTCGCCGGGTCTTCCGTACTGGTCGTCGCGTACGTGGCGCTCAACCTGCTCTCGCAGTACTTCGGCCAGCTGCGCGCCAGCGGCGGGCTCGACCACTACGCCACGCTGCCCGTGCCGCCCGCCGCCGTGGTGCTGGGCGCGGCGGCCGCGTACGCCTCCTTCACCGTTCCCGGAACCCTGGTGACCGCCGTCTTCGGCTGTGTGCTGTTCGGGCTGCCGCTGTCCAACCTGTGGGTGCTGCTGGCGGTGATCCCGCTGGCCGGGGCCGCCCTGTCCGGGGTCGGCGCCGCCTGCGGACTGCTCGCGCCCCGCCTCGAACTCGCCACGCTGCTGGGCCAGCTCGGCATGTCGGCGGCGCTGCTGCTGGGCGTGCTGCCCGCGGACCGGATGCCGGGCATCGTGCTGTTCGCCCGCGATCTGCTGCCCTCGACCTACGGGGTGGAGGCGTACGCCCGGACCTTCGGCCCGGACCCCGACTGGGCGGCGGTCCTCGCTGACCTGGGGGTGTGCGCGGGGGTCGGGGTGATCTCGCTGGCGGTGGCGACCCGTGCGTACCGCCGGGCCGCCGTCCGGTGACGCGGCGCGCGGCACGACCTGGCACGATGTCAGGGTGACCGCACCGCTGACTCCGCCACCGCCGCCGCACGACGACTTCGCGCATCAGCTCGGGCAGGGCCCCTCGGGCGGAACCCCGGTCGCGGACCCGTACGAACAGGACGGCCCCGGTATGAAGACAGAAGTGCGCGAAGGCGTCGTCGTGGCGGTCGCGGTGGCGCTCTCCGGTGTGCTGCTCGGGCTGCTGTGGTGGTGGCTGGCCCCGCACGTGCCGCTCGTCGGCGAGGAGACCGACCGGAGCTGGGTGGTCTACCTCAAGGACACCGAGGGCGAGCAGGCGGCCGGGGTGGACGGCACCTTCGCCCTGCTGGGCCTGGCCTTCGGCCTGATCAGCGCGGCCCTGGTCTTCCTGCTGCGGCGGCGCGGGGGCGTGCCGCTGGTGGTGGGCCTCGGCGTCGGCGGCCTGCTCGGCTCGCTGCTGGCCTGGCGGCTCGGGGTGTGGCTGGGCCCGGACCCGGACGTCATCGCGCACGCCAAGGCGGTCGGCGCGGGCGTCACCTTCCCCGCCCCGCTCCGCCTCGGCGCCAAGGGCGCCCTGCTGGCCTGGCCGCTGGGCGCGCTCCTGGTCCACCTCGGCCTGACGGCCCTCTTCGGCCCGCGCGACCCCGACCCGTACGAGCAGGGTCCCTACGGGCACGAACCGCAGGGCCCCTACGGCACGCCGTCGGCCTGATCCCTCAGGGGCGCCCGATGGGCGCCGTCACGGCCTTGGTCAGCGTGGCCAGGTCGGCGGGGGCGACCTCGACCTCCAGGCCGCGCCGGCCCGCCGAGACGCAGATCGTGGGGTGCGCCCCGGCCGACTCGTCGAGCACCGTGGGGAGCCTCTTGCGCTGGCCCAGCGGGGAGATGCCGCCGCGCACATAGCCGGTGGTGCGCTCGGCGAGCGCGGGGTCGGCCATCGCCGCCCGCTTGCCGCCGACGGCCGCGGCCAGCGCCTTGAGGTCCAGCGTGCCGGAGACCGGGACCACGGCGACGGTCAGCGTGCCGTCCACGTCGGCGACCAGGGTCTTGAAGACCCGGTCGGGGGAGACGCCCATCGCCTCGGCCGCCTCCTCGCCGAAGGAGGGGTGGGCGGGGTCGTGCTCGTAGGAGTGGACCGTGTGGGCCACCCCCGCCGCGGTGAGCGCCACCGTGGCGGGCGTGCCGCCCGCTCCTGCCGTCTGCTGCTTCTTGGACTTCTTCGCCATCGCGGGTGTCGGCCTCGGTTCCCTCAGTTCAGACTGGTGCGTGCCCGGGTCAGCTCGAACGCGGGCAGTGAGGGCAGACTACGGATGATCGCGGTCTCCGAGCGAAGCAGTTTCAGCTCGTCCCGCAGCCGCGAGGCGGTGTCCGGGGCCTGGAGCAGGCGCTGCTTGGTGGGGGTGTCCAGCACCATCGCGGCCGCCACCAGGTAGGAGACGACGCTGGGTTCGTCCGGCAGGTCGGCGTCGGAGATGGAGCTCTCGTGGGCGCCCGCCAGCCGCTTCTGGTACTGGCGGAACGAGCGCAGCACGCCCTCGGCGAGCGCGCCCGCCTCGTCGCCCGGCTCCTCCTCCAGCTCCTCCACCTCGGCGGTCAGGAACGAGCCCGAGCCGTCGACCGAGAGCAGCCGGACCCGGGTGGTGCCGGTGCACAGCACCTCGAAGGTGCCGTCGGTGCGCTCCCGGATGGTCGCGGCGTCCGCCACGCAGGCCACCCGGTGCAGCGCCTTGAGCGGGTCGGGGCCGAAGCCGCCGGCCGGGCCCTCCTCGGTCCCGGCGTCGGGGTCCGGCAGACCTGTGGCGCTCGGCGCCACCTGATGGCCGTCGCGGATCGCCACGACGACGAACCGGCGGGGCTCGTCCTCTGGGGTCTTCAGCAGCTCGCGCATCATGGCGCGATAGCGCTCCTCGAAGACGTTCAGCGGCAGGACGAGTCCCGGGAACAGCGCCGTGTTCAGCGGGAAGAGAGGCAGGCGGGCGGTGGTCACGACGCCCCAGCCTAATGGTCGTGCCCGCGGGAGTGTCCGCGGCGCCAGCGCCCGCGTTGCCGATCTTGCCGCGGCGGGCCCAGGCCGGGTCCGCGAAGTGGCGCCCGGCTCGCGGACACGGCCTAAGGCCTTTCTTCCGGATCAGGCCGGCTCGGGCCGACGGTGCCTTCGGGCCGACCCGAGCGGGGTCTGGTGCGTGCGGCTGCAAGGCGGAGGAGGGCGTCGACGCGGAGCGTCGGCAACCGACGACAACGCGGCAGACGTGCGTGCCAGGGCCCGCGACCCCGGCAAGATCCGGAAGACAGGCCCTAGGAGTGCGGGCGCGGCGGGGTCGGGAGCAGGGCGGCCAGGGCGGGCGCCGGGGCGCCGGCCAGGAGGGCGTCGCGCAGCCGCAGGAAGTGGCCGAGCGGGTCCTCGGACACCCGGTTCCAGGGGAAGGAGGTGGCGTACGGGCCGATCAGCGCGAGCTGGGCACGGGCCTCCTCCTGGCGCTCCAGGCGCAGCAGGACGTAGAGGAGCTTGTTGCGGACCTCGGCGGTGCGGGGGTCGGCCGCCGGGAAGCGGGCGGACAGGGCGACCGCGCGGTCGGCCGCCGCGTGCAGCCGGGCGCGGGGCACCTCGGGGCCGCAGGCGTCCGTCAGATAGCCGAACGCGGCCCGCAGCGGCAGCGCCTGGACCAGTGAGCCGGGCGGCGCGTCCTGGGCGGCCGGCTCGGCGAAGTCGAAGCACTCGCCGTGCGAGCCGTGCCAGAAGGTGGCCAGGTAGCGCAGCGCGGCCACATGGCAGCCGTAGTGGTGCGGGGAGCGGCGCACGGCCGCCTCCCACAGCTCCTCGAAGTAGCGGTGGCCGGCCCGGGAGCCGCGCGCGTGGTCCAGGGCGATCCGCCAGGGCACCGGGTCGCGGTCGTCGGCGCGGGCGGCGGCCGTGATCTGCGGGCTGACCTCGCGCAGCAGCTCGGCGCGGCCCGGCGAGGGCCAGGCGCGGTCCACGGCGAGCTGGGCGCCGACGAGCAGGACGCCGGGGTCGCCGGGGTCGGCCGCGCGCCATGCCTCGAACCACTCGGGGCGTGAGCGGGCGAAGGCGGCGAGCCGGGTGGCGTGGACGTCGCGTTCCTCCCACTGGGCCGCCGTGCGGGTGGCCGCGAGCAGGGCGGCGGCGGCCGCGAACTCGCCCCGCCCGGCCGCCACCAGCGCGGGGGAGAGGCGGTCGTCGGGCGCGTCGAGGACGACGTCGTCGGCCGGTGCGGGGGACATCGGGCGCGAGGCGCGTCGTGCGTTCCGGGTGGGGCGGAAAAACGCCGGCAGCGAAAGCATGGTGTCGACCATTGAAAGACCGCAGGTCGCGCCCGCGCCAGAGGGTTCGGGCAACTTGTGGAAGGTTGTGCGGTCCAGGGTCAAGGAACCGTAAAAAGGTGTCTTTTCAACTATTGTCAGGCACCCGCCGGCCCACCCGTCCCGGCCGTCACGCGGCCCCGCCCGCCGCACCCGCCCCGGGCGTCAGCTGCGCCGCAGCAGTCGCGTGGCCCCCGCCGCCACCGCCGTCGCCAGCACCCAGCCCAGGATGATCAGCACCGCCGCCAGCCACGGCCACGCCCCGCGCAGCCGCCACTGGTCCAGCTGTCCCAGGTCGATCACCGGCAGCAGCAGGTCCAGCGTGAGCAGCGCCGGGCTCCACGCAGGGCGGTCCGAGAGGTGCGCGGGCGGCGGGTCGGCCTGCGCGAACGCGAGCGTGCCCGCCGCCCACAGCACCGCCATCCACACCGCCGCCCGGCCCGGCCGGTAGCCGTAGGCGACCGTCCAGTCCTGCGCGTACCCCCACAGCTTGAGCGCCGGGGGCAGGGTCTCGCGGCGCCTGCGGCACTTGGCGAGCAGCACCTCGCGGGCGTCCTCGTCCTCCCCGGCCGCGCGCAGCACGGCCGCCAGCCGCTCGTACGGCTCCGGGTGGTACTCGGCGGTCGCCGCCGCCACCCAGTCCAGCCGGTGTGCCAGCGGGAACGGGCCGCGCGGGACCAGGTTCTCGTACGCGAAACCGCTCATCTGGAGGTTCCCCGGCTCCGGCCAGCTGCCCGCGTGGTCCACCAGGTTGACCGTGCGGGCGCCGGACAGCACCACCCGGCCCGAGGGCGGCCGGTCCGCGAGGAAGCGCAGCTCCGGCGTCTGCACCCGGCGCAGCGACAGCTCCTGGTCGTCGGTGAGCACGAACCGCGCCCCCTCCAGGTCCACCGCGTCCCCGAACCGGCCGTCGTCCAGCCGCATCCCGCCCCGGCACTCGAACCGCTGCACCCGCGTCCCGCGCGCCGGGGTCGTCCCGCTCAGCAGCGGACTGCCCACCGCGGCCGGGGTCAGATACAGGGTCCGTTCCACGGTGAGCTGCGGGGCGTTCAGCGCGAGGCGGGCGTACGGGTTGGACAGCCGGGCCCCGCGCAGGCTCAGCGACACCCCGACCTGGGCGCCGCGCAGCCGCAGCTCGCCGTACGACTCCAGCATCTCCGCCTGGAGGTCCTGGCCGACCGTCATGCCGTCCGCCGCGATCGAGCGGCCGCCGCGGTCCCGGTGCGCCACGGCCTGGTTGAGCATCAGGTCGGTGCCGATCCGCGCGTCGGTCAGCCGGACGCCGGTACGGAAGCGGCAGCGCGCCAGGTGCAGATCGCCCTCGGTGTGCACCCGGGCCGCCTCCAGCCGGGGCACCGCGCAGTCCACCAGGCGCACGGTGGTGAAATGCGCCTCCGGCACCCGCACCTCCTCGTCGAAGCGGCAGCCTCTCAGCTCCACGTACGGCGTGACGGTGCCGCCCGCCAGGTCCACCGTGCCCGTGATCCGCACCCCGGTCAGCTTCAGCGAGGAGACCCGGCCCGCCAGCGCCGGCGGGCCGTCCAGCAGCAGCCAGCACACCACCCGCGCCCGCACGCTGCGCTCCGGGCCCCAGGGGACGCCGCCGTGCGGATCGTCCACGGCCGCCTCGCCGCTGCTCAGGTCGTACACACTGCCGTTGCGGAACGCCTGCCACATGCCCGCCTCGGCCGGGGTCAGATCGTCCGGCAGTTCCTCCGCGCCCGGACCCACCGCCAGTGCCTCGGTCACCGGGGCTCCTCTCCCGCGAGCCGGGCCACCGGCGTCACCGCCGGGCCCGCCGCCCACGTCCGTCCCACACGTCGTTCCCCGGCTCATGCCCGGTGAGTGACGGGTTCGACACACAACGTGAGGGTGAATTCGCGGGTTCCGGCCACGCTCTGTCGCAGCGCTTGTCCCACGTTCTGTATCAGCCATTGATACGCGCGGACGGGGCCCGGCGCCGGTCTGAGAGAATTGGGACTGTGATCTCCCGAATCGATCTGCGCGGCGACGCCCTCCCCGAGGGCCCCGCCCTGCGCGACCTGCTGCCCCGAGCCGACTTCGACGTCTCGGCCGCCCTGGAGAAGGTGCGTCCGATCTGCGAGGCCGTGCATCATCGTGGCGACGCGGCACTGATCGACTTCGCCGAGAAGTTCGACGGCGTACGGCTGGAATCCGTCCGTGTCCCGGCTCAGGCGCTCACCGACGCGCTCGAGAACCTCGACCCGGACGTGCGGGCCGCCCTGGAGGAGTCCATCCGCCGGGCCCGCCTGGTCCACCGCGCCCAGCGCCGCACCACCCACACCACCCAGGTCGTGCCCGGCGGCAGCGTGACCGAGAAGTGGGTGCCCGTCGACCGGGTCGGGCTGTACGCGCCCGGCGGCCGCTCGGTGTACCCCTCCTCCGTGATCATGAACGTGGTGCCCGCGCAGGAGGCCGGGGTCGAGTCCGTCGCGCTCGCCTCCCCGGCGCAGGCCGCGTTCGGCGGCCTGCCGCACCCGACGATCCTCGCCGCCTGCGCCCTGCTCGGCGTGGACGAGGTGTACGCGGCCGGCGGCGCCACCGCCGTGGCGATGTTCGCCCACGGCACCGAGTCCTGCCCGCCCGCCAACATGGTCACCGGCCCCGGCAACATCTGGGTCGCCGCCGCCAAGCGCTACTTCACCGGCAAGATCGGCATCGACGCCGAGGCCGGCCCGACCGAGATCGCCGTCCTCGCCGACGAGACCGCCGACCCGGTGCACGTCGCCTCCGACCTGATCAGCCAGGCCGAGCACGACCCGCTGGCCGCCGCCGTCCTCGTCACCGACTCGGCCGCCCTGGCCGACGCGGTCGAGGCCGAGCTGAAGACGCAGGTCGCCGCGACCAAGCACATCGACGACCGGATCGTGCCCGCGCTGAACGGGCAGCAGTCCGCGATCGTCCTCGTGGACGGCGTCGAGGAGGGCCTGCGGGTGGTCGACGCCTACGGCGCCGAGCACCTGGAGATCCAGACCCGCGACGCGGCCGCCGTCGCCGACCGGGTGCGCAACGCGGGCGCGGTCTTCATCGGCCCCTGGGCGCCCGTCTCCCTGGGGGACTACGCGGCCGGGTCCAACCACGTGCTGCCCACCGGCGGCTGCGCCTGCCACTCCTCCGGCCTGTCCGTGCAGTCCTTCCTGCGCGGCATCCACATCGTCGACTACACCGAGGACGCGCTCGCCGAGGTCGCCCACCACGTGGTCACCCTCGCGGAGGCGGAGGACCTGCCCGCGCACGGCGCGGCGATCAAGGCCCGGTTCGGCTGGAAGGTACCCGAGACCAAGTGACCGGCATCGACGATCTCCCCGTACGGGACGAGCTGCGCGGCAAGTCCCCCTACGGCGCGCCCCAGTTGGACGTCCCCGTCCGGCTGAACACCAACGAGAACCCCTACCCCCTGCCCGAGCCGCTGGTCGAGCGGATCGCGGAGCGGGTGCGCGAGGCGGCCCGGAACCTGAACCGCTACCCCGACCGGGACGCGGTCCAGCTCCGTACCGAGCTGGCCAGGTACCTCACCACGACCGGGCACCACCCGCTCGGCGTGGAGAACGTCTGGGCGGCCAACGGCTCCAACGAGGTCATCCAGCAGCTCCTGCAGACCTTCGGCGGCCCCGGCCGCACCGCGATCGGCTTCGAGCCGTCGTACTCGATGCACGCGCTGATCGCGCGCGGCACCGGCACCGGCTGGATCTCCGGGCCGCGCGGCGAGGACTTCACCATCGACCCGGCCGCCGCCGAGCGCGCCATCGCCGAGCACCGGCCCGACGTCGTCTTCATCACCACCCCCAACAACCCCACCGGCAACGCCGTCCCGCCCGAGACCGTCCTCGCGCTGTACGAGGCCGCGCAGGCGGCGAAGCCCTCCATGGTGGTCGTGGACGAGGCGTACATCGAGTTCAGCCACGGCGAGTCCCTGCTGCCCCTGCTGGCGGGCCGGCCCCGCCTGGTGATCTCGCGGACCATGTCCAAGGCGTTCGGCGCCGCCGGACTCCGCCTCGGCTACCTGGCCGCCGACCCCGCCGTGGTGGACGCCGTCCAGCTGGTCCGGCTGCCCTACCACCTCAGCGCCGTCACCCAGGCCACCGCGCTGGCCGCGCTGGAGCACACCGACACGCTGCTCGGCTACGTCGAGCAGCTCAAGGCCGAGCGGGACCGCCTCGTCACCGAACTGCGGGCCATCGGCTACGAGGTGACCGAGTCGGACGCCAACTTCGTGCAGTTCGGCCGCTTCGAGGACACCCACGGCGCCTGGCGCCGCATCCTCGACCAGGGGGTGCTGGTCCGGGACAACGGCGTGCCCGGATGGCTGCGGGTGTCCGCCGGAACCCCCGAAGAGAACGACGCGTTCCTCGACGCGGTACGGGACTTGAAGAAGGAGCTTGACGCATGAGCCGCACAGGACGCGTGCAGCGCACCACCAAGGAGACCTCGGTCCTCGTCGAGATCGACCTCGACGGCACCGGCAAGACCGACATCGCCACCGGCGTCGGCTTCTACGACCACATGCTCGACCAGCTCGGCCGCCACGGTCTGTTCGACCTCACCGTCAAGACCGACGGCGACCTGCACATCGACACCCACCACACCATCGAGGACACCGCCCTCGCGCTCGGCGCCGCCTTCAAGCAGGCGCTCGGCGACAAGGTGGGCATCTACCGCTTCGGCAACTGCACGGTCCCGCTGGACGAGTCGCTCGCCCAGGTCACCGTCGACCTCTCCGGCCGCCCCTACCTCGTGCACACCGAGCCCGAGAAGATGGCGCCGATGATCGGCGAGTACGACACCACGATGACCCGGCACATCCTGGAGTCCTTCGTCGCCCAGGCGCAGATCGCGCTGCACGTGCACGTGCCCTACGGGCGCAACGCGCACCACATCGTGGAGTGCCAGTTCAAGGCCCTCGCCCGCGCCCTGCGCTACGCCAGCGAGCACGACCCGCGCGCGGCCGGCATCCTCCCCTCCACGAAGGGCGCGCTGTAAATCCCATGACCGGTCTGTCCACCATCCTGATCGTCGTCGGCCTCTTCCTGGTCGGCGGCATCATCTCCTTCGTCAAGCAGAAGATGCCCACCAGCCTGATCGTGCTCGTCTCCATCGGCGCGGCCATGTGCCTGGTCGCGGGCGTCATGAGGCTGGGGGTGTGGAGTTGAGCGACGTGAAGAAGGTCGTGGTCTTCGACTACGGCTTCGGCAACGTCCGTTCCGCCGAGCGCGCGCTGGCCCGCGTGGGCGCCGAGGTGGAGATCACCCGCGACTTCGACAAGGCGATGAACGCCGACGGCCTGCTGGTGCCGGGCGTCGGCGCGTTCGCCGCCTGCATGACCGGCCTGCGCGAGGCCCGCGGCGACTGGGTCGTCGACCGGCGCCTGGCCGGCGGACGCCCGGTGCTCGGCATCTGCGTCGGCATGCAGATCCTGTTCGCCCGCGGCATCGAGCACGGCGTGCAGACCGAGGGCCTGGACGAGTGGCCCGGCACGGTCGGCCCGCTCAAGGCCGACGTCGTGCCCCACATGGGCTGGAACACCGTCGACGCCCCGGCCGACTCGAAGCTGTTCGCGGGCCTGGACCCGTCCGACCGCTTCTACTTCGTGCACTCCTACGCGGTGCAGGACTGGGACTTCGACCAGCTCAACGCGGCCATGACCCCGCCCGCGGTGACCTGGTCGACCTACGGCGGGCCGTTCGTCGCCGCCGTCGAGAACGGCGCCCTGTCCGCCACCCAGTTCCACCCCGAGAAGTCCGGCGACGCCGGTGCCCAGCTCCTCACCAACTGGATCGGAACCCTCTAAGACCATGGCCAAGCTCGAACTGCTCCCCGCCGTCGACGTCCGCGACGGCCAGGCCGTCCGCCTCGTGCACGGCGAGTCCGGCTCCGAGACCTCCTACGGCTCCCCGCTGGAGGCGGCCCTCGCCTGGCAGCGCGCGGGCGCCGAGTGGCTGCATCTGGTCGACCTCGACGCCGCGTTCGGCACCGGCGACAACCGGGCGCTGATCTCCGAGGTCGCGAAGGCCATGGACATCAAGGTGGAACTGTCCGGCGGCATCCGCGACGACGACACCCTCGCCGCCGCCCTCGCCACCGGCTGCACCCGCGTCAACCTCGGCACCGCCGCCCTGGAGACTCCCGAGTGGGTCGCCAAGGTCATCGCCGAGCACGGCGACAAGATCGCGGTCGGCCTCGACGTACGCGGCACCACCCTGCGCGGCCGCGGCTGGACCCGCGACGGCGGCGACCTCTACGAGACCCTCGCCCGCCTGGACCGCGAGGGCTGCTCCCGCTACGTCGTCACCGACATCGCCAAGGACGGCACCCTCCAGGGCCCCAACCTGGAGCTGCTGAAGAACGTCTGCGCCGCCACCGACCGTCCGGTCGTCGCCTCCGGCGGCGTCTCCTCGCTGGACGACCTGCGCGCCATCGCCGAGCTGGTGCCGCTCGGCGTCGAGGGCGCCATCGTCGGCAAGGCCCTGTACGCCGAGGCGTTCACCCTCGAAGAGGCCCTCGCGGCGGTGTCCCGGTGAGCGACGTACGCCGGGTGAGCACCGGGGCCCCCTGGGAGGAGCAGTTCGGCTACTCCCGCGCCGTGGAGCTGCCGAACGGGCTGGTCCTGGTCTCCGGCTGCACCTCCGTCGTGGACGGGCAGATCGCCGGGGGCGGCCCGTACGAGCAGGCCGTGAACGCCTTCAACGTCGCGCTGGGCGCGCTGGAGCAGGTGGGCCTCGGCCGCGACGACGTGGTGCGCACCCGTATGTACATCACCCACGCACGCGACGTGGAGGAGGTCGGGCGCGCCCACAAGGAGCTGTTCGACACCGTCCGGCCCGCCGCGTCGATGATCATCGTCTCCGGTTTCGTGGACCCCAGCCTGGTCGTCGAGATCGAGGTGGAGGCGTTCCGAGGAGTGTCCGCATGACCCTGGCCGTACGAGTCATCCCCTGCCTGGACGTGGACAATGGCCGGGTCGTCAAGGGCGTCAACTTCCAGAACCTGCGTGACGCCGGCGACCCGGTGGAGATGGCCAAGGTCTACGACGCCGAGGGCGCCGACGAGCTGACCTTCCTGGACATCACCGCCTCCTCCGGCGACCGGGAGACCACCTACGACGTGGTGCGCCGCACCGCCGAGCAGGTCTTCATCCCGCTCACCGTCGGCGGCGGCGTCCGCACCGCCGAGGACGTCGACAAGCTCCTTCGCGCGGGCGCCGACAAGGTGGGCGTCAACACCGCCGCCATCGCGCGCCCCGAGCTCATCCGGGAGATCGCGGAGCGGTTCGGCAGCCAGGTGCTGGTTCTCTCGGTGGACGCCCGGCGCACCCCGTCCGGCTCCTTCGAGGTCACCACGCACGGCGGCCGCAAGGGCACCGGCATCGACGCGGTCGAATGGGCGCACCGGGCCGCCGAGCTGGGCGCGGGCGAGATCCTGCTCAACTCGATGGACGCCGACGGCACCAAGGACGGCTACGACCTCGACATGCTCGCGGCCGTCCGCGGGCACGTCTCCGTCCCGGTGATCGCCTCGGGCGGCGCGGGCGCGCTCTCCCACTTCGCGCCCGCCGTCGACGCGGGCGCGGACGCGGTGCTCGCGGCCTCCGTCTTCCACTTCGGCGACCTGCGCATCGGCGAGGTCAAGCAGACCCTGCGCGAGGCGGGCCACCCGGTCCGTGTCTGAACCGACCCCCGCCACCGACACCGGGATACGCCCGGCCGCCCCGACAGGCGGCCGGGCGGCTCATCGTGACCCCAACGTCCTGCGCTGGCTGGGCGCCTACACCGCGTCCATGCTCGGCGACAACGTCTACTACATCGCGCTGTCCTGGGCCGCGGTGCGGGCCGGCAGCCCCTCCGAGGCCGGTGCCGTGATGGCGGCCAGCGCGGTGCCCCGCGCCCTGCTGCTGCTCGGCGGCGGGGTCATCGCCGACCGGTTCGGGCCGCGCCGCGTGGTCATCGGCAGCGACGCCGTGCGGTGCGCGGCCGTGCTCGCCGTCGCCGCGCTGCTGTTCCTCACCACCCCCGGACTGTGGCCGCTCGCCGCGCTCGCCCTGGTCTTCGGCACCGTCGACGCCGTCTTCATGCCGGCCGTCGGCGCGCTCCCGGCCCGGATCACCGCGCCCGGCCAGCTCGCCCGGGTCCAGGGCCTGCGCGGCCTCGCCATCCGGATCGCCGGAGTCGTCGGCGCCCCGCTCGGCGGGCTCGGCGTGGCGGTGGGCGGCGCGGCCGCCGCGTTCGGGCTCGCCGGACTGCTCATCGCGCTCTCGCTGCCCCTGCTGATCACGGTGCGGCTGCGGCCGCTGCCCGGCGGCGAGGCCGCCCGGGAGGCGGGCACCGCCTGGGCCGACCTCGCGGACGGACTGCGTCACATCCGCCGCCACCGCGTCCTCGGCCCGCTGATGCTCGCCATCGCCCTCGGCGACTTCGGCTTCGTCGGCCCGCTCAACGTCGGCCTCACCCTGCTCGCCGACCGGCGCGGCTGGGGCTCGGCCGGCATGGGCTGGGTGCTCGCCGGGTTCGGCGTCGGCGCGGGCGCCGTGTCGCTGCTGCTCGCCGTGCGCGGCCGCGTCCCGCGCGCCGGGCTCACCGCCGCCTGCTCGATCCTCGCCGGGGCCGTCGCCATCGCCGCCCTCGCCCAGGTCCCCCGGCTCGCCGGAGCCGTCGCCGTGGCTCTGCTGATCGGGCTGCTCGCCGGACTCAGCGGAGCGATGTGCGGCGC
The DNA here is from genome assembly GCF_040645115.1 of Streptomyces sp. NPDC046860. Classification (NCBI taxonomy): domain Bacteria; kingdom Bacillati; phylum Actinomycetota; class Actinomycetes; order Kitasatosporales; family Streptomycetaceae; genus Streptomyces; species Streptomyces sp. NPDC046860. Next base: position 98,064 of record NZ_JBEYXQ010000005.1, on the reverse strand, counting down.
CCTGCTCCAGACCCAGGCCGACCCCGCCTACCTGGGCCGGATCACCGCCGTCGCCAGTCTGGTCAGCCTCGGACTCGCCCCGCTCAGCATGCCCTTCGCGGCCGCCGCGATCGGCGCCTTCGGGCTCGGCCCGGTGTTCGCGGCCTGCGCCGCGGTGTGCGGGCTCGGCGGGGTCGTCATGCTGTGCTTCCCCCACCTCAGGCGGGCCGAACTGCCCGCCTGAACGGTCAGCGCAGCCGCTGGGTGAGCTGGACCAGATTGCCGACCGTGTCGTCGAACACGGCCGCCAGCACCGGCCCCTGCGCCTGCGGGGGATGGGTGAACCGGACACCGGCGGCGCGCAGCCGCTCGTACTCCGCCCGCATGTCGTCCACCTCGAACACGATGGTCGGCAGGCCCGCCTCGTACAGAGCCGTGCGGTACGGCTCCGCGATGGGGCCCTCGCCGGGCTCCAGCAGCAACTGGAGGTCCGGCTGGGCACCCCCGGCCGCCCCGACCGTCACGAACAGCACGCCGTCACCGAGATCCACGTGCAGCCGGGTCTCGAAGCCCAGCACCTCCGTGTAGAAGGCGTGCGCCCTCGCCACGTCGTCCACGTACACCCCGGTCATGGCTACCTTGATCATGACGGCTCCCCGAGGGGTCAAAGGCAGGGGTCGGAGACAGGTGCCGGCGGCCGGGGTCAGAGACCCAATTCCCGGCAGTCGTGCAGGGCGGCGATCGCGTCCGCGTCGCCCTCCAGCGCCACCTTGGCCGCGTCCTGCCGCCCGTAGGCGAACATCAGCAGCTCGGACGGCTCGCCGGTCGCCGTGACCACCGGCGTGCCGCGGTGCGCGACCACCGTGCGGCCGTCCGGGCGGCGCAGCACCAGACCGGTCGGCGCGTGCCGCCCGGACAGCCGGGCCGTGCGCTCCAGCCGGGACCACAGCACGTCCTGGAAGACCGGGTCCAGTTCGCGCGGGCTCCACTCGGGCCCGGCCCGGCGCACGTCCTCGGTGTGGATGTAGAACTCGACCGTGTTCGCCGCCTCGTCCACCTGCTTCAGCCGGAACGGGGAGAACTTCGGCGGGCCGGTGCGGATCAGCCGGATCAGTTCGTCGTAGGGCCGGGCCGCGAACTCGTCCATCACGCGTTCCAGCCGGGAGGCCAGCGGCTTGGCGAGCATCCCGGCCGCCGCGTCCGGGCGCCGTTCGCGCACCACCACGTGCGCGGCCAGATCACGTGCCGTCCAGCCCTCGCACAGAGTGGGTGCGTCCGGGCCGGCGGTTTCCAAGAGGTCGGCGAGCAGGAGCCGTTCACGCTTGGCGAAGGTCGACATGGCCTCAAGCCTACGACCACACCCGGGGACCACGCAGCGGACGCGGACCTGTCCCGGGACGCCGCACGGCACAATGGCACCCATGACCCGTACGACCGGCAGCCCCCGTCCCAGCGGCCTCGACCCCGAGATCGCCGCCCGCCTCAAGCGCGACCCGGACGGACTCGTCCCCGCCGTGGCCCAGCAGTACGACACCGGCGAGGTGCTGATGCTCGGCTGGATGGACGACGAGGCGCTGCACCGCACCCTGACCACCGGCCGCTGCACGTACTGGTCCCGCAGCCGCCAGGAGTACTGGGTCAAGGGCGACACCTCCGGCCACGTCCAGGCCGTGAAGTCGGTCGCGCTGGACTGCGACGCCGACACCCTGCTGGTCAAGGTCGACCAGACCGGCGCCGCCTGCCACACCGGCGACCGGACCTGCTTCGACGCCGACGTGCTGCTGAAGGGCGAGGGCCAGTGAGCGCCATGGACCTGGACACCTTCCGCAAGCTCGCCGCCGACCGGCGTGTCATCCCGGTCACCCGCAAGCTCCTCGCCGACGGCGACACCCCCGTCGCCCTCTACCGCAAGCTCGCCGCCGAGCGCCCCGGCACCTTCCTGCTGGAGTCCGCCGAGAACGGCCGCTCCTGGTCCCGGTACTCCTTCGTCGGCGTCCACTCGACGGGCACCCTCACCACCCACGACGGCGAGGCCCACTGGCTCGGCACCCCGCCGGTCGGCGTCCCCACCGACGGCGACCCGCTCGCCGCGCTGCGCGCCACCCTCCAGGCCCTGCACACCCCCCACCAGGAGGGCCTGCCGCCCTTCACCGGCGGCATGGTCGGCTACCTCGGCTACGACATCGTCCGCCGCCTGGAGAAGATCGGCCCCGGCGAGCGCGACGACCTGAACCTGCCCGAGCTGACCATGCTCCTCACCAGCGACCTCGCGGTGATGGACCACTGGGAGGGCTCGGTCCTGCTGATCGCCAACGCGATCAACCACAACGACCTCGACACCGGCGTGGACGAGGCGTACGCCGACGCCGTCGCCCGGCTCGACGCCATGGAGGCCGACCTGGCCCGCCCGGTCGCCCAGCCCCCGGCCGTCCTGCCGCCCTCCGAACTGCCCGAGTACACCGCGCTGTGGGGCGGCCCCGACTTCCGCGAGGCCGTCGAGGACGTCAAGGAGCGCATCCGCGCGGGCGAGGCGTTCCAGGTCGTCCCCTCCCAGCGCTTCGAGACGCCGTGCACCGCGAGCGCCCTGGACGTGTACCGGGTGCTGCGTGCCACCAACCCCTCGCCCTACATGTACCTGTTCCGGTTCGAGGGGTTCGACGTGGTCGGCTCCTCGCCCGAGGCGCTGGTCAAGGTCGAGGACGGGCGCGCCATGGTGCACCCCATCGCCGGCACCCGGCACCGGGGCGCCACCCCGCAGGAGGACCAGGCCCTCGCCGACGAGCTGATGGCCGACCCCAAGGAGCGCGCCGAGCACCTGATGCTGGTCGACCTCGGCCGCAACGACCTCGGCCGGGTCTGCCGGCCGGGCTCGGTGGAGGTCGTCGACTTCATGTCGATCGAGCGCTACTCGCACGTCATGCACATCGTGTCCACCGTCACCGGTGAGGTCAGCGACGGCCGTACCGCCTTCGACGTGCTCACCGCCTGCTTCCCGGCGGGCACCCTCTCCGGCGCCCCCAAGCCCCGCGCGATGCAGATCATCGACGAACTCGAACCCTCCCGGCGCGGCCTGTACGGCGGCTGCGTCGGCTACCTCGACTTCGCGGGCGACTCCGACACCGCCATCGCCATCCGCACCGCCCTGCTGCGCGACGGCACGGCGTACGTGCAGGCCGGCGCGGGGATCGTCGCGGACTCCGACCCGGTCGCCGAGGACCAGGAGTGCCGCAACAAGGCGGCGGCCGTGCTGCGCGCCGTGCACACCGCCAACCGGCTGGGCACGGTGTGACCCGTTCGCGGCAACCCCGGATGACGCTTCGTGGCGGGTTCAGGCGATAGTGGAGTACGTGACTGCCGTACCGCACCCCCGTTCCGAAGCCGCCGCGCCCGCCCGCTCCGGCCGCCGCAGCCTGGCCGCCGCCCTGCTCTTCGGCGCCCTCGGCGCGGCCGTGGCGCTGCTGGCGACCCGGCAGCAGTGGTCCGAGGGGACCGCGACGGTCGCCGGAGGCGCCTTCCCGCTGACGGCCAAGGGCAGCGACGTCACCGGCGTCCCCGCCGCCCTCGCCGTCGTGGGGCTGGCCGCGCTCGTCGCCGTCTTCGCGGTGCGCCGGGCCGGCCGGTTCGCCGTCGCCGCCCTGCTCACGCTCTCCGGCGCCGGTATCGTCGCCGCCGCCCTCGCCGGGGTCGCGGACGGCTCCGCGCTGGAGGAGAAGGCCGCCGAGGCCACCGGCGACACCTCGGCCACCGTGCAGGCGCTCAGCCACACCGGCTGGCCCTACGCGGCGGCGGCCGGGGGAGTGCTGATCCTGCTCGCCGGACTCCTCGCCCTGCGCTACGGGCCGCGCTGGCCCGCCATGTCCGGACGCTACGAGCGCGGCACCGACCGCCCCCGGCGCACCCCCCGCCCGGCCGATCCGGAGCGCCCCGAGGAGATCTGGAAGGCCCTGGACCGGGGCGAGGACCCCACCGGAGCCTGAACCCGCGCGCGGGTGTGGCCTATCAGACTGCCACCCCCGCGTCGATCGCGCGGGCGCGTACGGGACAATGGACGGCGAACGACCGGCTCGGACAGTGACGGGCGGGCTCGGAACCGTACGGCACGTACGACCTGTACTACGACACGTACACAGCAACGAGGAGCAAGTCATGGCGGGCAGCAGCCACGGTCACACCCCGGCCGCCTGGACCGGTGTCATCATCGCGTTCATCGGTTTCTGCGTCTCGGGCGCCTTCATCGTGATGGCCCAGCCCCTCGGCTTCTGGGCCGGCATGGTGATCGTGGCCCTCGGCGGCGTCGTGGGCTGGGTCATGCGCTCCATGGGCCTCGGCATGCCGAAGGCGAGCGCCGCCCCGGTGCTCCCCGCCACCGCGGCCACCCGTGAGCCGGTCGGCGCCGAAAGCTGAGCCGAACCGCCGACAGGGCGCCCCGGAGCCGTACGGACGGCCCCGGGGCGCCCTTCGCGCGTCCCGCGGGGGCCCACGGCACAATGCCAGGGTGAATGCCGACAGCGGTGCCCTCCCGCCCCTCTCCCCGCCCGTCCCGGCCCAGGAGGCCCCGCTGTGGCGGCGCCTGGCCGGTCCGGCCGGGGCGCTCGCGGGCGTGGCCGGAGCCTTCGCCTACGTCGGCGCCGTCGACCCCAACCAGCCCGGCCACTACCCGGTCTGCCCGCTGTACGCCCTCACCGGGCTGTACTGCCCCGGCTGCGGCGGACTGCGCAGCGCGCACGCCTTCGTCCACGGCGACCTCCTGGGCGCCCTGCACGACAACGCGGCCGGGGTCGCCGCCTACCTCGCCTTCGCCGTGGTGTGGACGGTCTGGGCGGTACGCGCCGCCCGCGGCCGCCCGATGCGGCTCGTCCTGGGCCGCACGCCGCTGTGGGTGGCCGGTGGTGCCCTGCTGCTCTTCACCGTCGTCCGGAACCTGCCCTTCGGTGGCTTGATCCGTCCTTGATCAACAGTGAGTGTCCAGGTAATGGGACCGCCGGCCGCCGGATGCGAGCCCTGGCACGTCCGGCGGATACCATCGCAGTGACCATGGGTTTTCGAACCCGCCCCAGACCAACGGCTGAAAGGGGGCCGCTCGCGTGAGCGTGCTCGACGAGATCATCGACGGAGTCCGGGCCGACCTCGCGGAACGGCAGGCCCGCGTCAGCCTCGACGAGCTCAAGGAGCGCGCGGCCGCGGCCCCGCCCGCGAAGGACGGCGTCGCCGCCCTCAAGGGCGACGGCGTCAAGGTCATCTGCGAGGTCAAGCGCTCCAGCCCGTCCAAGGGCGCGCTGGCCGCCATCGCCGACCCGGCCGCCCTCGCCGCCGACTACGAGGCAGGCGGCGCCGCCGTCATCTCCGTCCTCACCGAGCAGCGCCGCTTCGGCGGCTCGCTGGCCGACCTGGAGGCCGTCCGCGCCCGCGTCGACATCCCGGTGCTGCGCAAGGACTTCATCGTCACCTCCTACCAGCTGTGGGAGGCACGCGCGTACGGCGCCGACCTCGCGCTGCTGATCGTCGCCGCCCTGGAGCAGCCCGCGCTGGAGTCGCTGATCGAGCGTGCCGTCTCCATCGGCCTGACCCCGCTGGTCGAGGTGCACGACGAGGACGAGATCGAGCGCGCCGTGGACGCGGGTGCCAGGATCATCGGCGTCAACGCCCGCAACCTGAAGACCCTGGAGGTCGACCGGGGCACCTTCGAGCGGATCGCCCCGGAGATCCCCGACGAGCTGGTCAAGGTCGCGGAGTCCGGCGTGCGCGGCCCGCACGACCTGATCGCCTACGCCAACGCGGGCGCCGACGCCGTCCTGGTCGGCGAGTCCCTGGTCACCGGCCGCGACCCCAAGACGGCGGTGGCCGACCTGGTGGCCGCGGGCGAGCACCCCGCACTGCGGCACGGCCGCGGCTGATCCCCCGGTAGGCTTGACCCCGTGACCCTCACCCTGACCGCCACCGTGGACCGCCACGCCCGCCTCGCGCGCGGCTGCCGTCCCCGTGGCTGCCGAGCCCCGGCCCGCCGGGTCCACGGCCGCAGGGTGAGGTACCACATCGGGGCGGAGCCCGGGCAAGTGAACGGCAGACGATGGCAGCGGCCGACCTGCAGGGGCGCGGGGAACTGCGCGACCAGCCACGAACGGCCCGCGGTCACGTAACGATCCCCGCCCCCACGGCGAACAGTGTCTTTTCACACGCACTCACCGTGAGGTACCGGCATGCCCAGCAGCAACTACTTCTTCCCTGACCCGGAGGGCCAAGTCCCCACCGTTCAGGGCTACTTCGGCGCCTTCGGCGGCAAGTTCATCCCGGAGGCCCTCGTCGCCGCCGTGGACGAGGTCGCCGTCGAGTACGACAAGGCCAAGGCGGACCCGGAGTTCGCCCGCGAACTGAACGACCTCATGGTCAACTACACGGGCCGGCCGAGTTCGCTCACCGAAGTCCCCCGTTTCGCCGCCGAGGCCGGCGGAGCCCGCGTGTTCCTCAAGCGCGAGGACCTCAACCACACCGGCTCGCACAAGATCAACAACGTGCTCGGCCAGGCCCTGCTCACCAAGCGCATGGGCAAGACCCGCGTCATCGCGGAGACCGGCGCCGGCCAGCACGGCGTCGCCACCGCCACCGCCTGCGCCCTGTTCGGCCTCGACTGCACTATCTACATGGGCGAGATCGACACCGAGCGCCAGGCCCTGAACGTGGCCCGGATGCGCATGCTCGGCGCCGAGGTCGTGGCCGTGAAGTCCGGCAGCCGCACCCTGAAGGACGCCATCAACGAGGCGTTCCGCGACTGGGTCGCCAACGTCGACCGCACCCACTACCTCTTCGGCACGGTCGCCGGACCCCACCCCTTCCCGGCGATGGTCCGCGACTTCCACCGCGTCATCGGCGTCGAGGCCCGCCGCCAGATCCTGGAGCGCGCCGGACGCCTGCCGGACGCCGCCATCGCCTGCGTCGGCGGCGGCTCCAACGCCATCGGCCTCTTCCACGCCTTCATCCCCGACGCGGACGTGCGCCTGATCGGCTGCGAGCCCGCCGGACACGGCATCGACACCGGAGAGCACGCGGCCACCCTGACCGCTGGCGAGCCCGGCATCCTGCACGGCTCCCGCTCCTACGTCCTCCAGGACGACGAGGGCCAGATCACCGAGCCGTACTCGATCTCGGCCGGTCTGGACTACCCGGGCATCGGCCCCGAGCACTCCTACCTCAAGGACTCCGGCCGGGGCGAGTACCGCGCGGTCACCGACGACGCCGCCATGCAGGCGCTGCGCCTGCTGTCGCGCACCGAGGGCATCATCCCGGCCATCGAGAGCGCCCACGCGCTGGCCGGCGCCCTGGAGGTCGGCAAGGAGCTGGGCCCGGACGGGCTGATCGTCGTCAACCTCTCCGGACGCGGCGACAAGGACATGGACACCGCGGCCCGGTACTTCGGGCTCTACGACACCGACGCCGAGGTAGCGGCCGACGAGGCCCACACCGCCGAGATCGAGGGGGACGCCAAGTGAGCGGCAACATCAACCTGCTGTCGGACACCCTCGCCGCCGCGAAGGCCGAGGACCGCGCCGCGCTCATCGCCTACCTCCCGGCCGGGTTCCCGACCGTGGACGGCGGCATCGAGGCGATCAAGGCCGCCTTCGACGGCGGCGCCGACGTCGTCGAGGTCGGCCTCCCGCACAGCGACCCGGTGCTCGACGGCCCGGTCATCCAGACCGCCGACGACATCGCCCTGCGCGGCGGCGTCCGCATCGCCGACGTCATGCGCACGGTCCGCGAGGCCCACGCGGCCACCGGAAAGCCGGTGCTCGTGATGACGTACTGGAACCCCATCGACCGCTACGGCGTCGAGCGGTTCACCGCCGAGCTGGCCGAGGCGGGCGGCGCGGGCTGCATCCTGCCCGACCTGCCGGTGCAGGAGGCCGGGCTGTGGCGCGAGCACGCCGAGAAGCACGGTCTGGCCACCGTCTTCGTGGTCGCCCCCAGCAGCCGGGACGCCCGGCTCGCCGAGATCACCGCGGCGGGCAGCGGCTTCGTCTACGCGGCCTCGCTGATGGGCGTCACCGGCACCCGTGAGTCCGTCGGCGCGCAGGCCGAGGACCTGGTGACGCGCACCCGCGCCACCCGCTCCGATCTGCCCGTCTGCGTCGGCCTCGGCGTCTCCGACGCCGCCCAGGCCGCCGAGGTGGCCGCCTTCGCCGACGGTGTCATCGTCGGCTCCGCCTTCGTGAAGCGGATGCTGGACGCCCCCGACGAGGCCGCCGGGGTCGACGCGGTGCGCGCGCTCGCCGCCGACCTGGCGAAGGGCGTGCGCCGGGGCGCCTGACCCGCGTCGCCGTCGATCACTCGAACGGGTGGACCTCAGGCCGGGGAGGCGCAATGCGCCTCCCCGGTTCGTTCTGGGGGTGTGAGCGAGAAGAACCGTGACGGAAAGCGCAACGCCCGCCAGCGCCTGGCCGCCGAGCGCGAGAAGCAGAAGTCCGCGGACAAGCGCCGGCGCGCGCTGATCGTCGGCGTCAGTGTCGTGGGCGTCCTCGGTCTCGCGGCGGTGATCGGGGTCGTCGCGGCCAACGCGGGCAAGGACAAGGGCGGCAAGAGCGCGGGTCCGGTCGTGGCACCCTCCGGCGCGCAGGGCAAGGACAGCCTCGCCGTCCCGGTCGGCAAGGAGGGCGCCAAGTCCACGCTCACCGTCTGGGAGGACTTCCGCTGCCCCGCCTGCCAGTCCTTCGAGACGCGGTACCGCTCCACGCTGCACGAGCTGACCGACGCGGGCAAGCTCCGGGTCGAGTACCACCTGGTCCGCCTGATCGACGGGAACATGGGCGGCACCGGCTCGCTGCACTCGGCCAACGCGGCCGCCTGCGCCCAGGACGCCGGGAAGTTCCGCGAGTACCACGACGTGCTGTTCGCCAACCAGCCCCCGGAGACCGACGACGCCTTCGCCGACAACGGCAAGCTGATCGACCTCGCGGGCAAGGTCGAGGGTCTCGACACACCCGCCTTCCGCTCCTGTGTGAAGGACGGCACCCACAACAGCTGGGTGGACCGCTCGCAGCAGGCGTTCGCCTCCGGCGGCTTCGGCGGCACGCCGACCGTGCTGTTCGGCGGCAAGAACATCTACCAGGACCAGTCCATGACGCCCGAGAAGCTCAAGGAGATGGTGGAGAGCGCCGACCGCGGATGAGGGGCTTTTCTCACCCTCCCGTTATGGACCCGTAGCCCGGCCGCCCGGCGACCGCGCGGCCCGGCACGGTAGCGTCGACCTTGCCATGGAATTTGCCTACATCCCCAGTCCGTCGCGCGGAGTGCTGTACCTCGGCCCTGTTCCGCTGCGCGGCTACGCCTTCTGCATCATCATCGGTGTCTTCGTCGCCGTCTGGCTCGGCAACAAGCGCTGGATCGCGCGGGGCGGCCGTCCCGGCACGGTCGCCGACATCGCCGTGTGGGCCGTGCCCTTCGGCCTGGTCGGCGGCCGGCTCTACCACGTGATCACGGACTACGAGCTGTACTTCAGCCCGGGCCGCGACTGGGTGGACGCCTTCAAGGTGTGGGAGGGCGGCCTGGGCATCTGGGGCGCCATCGCGCTCGGCGCGCTGGGTGCCTGGATCGGCGCCCGGCGCATGGGTGTGGCCCTGCCCGCCTACGCCGACGCCGTCGCCCCCGGCATCGCCCTCGCGCAGGCCATCGGCCGCTGGGGCAACTGGTTCAACCAGGAGCTGTACGGCCACGAGACCCACCTGCCCTGGGCCCTGCACATCACCTCCTCCGAGGGCGGCCGGGTGCCGGGCTACTACCACCCGACCTTCCTCTACGAGTCCCTGTGGTGCGTGGGTGTCGCCCTCCTGGTGATCTGGGCCGACCGCCGCTTCAAGCTGGGCCACGGCCGTGCCTTCGCGCTGTACGTCGCCGCCTACTGCGCGGGCCGCGCCTGGATCGAGTACATGCGGGTGGACGACGCCCACCACATCCTGGGCGTCCGGCTGAACGTCTGGACCGCCGTGGTGGTGTTCCTGCTCGCGGTGGCCTACCTGGTGCTCTCCGCCAAGCGCCGGCCGGGCCGCGAAGCGGTGGTCGAGCAGGGTGTCTCCGACGGTTCGGCGGAGGCGGAGGGCGAGGCCGGCGCCGAGGCCGAGGCGGACGCCGGTGACCCGGCCGCGGAGAAGGCCGACGTGACCAAGGCCGAGAAGGCCGAGAAGGCCGAGAACGCCGAGAAGACCGAGAAGCCGGTCAAGGCCGCGGAGCCCGCCGACGCCGCGAAGCCCGTCGAGGCCGAGAAGGCCGATGAGCCCGCCGACGTCGAGGCCGAGGCGGACGCCGAGGTCAAGGACACGGCCGAGTCCGCCAAGAAGGGCTGAGCCGGTCCCGTACACATGCCGAGAGGGCGCCCGGAGACTTCCCGGGCGCCCTCTTCCGCATGTTCAGCCCCCGCGTGCCATCGACAGGGTCCGCTGGGCCTGGGCCACCGCCGCCGCGTCGATGAAGCGGCCGTCCGGGAGGGCCAGGGCGCCCTGTTCGGCGGCGGCCGCCTTCAGGACGGTCTCGGCCTCCGCCAGTTCCTCCGGGGTCGGCAGATAGGCCCGCGCGATCACCGGGAGCTGGCGGGGGTGGATCGCCGCGCGGCCCACGAAGCCCAGGGCGCGGCCTCGGGCGCAGGACGCGGCGAGCCCCTCCAGGTCCCGGACGTCGGGGTGGACCGACTGGGGCGGCGGGGCCAGTCCGGCGGCGCGGGCGGCCACCACCACCCGCGAGCGGCACCAGTCGAGGCCCGCGTCGGCCCGTACGCCGAGGTCGGAGCGGAGGTCCGCCTCGCCGAGCGACAGCCCGCGCAGGGCGGGGTGCGCGCGGGCGATGGCGTAGGCGTGCTCGATGGCCAGGGCGGACTCCAGCAGCGCGTACAGCGGGAGCGCGGTCGCCTCCGCGGTGCGGCGGACCTGCTCCGGCCCGGTCACCTTGGGCAGCCGCAGCCCGGAGACGCCCGGCAGGGCGGCCAGCGCGGCGAGGTCGGCCGCCGCCCAGGGGCCCCCGGGGCCGTTGAGACGGACGTGGACCGGGACCGGCTGGGCGTCGGCGAGCCGCTCGGCGGTGGCCGCGCGGGCGTACTCCTTGCGGTCCGGGGCGACCGCGTCCTCCAGGTCGATCACCACCACGTCGGCGCCCGCCACCAGCGCCTTGTCCACCACAAGGGGCCGGTCGCCCGGGACGTACAGCCAGGTCAGCGGGGTCACAGCGCGCCCTCCTCGCGCAGCGCGCCGATCTCGGCCGGGCCGAGGCCCAGCTCGGCGAGAACCGCGTCGGTGTCGGCTCCGTGCCCGCGTCCGGCCCAGCGGATCGCGCCGGGGGTCGCGGAGAGCCGGAACAGCACGTTCTGCATGCGCAGCGAGCCCAGGTCGGGGTCGGCCACGGTCGTGACGGTGTCCAGCGCCTGGTACTGCGGGTCCTCGAACACGTCCCGTACGTCCTGCACGGGGGCGATGGCCGCCTCCGCCTTGTCGAAGGCGGCCAGCACCTCGTCGCGGGTACGGGCCGCGATCCACGCGCCGACCGCCTCGTCCAGCACGTCGGCGTGCGCGGCCCGCTGCGCGCCGGTGGCGAACCACGGCTCCTCGGCCAGCTCCGGGCGGCCCACCAGCCGCATCACCCGCTCCGCGACCGACTGCGCCGAGGTGGAGACCGCGACCCAGGCGCCGTCCAGGGTGCGGTAGGTGTTGCGCGGGGCGTTGTTCGCGGACCGGTTGCCGGTGCGTTCCTGGACGTAGCCGAGCTGGTCGTACCAGGTCGGCTGGGGGCCCAGCACGGCGAGCATCGGCTCGATGATCGCCATGTCCACCACCTGCCCGGCGCCGGTGCGCTGCCGGGCGGCCAGCGCGGTGAGCACGGCGTAGGCGGTGGCCAGGGCGGTGATGGAGTCGGCGAGCCCGAAGGGCGGCAGGGTCGGGGGCGCCTCCGGCTCGCCGGTGAGCGCGGCGAAGCCGCTCATCGCCTCGGCCAGCGTGCCGAAGCCGGGCCGGTGCGCGTACGGGCCGAACTGCCCGAAGGCGGTGACCCGCGCCAGGACCAGCCGGGGGTTGGCCGCCGACAGCTCCGGCCAGCCCAGGTCCCACTTCTCCAGGGTCCCGGGCCGGAAGTTCTCGATCACCACGTCGGCCGTGGCGGCGAGCCTGAGCAGGGTGTCCCGGCCGCCGGGGCGGGACAGGTCGCAGGTGATGGTCCGCTTGTTGCGGCCGAGCACCTTCCACCACAGGCCCACGCCGTCCTTGGCCGGGCCGTGCCCGCGGGACGGGTCGGGCCGCAGCGGATGCTCCACCTTGATCACCTCGGCGCCGAAGTCACCGAGCATGGTGGCGGCCAGCGGACCGGCGAACAGGGTGGCCAGGTCCAGCACCCGCAGGCCGTCCAGCGGCGGGCGGGTGGCGTCGTCGGGGCGGTCGGCGCTCATGCGGTGTACTGCGCCTCGATCTCGGGGCGGTACGGCATCGACGCCGACGCACCCTCCCGCTGCACCGACAGCGCGGCAGCGGCCGCCGCCCAGGACAGCGCCTCCCGCAGCGGCTTCTCCTCGGCGACGGCCACCGCGTACGCCCCGGCGAAGGTGTCGCCCGCGCCGGTGGAGTCCACCGCCGCCACCTGATGCGCGGGCACCGCGAGCGGCTCGGTGTCCCGGGAGACGTACAGGACCCCGGCCTCGCCCAGGGTGAGCACCACCTCCGGCACCAGTTCGAGCAGGCCCACGGCCGCGTCGAGGGGGTCGGTGCGGCCGGTGAGGGTGACCGCCTCGTACTCGTTGGGGACCAGGACGTCGGTCACGCTCAGCAGTTCCTCCGGCAGCGGCTGGGCGGGGGAGGGGGTGAGCACCGTCCGCACCCCGTGCCGCCTGGCCGCCTCCGCGCCCGCGACGACGGCCGCGAGCGGCACCTCCAGTTGCAGCAGCAGCGCGTCGCCCGAGGCGATCAGGCCCTCGTCGCCGGGCGAGAGGTGGTCGACGGTGCCGTTGGCGCCGGGGACGACGACGATGGAGTTGCCGCCCTCGTCGTCCACCACGATGTGCGCGGTGCCCGACGCGCCCTCGACCGTGCGCAGGAAGTCCGTGTCGACACCGGAGTGCTGGAGGGTGTCGCGCAGCCGGTCGCCGTACGCGTCGGTACCGACCGCGCCGATCAGCGACACCGTGGCGCCCGCGCGGGCCGCCGCCATCGCCTGGTTGGCACCCTTGCCGCCGGGGATGGTGCGGAACTCCCGTCCGGTGACGGTCTCGCCGCGCCGCGGTGCCCGGGCGACATAGGTGACGAGGTCCATGTTCGTGCTGCCGAGCACGACGATGTGGGTCATGGGCGGGTCGCCTCCAGGTGGGTGAGTCGGGCGAGGGTGTCGAAGCCGGTGCCGTCGAAGCCGGCGACCGAGGTGGCGAGCCGGTTCTTCAGCGGCGCCCGCCAGCGCTCGGGCAGCGCGTCCGGGGTCCCCGCGAGGAGCCCCGCGACACAGCCGGCCGTCGCGCCGTTGGAATCGGTGTCCCAGCCGCCCGACACCGCCCGGCAGACCGAGCCGGTGAAGTCGCCGTCCGCGTGGGTGAGCGCGGCGGCGGTCAGGGCGGTGTTGGGCAGGGCGTGCACCCAGTGGTGGGTGGGGCCGTACGACATGTGGAGTGCATCCACCACGTCGTCGAAGTCCGTGTGCTCCCGCGCCAGCCGAACGGCGTCGGTCACGGCGAGGGCCAGCCGGGAGGCGGGCGGGACGACCGTGAGGCCGGTGCGCAGACAGGCGTGCACGTCCTGGGTCCCGGTGGCCGCGGCGGCGATGACGGCGGCCGCGAACATCGCCGCGTGGACGCCGGTGGAGGTGTGGCTGAGGACCGCGTCCCGGTGCGCCTGCGCGGCGGCCGCACCGGGGTCGCCCGCGTTGGTCCAGCCGTGCACATCGGCCCGGATCAGGGCCCCGATCCACTCCCGGAACGGGTTGCGGAACCGGGCGGTGTGCGGGGGCTCCACCCCGGCGAGGAGGTTGCGCAGCGCGACGCGTTCGGCGGTGAAGGCGCGGCCGGGCGGGAGTTCGTCCAGCCAGAGCCGGGCCACGTCGTCGGTGGTGAAGCCGCGGCCGTGCCGGCGGAGCAGGAGCAGGCCCAGCAGCGGGTAGTTGAGGTCGTCGTCCTCCGGCATGCCGTCGATGTTCTCGGCCAGCGAGGTCGGGGCGGAGCGGCGGTTCCACGGGTGCCGGGCGAGCAGGTCCTCCGGCACGCCCTTGGCGGTGAACCACGTGGTCAGCGGCCAGTTGCCGGTGACGCGGGCCAGGGCGCGGATGCCGTCCAGGGGGAGCTTCTCCACCGGCTTGCCGAGCAGGCAGCCGATGGCGCGGCCCAGCCAGGCCGCCTCCAGCGCGTCCGGGCCGGGCGCGGTGCGCACGGCGGGGGAGGCGGGCCAGTCGGGGCACAGGGCCGTGATCCGGTCCAGCGCGGTCGGCTCCAGACCGGCCAGTTCACTGGGCAGGTCGGCCAGTTCGTCCAGCAGGTCCTCGGCCAGCAGCCGCAGATAGCGGGAGGGGGGCTCCGCCGAGGCTCCGGCCCGTTCCGGGGCGTCCGCGCCGCCCGCCGCGCGCCAGCGCGCCTCGATCCGGGCGGCGTTGCGGCCGTCCAGCCGGGCCTGGCGCAGCTCATGGCCGACCAGGTCCTCCGGCTGCACCCACGTCAGTCGGAGCATGCCGGGCCTCCCAGCGCGGCGAACGCCCGCTCGTGCGCCCGGCGCCGCCCGGTGTCCCGGACGAAGACCTCGCGGGCCACCTTGGCCAGTTCGCGGGCCGGGGCCCACAGGTCCAGCCGGCTCGCCTCCGCCACCGTCTTCGCCCACTCCTCGGGCACCGGGGAGCCGAGCGCGCCCGCGAGAGCACCGGCCATCGTGGCGGTCGAGTCGCAGTCCCGGCCGTAGTTGACGGCGCCCAGCACCGCCTGCCGCGCGTCGCCGCCCGCCACCACCAGCATGCCGAGCGCCACCGGGAGTTCCTCGATGGAGTGCAGCCGGGAGGGGCGCCGGGCGCCGAGGGAGGGGGCGCGGTAGTCGGGGCCGACCGTGTCGTACGGGGCGACCGCCTGCCGCAGCGGGGTCAGCGCCGACTCGAAGTCGCCGTGCCGGGCGGCCACTTCGCAGACCTTCTCGATGGCCTCCCGGGTGCCGTCCTTCGCCAGCGCCAGGCAGGCCGCCACCACCGACTCCGGGCTCGCGCCGGGAGCGCACGCCGCGGCCACGGCCGCCGCGAACACCCCGGCCGCCTCCCTGCCGTACGAGGACTGGTGGGCGCCGGAGACGTCCAGCGCCTCGGCGTACGCGGCCGCCGGGTTGGCGGCGTTGACCAGGCCGACCGGGGCCATGTACATCGCCGCCCCGCAGTTGACGATGTTTCCGGTGCCCGCCTCGCGCGGGTCCACGTGCCCGTACGCGAGCCGGGCCACCAGCCACTTCTCGGCGAGGAAGATCCGCTGCAGCGGCAGCGCCTCCGCCTCCAGCTCGGGAATCCAGCGCGGCTCGGTCATCAGGTCCGGTACCAGGTGCTCCGCGACGGCGTATGCGTCGAGGTGGTCCCGGACCCGGGCGTAGACCCGGATCAGGGCGTGCGTCATCAAGGTGTCGTCGGTGACGTGCCCGTCGCCCTTGTGGTACGGCGCGATCGGCCGGGCGGTGCGCCAGTCGTCGCCGTTCCAGGGGCCGACGACGCCGTGCACCCGCCCGCCGTGGCGCTCGACGATCTGGTCGGGGCTGTAGCCCTCGACCGGTCCGCCGAGGGCGTCCCCCACGGCGGCGCCGAGCAGGGCGCCGGTGATCCGCTCGTCCAGGCAGGCCGTACCCGGACCGGCGATTTCATCATTTCTGGGCGTCATGCCCGCATCATCCCCCTGGCCGGGTCCGTTGGGCGGCTTCCAGCAGCCCGGCGAGTTCCACCAGGTCCGTGTCGGTCAGCCGGGGCAGCGCGCAGCCGGAGAGGGTCCGGCAGGCGCGCCGCCACGACTCCGGCACGCACTCCCCGCCGCCCAGCGCACCGCACAGCGCCCCGGCGAGCGCGGGCGCGGAGTCCGCGACACGGGACAGGCACGCGGCGGCCGGCACCGCCTCGGCGAGGCGCCCCGCGGACGCGAGGGTCAGCGCGAGCGCCACCGGGACGGTCTCGGCGGCGGCGATGCCGTAGCTGTAGACGTGGTCCACGATTCCGTGCTCCAGCAGCGGCACCAGGGCGAACGCGGTGTCGGTGCCGGACACCAGGGCGAGCGCGTGCCGGGCGTTGCGGCCGACCTCGGTGCCCTCGGGCAGCTCGTCCAGCGCGGCCGCCACGCACGCGTCCGCGTCCGCGCCGGTCAGGGCGGTGGCCACCGCCGCCGCCATCGCCCGCGCCCCGTGCACGCCGTCGCCGTCCTGGGTGTAGCGGGCGTCGAACTCGGCGAGGCCGGCCGCGCGGGCGGGGTCGCCCGGGTGGGCGACGGCCAGCACGCAGGCGCGTACGCAGGCCGCGTCGTCGAAGTAGTGCGGGTTGTCGTGGCCGGTGGCGGGCGGGCGCAGCCCGGCGGCGAGGTTGCCGAGTCCCGCGCGCACCGAGATCCGGGCGCGCAGGGGCAGTACGGCCGACTCGACCTCCGGCGCCCGCTCGGCCGCCGCCGCCACCTCGGAGGCGACGGCGCTCCAGGTCAGGTCGATGGCGGCGCGCATCCGGCGGTCCCGGCTGAGGTCGCCGAGCACGTCGTCCCCGGCCCGCAGCACCGCCTCCGCCGCGAACGCCGCCCACTCCGCGTCGTCGGACGGCCCGAGCCGCAGCGGCTCCGGCGGCTGGTTCAGCGCGATGGGCACGGGCAGCGTGGTGGTGGCGTTCTGCTCGGCGAAGGTGTCCAGCTCCCGGGTGAGCCGCCGCGTCCACTCGGGCATCCGGGCCGCCCGGTGCCGGGCGGCGGGCCAGCCGGCCGCGTCCCCGGCGGCGAGCCCGAGGAGCAGTCCCTCGATCCGCCGGGTCACGACGGCACCTCCGTCCCGCCCAGGGCGGACGGCGGCTCCCCGCCCGGTCTCGCCCTCGCGGGCACCGGCGGCAGCTCCACCGCTGTGGTGACGGGCTCACCCGCGGGGCGGAGCGGGGTCACCGACCCCGCCAGCCGCAGCGGCGCGGTGCCGGTCAGGGGCAGCGGCGGGGCGGCGGCGGTCACCGCGGGGGGTTCCTCCGGGCGCAGCGCCGGGCGTACTCCCTCCGGGAGCAGCTCCGGCAGGAACACGCCCTCGCCCCATCTGCCGCCCTCCTCCGGGGTCAGGAGTTCGGCCACGTCGAGGATGTGGTGGCCGGACATGGCGGGCAGGCAGCGGCCGCGGGCCGGGCCGATGGCGGCGGCCCAGTCCGCGGGGATGGTGTCGATGCCGCCGCCGGCGCCGGCCAGGGCGCCCGCCACCGCCGCCGTGGTGTCGGCGTCGCGGCCCATGTTGACGGCCGTCAGGACCGCTTCGCGGAAGTCGCCGTCGGCCGCCGCGTAGGCGCCGAAGGCGAGGGCGACCGCCTCGGGGGCGAGATCGGTCCAGGGGTAGCCGCCGATGACCACGGCGGAGCGGACCGCGCGTTCGCCCCGGTGGGCGACGGCGACCGCGCGGCGCAGGGACCGGGCGGTCCAGGAGTCGTCGGGCACGGCGGCCAGGGCGGCCGCGACCACCACGGCCGGCTCCGCGCCCGCCATCGCGGCGGCCACCCCGGCGGCGACCGCCTGGCCGCCGAGGATGCCCTCGCCCTCGTGGCTCACGCAGCCGTCGATCGCCACCAGCCGGGCCGCCTCCGCGGGCCGCCCCGCCGCGAACACCCCGAACGGCGCCGCCCGCATCGCCAGCCCGTCGCTCCAGGCGTGCCGGTGCTGGGCGGAGATCGGCGCGGCCAGCCCCCGGCGCAGGTTCTCCAGCGTGCCCCGTTCGCTGAACCCGGCCCCCCGGAAGGGCCCCTCCGCCCGGTCGGCGATCCACTGGTGCCAGGCCGCCTCGACGTGCGCCGGGGTCAGCGCGGAGCCGTGCCGGGCCAGCAGCAGCCCGGAG
Organism: Streptomyces sp. NPDC046860; assembly: GCF_040645115.1. Lineage (NCBI taxonomy): Bacteria > Bacillati > Actinomycetota > Actinomycetes > Kitasatosporales > Streptomycetaceae > Streptomyces > Streptomyces sp. NPDC046860. Next base: position 80,086 of record NZ_JBEYXQ010000005.1, on the reverse strand, counting down.
AAGATCGCGTACTCGGTGTCGTCCGTGCCGCACGGCCGCTCGGTGACGTACCCGGTGATGCGGCCCCAGCGGGCCCGGATCTCGGAGGGCTTCAGGTTCTCGGCGGGGGCGCCCAGCGCGTCGCCCACGGCCAGGCCGAGCAGCGCGCCGCGCGCCCGCTCACGGAGTCCGGGCCCCGAGGGGGCGGGGAGCGGTGAAGCGGGTGCGATCGAACCCATGGGCGGGACCCTCCTTCGCCAGGACCGCACGGCCCTTTGCGGATGTGTCCCACCCGAGGTGGTGTGCCCTAGCCTCCCGGCCCCCGCCATCACCCGCTCGGTACCGGGAAATCCCCGTCCTGGACTCCTGAGCAGGGAAGACGCCCTTGGTTAGCCCAGCCTGGCCTTGCTGGCGGCGGTGCGCGGAGCGGCGTAGATTGAGGGTCTTCGAAAAGTAGAACAAGTCCAAAGTTAGCTTTGGCTCAGCTTACCGGGGGTCCCCATGGCCATCATCGAAACCGAGGCCGCGCTGCACGAGGCGCACCGCGACAACCACACGCACCGCGACGTGAACGGCGGCTGGCTGCGCCCCGCCGTCTTCGGCGCGATGGACGGCCTGGTCTCCAACCTCGCCCTGATGACCGGTGTCGCGGGCGGTTCGGTGAGCCATCAGACGATCGTGATCACGGGTCTCGCCGGGCTCGCGGCCGGCGCCTTCTCGATGGCGGCCGGCGAGTACACCTCCGTCGCCTCGCAGGCTGAACTCGTCCAGGCCGAGCTGGACGTCGAGCGCCGTGAGCTGCGCAAACACCCGCAGGCCGAGGAGGACGAGCTGGCCGCGCTGTACGCCTCCCGGGGCGTCGAGCCCGCGCTCGCCCGCGAGGTGGCCCGGCAGCTCTCCAAGGACCCCGAGCAGGCCCTGGAGATACACGCCCGCGAGGAACTCGGCGTCGACCCCGACGACCTGCCGTCCCCGGTCACCGCCGCCGTCTCCTCCTTCGGCGCCTTCGCGCTGGGCGCCCTGCTGCCCGTCCTGCCGTACCTGCTGGGCGCCACCGTCCTGTGGCCCGCCGTACTCCTCGCGCTCGCCGGACTCTTCGGCTGCGGCGCGGTGGTGGCCAAGGTGACCGCCCGGAGCTGGTGGTTCAGCGGACTGCGCCAGCTCGCGCTAGGCGGCGCGGCGGCCGGGGTCACCTTCGCGCTCGGCAGCCTGTTCGGGACCGCTGTGAGCTGAGAGACCCTGGACTTATTCCGGGGTGCGCATAAATAATTGTTACTCGCGGGTTTCGCGCGGTTGGCCCTCGGGCATGAGCCGTAAGCACTGCGGGCAACGGCGCTCGCGGTGCACCGGCGGGACGGGCGACGAAGCCCGGCCGCCCCCGGAGCCGACCGGTGCCGGTCCGAGAGACCGTCACCCGTCCGGCCCACTCGCGTCACCCTGCTCGAAACCGCAGTGAATCCCAGCTTCTCCAGCCGCCCCGAGCGGCGCCCGCCGCACCCCACGGCACCCCGCCGCGTCCCCCTGTGGCGTCCGCATGATGGAACGGGGTATCCGGTTCCGGCCAAGCGTTCCATCATGTAACCTGCACGAAATTTTGCACCAGCAGAGGGCCAGCGTCGTCCCTCGGCACCTGCCACACGCCACTGACGACGACGGGAGAGCCGATGCGTACGACGCGCCAGCCGTCCCCGCATTCCGTGACCGACCGCGCCTGGTCCTTCATGGATGCCCGCCCTGCCGCGCAGGGCATGTACGACCCCCGCGACGAGCACGACGCCTGTGGCGTCGGCTTCGTGGCCACCCTCACCGGTGAGGCGAGCCACGCGCTGGTCGAGCAGGCGCTGACCGTACTGCGCAATCTCGAACACCGCGGCGCCACCGGCTCCGAGCCCGACTCCGGGGACGGCGCCGGCATCCTCTCCCAGGTGCCCGACGCCTTCTTCCGCGAGGTGGCCGGATTCGACCTCCCCGCAGCCGGCTCCTACGCCGTCGGCATCGCCTTCCTGCCCGAGGACGGCACCGCCGAAATCGTCTCACGTATCGAGACGATCGCCGCCGAGGAGGGCCTCACCGTCCTCGGCTGGCGCGAGGTCCCCGTCGCCCCCGAACTGCTCGGCGCGACCGCCCGCTCCACCATGCCGGCCTTCCGCCAGCTCTTCGTCTCCGACGGGGTCAGCGAGGGCATCGCGCTGGACCGCAAGGCGTTCGTCGTGCGCAAGCGCGCCGAGCGGGAGGCCGGGGTCTACTTCCCCTCCCTGTCCGCCCGGACGATCGTCTACAAGGGCATGCTGACCACCGGCCAGCTCGAACCCTTCTTCCCGGACCTGTCCGACCGCCGGTTCGCCTCCGCGATCGCGCTCGTGCACTCCCGCTTCTCCACGAACACCTTCCCGTCGTGGCCGCTCGCGCACCCCTACCGCTTCGTCGCCCACAACGGTGAGATCAACACCGTCAAGGGCAACCGCAACTGGATGCGCGCCCGCGAGTCCCAGCTCGGTTCCGACCTGTTCGGCACCGACGACAACCTCGCGCGCACCTTCCCCGTCTGCACGCCGGACGCCTCCGACTCGGCGTCCTTCGACGAGGTGCTCGAACTCCTCCACCTCGGCGGGCGCTCGCTGCCCCACGCGGTGCTGATGATGATCCCGGAGGCGTGGGAGAACCACGACTCCATGGACCCGGCCCGCCGTGCCTTCTACCAGTTCCACTCCACGATGATGGAGCCCTGGGACGGCCCCGCCTGCGTCACCTTCACCGACGGCACCCAGGTCGGCGCGGTCCTCGACCGCAACGGCCTGCGCCCCGGCCGCTACTGGGTCACCGACGACGGCCTCGTCGTCCTCGGCTCCGAGGTCGGCGTCCTCGACATCGACCCCGCCAAGGTCGTCCGCAAGGGCCGCCTCCAGCCCGGCCGCATGTTCCTCGTGGACACCGCCGAGTGCCGCATCATCGAGGACGACGAGATCAAGGCGTCCCTCGCCGCCGAGCAGCCCTACGGCGACTGGATGGAGACGGGCGAGATCGAGCTGGGCGACCTGCCCGAGCGTGAGCACATCGTCCACACCCACGCCTCCGTCACCCGCCGCCAGCAGACCTTCGGCTACACCGAGGAAGAGCTGCGGATCATCCTCGCCCCCATGGCCAAGGCCGGCGCCGAGCCGATCGGCTCCATGGGCACCGACAGCCCCATCGCGGCCCTCTCCGACCGCCCCCGGCTGCTCTTCGACTACTTCACCCAGCTCTTCGCCCAGGTCACCAACCCGCCGCTGGACGCCATCCGCGAGGAACTGGTGACGTCCCTGCGCAGCTCGCTGGGCCCCCAGGGCAACCTGCTCGACCCGACCGCGGCCTCCTGCCGCTCGGTCCTGCTGCCCTTCCCCGTCATCGACAACGACGAGCTGGCCAAGCTCATCCACATCAACGCCGACGGCGACATGCCCGGCTTCAAGGCCGCCACCCTCTCCGGCCTCTACCGGGTCTCCGGCGGCGGCGAGTCCCTGGCCGCGCGCATCGAGGAGATCTGCGCCGAGGCCGACGCCGCCATCGACAACGGCGCCCGCCTCATCGTCCTGTCCGACCGGCACTCCGACGCCGAGCACGCGCCGATCCCCTCGCTGCTGCTCACCGCCGCCGTGCACCACCACCTCATCCGCACCAAGGAGCGCACCCACGTCGGCCTCCTGGTCGAGGCCGGTGACGTGCGCGAGGTCCACCACGTCGCCCTGCTGATCGGGTACGGCGCCGCCGCGGTCAACCCCTACCTGGCGATGGAGTCCGTCGAGGACCTCGTCCGCGCCGGCACCTTCCTGCCCGGCATGGAGCCGGAAGCGGCCATCCGCAACCTGATCTACGCCCTGGGCAAGGGCGTGCTGAAGGTGATGTCCAAGATGGGCATCTCCACCGTCGCCTCCTACCGGGGCGCGCAGGTCTTCGAGGCCGTCGGCCTGGACGACGCCTTCGTGGACAAGTACTTCGACGGCACCACCACCAAGATCGGCGGCGTCGGCCTGGACGTCATCGCCCGCGAGGTCGCCGCCCGGCACGCCAAGGCGTACCCCGCCAGCGGCATCGCGCCCGCGCACCGCACGCTGGACATCGGCGGCGAGTACCAGTGGCGCCGCGAGGGCGAGCCCCACCTGTTCGACCCGGAGACGGTCTTCCGCCTCCAGCACTCCACCCGCTCCGGCCGCTTCGACATCTTCAAGAAGTACACCGACCGGGTGAACGAGCAGTCCGAGCGCCTGATGACGCTGCGCGGCCTGTTCGGCTTCGACTCCGGCCGCGCCGCCATCCCGGTGGACGAGGTCGAGCCGGTCTCCGAGATCGTCAAGCGCTTCTCCACCGGCGCCATGTCGTACGGCTCCATCTCGCAGGAGGCGCACGAGACCCTCGCCATCGCCATGAACCAGCTGGGCGGCAAGTCCAACACCGGTGAGGGCGGCGAGGACCCGGAGCGGCTGTACGACCCGGCCCGGCGCAGCGCCATCAAGCAGGTCGCCTCCGGCCGCTTCGGCGTCACCTCCGAGTACCTGGTCAACGCCGACGACATCCAGATCAAGATGGCCCAGGGCGCCAAGCCCGGCGAGGGCGGCCAGCTCCCCGGCCACAAGGTGTACCCGTGGGTCGCCAAGACCCGGCACTCCACGCCCGGCGTCGGCCTGATCTCCCCGCCGCCGCACCACGACATCTACTCCATCGAGGACCTCGCCCAGCTCATCCACGACCTGAAGAACGCCAACCCCTCGGCCCGCATCCACGTGAAGCTGGTCTCCGAGGTCGGCGTCGGCACGGTCGCGGCCGGTGTGTCCAAGGCGCACGCCGACGTGGTGCTGGTCTCCGGCCACGACGGCGGCACCGGCGCCTCCCCGCTCACCTCGCTCAAGCACGCGGGCGGCCCCTGGGAGCTCGGCCTCGCCGAGACCCAGCAGACCCTGCTGCTCAACGGGCTGCGCGACCGGATCGTCGTCCAGACCGACGGCCAGCTCAAGACCGGCCGGGACGTCGTCATCGCCGCGCTGCTCGGCGCCGAGGAGTTCGGCTTCGCCACCGCGCCCCTGGTGGTCTCCGGCTGCGTGATGATGCGCGTCTGCCACCTGGACACCTGCCCGGTCGGCATCGCCACCCAGAACCCGGTGCTGCGCGAGCGCTTCGACGGCAAGGCCGAGTACATCGTCAACTTCTTCCGGTTCATCGCCGAAGAGGTCCGCGAACTCCTCGCCGAGCTGGGCTTCCGCTCCATCGAGGAGGCCGTCGGCCACGCCGAGGTGCTCGACGTCGAGCGTGCCGTCGACCACTGGAAGGCCCAGGGCCTCGACCTGGAGCCCCTGTTCCACGTGCCCGAGCTGCCCGAGGGCGCCGTCCGCCACCAGGTGGTCGCCCAGGACCACGGGCTGGAGAAGGCGCTCGACAACGAGCTGATCAGGCTCGCCGCCGACGCGCTGGCCGCCACCGACGCCACCGAGGCGCACCCGGTGCGCGCCCAGGTCGCCATCCGCAACATCAACCGCACGGTCGGCACCATGCTCGGCCACGAGGTGACGCGGAAGTTCGGCGGCGCGGGCCTGCCCGACGACACCGTCGACATCACCTTCACCGGCTCGGCCGGCCAGTCCTTCGGCGCCTTCCTGCCGCGCGGTGTCACGCTCCGCCTGGAGGGCGACGCCAACGACTACGTCGGCAAGGGCCTGTCCGGCGGCCGGATCGTGGTCCGCCCCGACCGGGCGGCCGACCACCTCGCCGAGTACTCCACCATCGCGGGCAACACCATCGGCTACGGCGCCACCGGCGGCGAGCTGTTCCTGCGCGGCCGCACCGGCGAACGCTTCTGCGTCCGCAACTCCGGTGCCCTGGTGGTCTCCGAGGGCGTCGGCGACCACGGCTGCGAGTACATGACCGGCGGCCACGCCGTCGTCCTCGGCCCGACCGGCCGCAACTTCGCGGCGGGCATGTCCGGCGGCATCGCCTACGTCATCGACCTCGACCCGGACAACGTCAACGCCGGCAACGCCGGCGCCGTCGAACCGCTGGAGGACGCCGACCGGACCTGGCTGCACGACGCCGTGCGCCGCCATGCCGAGGAGACCGGCTCCACGGTCGCGGAGAAGCTCCTCGCGGACTGGGACCGGTCCGTGGAGCGCTTCAGCAGGATCATCCCCAGCACGTACAAGGCAGTGCTCGCCGCCAAGGACGCCGCCGAGCGAGCCGGTCTCACCGAGACCGAGATCACCGAGAAGATGATGGAGGCGGCGACCAATGGCTGATCCCAAGGGCTTTCTGAACCACGGCCGCGAGGTCGCCCGGACCCGTCCCGTCGGCGAGCGCGTCAAGGACTGGAACGAGGTCTACGTCCCCGGCTCCCTGCTGCCGATCATCGGCAAGCAGGCCAGCCGGTGCATGGACTGCGGCATCCCGTTCTGCCACAACGGCTGTCCGCTCGGGAACCTGATCCCGGAGTGGAACGACTACGCCTACCGGCAGGACTGGGCGGCCGCCTCCGAGCGGCTGCACGCGACCAACAACTTCCCCGAGTTCACCGGCCGGCTCTGCCCCGCGCCGTGCGAGTCGGCCTGCGTGCTGGGCATCAACCAGCAGCCGGTCACCATCAAGAACGTCGAGGTCTCGATCATCGACCAGGCGTGGGAGACCGGGGACGTCGCCCCGCGCATCCCGGAGCGGCTGTCCGGCAAGACGGTCGCGGTCATCGGCTCCGGCCCGGCCGGCCTCGCCGCCGCCCAGCAGCTCACCCGCGCCGGCCACACGGTCGCCGTGTACGAGCGCGCCGACCGCGTCGGCGGCCTGCTGCGGTACGGCATCCCCGAGTTCAAGATGGAGAAGCGGCACATCAACCGCCGTATCGAGCAGATGCGCGCGGAGGGCACCCGGTTCCGCACCGGCGTCGAGGTCGGCCGCGACCTCAAGGCGACCGACCTCAGGAAGCGGTACGACGCGGTCGTCATCGCCGCCGGCTCCACCACCGCGCGTGATCTCCCCGTCCCCGGCCGGGAGCTGAACGGCATCCACCAGGCGATGGAGTACCTGCCGCTGTCCAACAAGGTCCAGGAGGGCGACTTCGTGGCGCCCCCCATCACGGCCGAGGGCAAGCACGTCGTCGTCATCGGCGGCGGCGACACCGGCGCCGACTGCGTGGGCACCGCCCACCGCCAGGGCGCGGCCTCCGTCACCCAGCTGGAGATCATGCCCCGCCCGAACGACGAGCGGCACGCGCTGAACCAGCCCTGGCCGACCTTCCCCATGCTGTACAAGGTCACCAGCGCCCACGAGGAGGGCGGCGAGCGGGTCTACGCCGTCTCCACCACCCACTTCGAGGGCGACGAGGACGGCAACGTCCAGGCACTGCACCTGGCCGAGGTCGAGTTCATCGACGGCAAGCTGACCCCCAAGCCGGGCAGCGAGCGGAAGATCCCGGCCCAGCTGGTCACCCTCGCCATGGGCTTCACCGGCACCGACCGGGAGAACGGCCTGGTCGACCAGTTCGGCCTGGAGCTCGACGAGCGCGGCAACATCGCCCGCGACGCCGACTTCCGGACCAACGTGCCCGGCGTCTTCGTCGCCGGTGACGCGGGCCGCGGCCAGTCCCTGATCGTGTGGGCCATCGCCGAGGGCCGCTCCGCCGCCCGCGGCGTGGACCGCCACCTCACCGGGGCCAGCGACCTGCCCGCCCCGATCCGCCCCACCGACCGCTCCCTGGCGGTCTGACACCCCGCACACCCGGTGTGCCGTACAAGGGCGTACGGAACATCAGACGGCGCCTGCCCGACAGTCCCCGACCGGACGCCCGGGCAGGCGCCGCCGCCTCATCACCCGGTACGCGGCGCCCAGGCCGAACACCGCGCCCTCGGCGCCCGATCACCGGCACCGGCCGGACGTCAGGCTGTGATCACCCGATTTCCCGACGCCGCGTCAGCGCATCGCGTACCGCGCACTCTTGGGGATGAACCCACCGGCGAGGTCCCTCTCGCAGGTCAGGGGAGCGTGCTGATGATGTCCCGACCATCGCGCCGACCCGCTGCCCGCACTCGCCGGGCCGCCGCGTCGTGCGCCGCTTCGGAAAGGACACTGCCGTGCCCGAGCAGAACGAGCAGGCGGAGCAGAGCGTGGGGGAGTTCACCCTCGCCGGACCGCTGACCACCCCGTCCACGGCCGCCCGCACGGCCCCCGAGCCCGACGAGACGTGGCCCCTGCCGGGCGGCCGCGCCCACGTCTACTACGGCACCGGCAACCGCGGCATCGTCCGGCCCGTGCTCATGGCCGACGGCTTCAACCTCGGCCCGAGCGACCTCGCCTGGCTCTACGAGGGTCTCGACGGCACGTTCCCCCTCCTGACCGAACTGCGCCGCCGGGGCCGCGACGTCGTCCTCGTCGGCTTCGACGAGCGCAGCGCCTCCCTCCTCGACAACGCCCAGACCGTGACCGCGGCCGTCCACCGGACGATCGCCGAACGGCTGGGCGGCACCCGCCTCATGGCGGGCGGCTTCAGCATGGGCGGACTCGTCACCCGCTACGCGCTGGCCCGCATGGAGACGCAGCGCATGGACCACCAGACCGGTGTGTACTTCTCCTGGGACACCCCGCACCGCGGCGCCTACATCCCCATCGGCGTCCAGGCGTTCGCGCACTTCATCCCGGTGCCCAACGACTTCGCCCGGCAGATGAGCAGCCCGGCCGCCCGCCAGATGCTCTGGCGCCACTACGACGCCATGACCGGGCAGAACGGCATCGCGCCCGAGCGCCGCGAGTTCCTGGAGCACCTGTCCCGGGTGGGCGACTGGCCGCGCATCCCCCGCCTGCTGGCCCTCGCCAACGGCCGCGGCGACGGCACCGGCATCGCCGTCCCGCCCGGCGAGACCGTACTGAGGTCGGAGCGGGTCTACCCCGGCACCGCCTTCTACGCCCAGGCCCAGGGCCGCGAGGTCACCGTCGCCGAGCTGAAGCGCCGCTTCCCCCAGGCCGAGAAGACCGTCACCACCGGCGACTTCCCCGAGCTGGACGGCGCCCCCGGCGGCACCCTGCGCTCCTACGGCATCCTCGCCGAGGCGCTGGAGAAGGCCGGCGCCGAGGTCGACCTGCGCCACCCGGAGATCTGCTTCGTCCCCACGGGCAGCGCCCTCGCGATCCGCGACCTCGACCAGCAGAAGGACCTCTACGCCAGGATCGAGGACATCGACCCGGGCGAGAGCGAGGTCGACGACTACACGTGGTCCACCACGACGACCCCGCACACGGCCGTCACCGAGGAACTCGCCACCTGGCTGATGGACCGCCTCCCCGACTGAGCCGGCAGGCCCCGGGGAGACACTCCCTAGGTGTCGCACTCCAGCACCGTCCGGCACAGCCCGCAGCGGGCCCTGACCCGGCCCTTGACCGGCACCCGGATGCGCTGATGGCACACCGGGCACGGGAAGGACACCTTCCAGCCCGCCCCGTCCGGGGTGAACGCGTAGGGGGAATCCGGACGGGGCCCGCCCGCGCCGTGCCGGGCGGCCTCCCGGCGGTCGTGCGCGTACCGGCGCCGCGCCGCCCAGCCCGCCCCGCTCAGCGGCGCCCGCCGCTCGTCCGCCCGGGCCCGCTCCCGCCCCGCCACGTACGCCGTGTACGCCTGCGGGCTGGTGAACCACACCGCCGGGTCCTCACCGAACAGCGCGGCCCGCTTCGCCAGCACGTAGCCGAACTCCTCCGGGGTGAGATAGCCCAGCTTCTGCGACGCCTCGCCGTGCTCCCGGTAGGCGTCCAGCAGCAGCCAGCCCGCGCCCAGATACGTGGTCACCGTGTCGGTCAGGATCTCGTTCTCCGCCGTCGTCGGGAAGGCCAGGCCCAGCCGGTGCAGATACACGTGCGCCACCTCGTGCGCGAGCGCCGCGCCGATGTCCTCGCGGTGGGTGCGGAACCGGTCGTTCAACTCCACGAAGTACTCCGGGCCCGCCGCCAGTTCGACATCGGCCGCGTGCCGCATCTCACGGAAGCAGACGATCAGCCGCGCGTCCGGCAGCCGGAAGTGCCGCACCAGCTCCCGCGCCACCCGCTGCGCGCCCAGATGCAGATCGTCGCCGTCCCCGAACGCCACACCGGCCGGCGCCACGCTCGCCGCGAACGTCCGCAGCCCCTCGTACGACAGACGCCGGTACAGCGCCGTCAGCGCCGCCCGCACCGTCTCGAGGTGCGGGAAGCCGTGCACCACCGGCCCGCCTGCCGTCACGCCCGCACCCCCCGAAGGTCACCCGGAGCCCTGCCTCCCACTGTAGGACCGCCCGGCGCGACGGCCAGTGCTCGGCGCCCCGTAGGGTGGACGCCCATGACCACCAGCAACACCGCCCCCGGCGACGTCGACCCCGAGGCCCGCGAGGAACTGGAGCGGCTGCGGGCCAGCATCGACAACATCGACGCCGCCGTCGTCCACATGCTGGCCGAACGCTTCAAGGCCACCCAGCAGGTCGGCCGCCTCAAGGCCCGCCACCACCTGCCGCCCGCCGACCCCGGCCGCGAGGCCCGCCAGATCGAGCGGCTGCGCAGCCTCGCCGAGGACGCCCGCCTCGACCCCGCCTTCGCCGAGAAGTTCCTCAACTTCATCGTCGCCGAGGTCATCCGGCACCACGAGCGCATCGCCGACGACACCGCGCGCACCCGCCCCACACCGGGGTGAGCCGGGCGCGCGGCGGACAAAAGCCGTGTACGGAATCCGCCCCTGTCCGCCGCCGACCCGATCGGGCAGCATGGCATCCATGTCCGTACTGACGCGCGACGAAGCGCAAGCCCGAGCAGAGTTCCTCGACGTCCACCGCTACACCGTCGATCTCGACCTCACATGCGGTGACGAGACCTTCGGCTCCCGCACCGCGATCCGCTTCACCGCGCGGACGGACGGGGACACCTTCGTCGAGCTGAAGCCCGCCGAGCTGCGCGCCGTCACCCTCGACGGACAGCCCCTGGACACATCCGCCCTCGACGGCAACCGGCTGCCGCTGAAGAACCTCACCGCGGGCGAACACGAGCTCACCGTCGACGCCACCATGCGCTACTCCCGCACCGGCGAAGGCATGCACCGCTTCACCGACCCCACCGACGGCGAGACCTACGTCTACACCCAGCTCTTCCTCGACGACGTCCAGCGCGTCTTCGCCGCCTTCGACCAGCCCGACCTCAAGGCCGTCTTCGACCTGACCGTCACCGCCCCCGACGGCTGGCAGGTGCTCGCCAACGGCATCACCGAGCACCTCGGCGACGGCCGCTGGCGCGCCGCCACCACCCCCCTCATCTCCACCTACCTCGTCGCCGTCGCCGCCGGCCCCTGGCACTCCGTGCGCACCGAGCACCGCGGCCTGCCCTTCGGCCTCCACTGCCGCCGCTCGCTCGCCCCCCACCTCGACGCCGACGCGGACGAGATCCTGGACATCACCCGCGCCCTGTACGACCGGTACCACGAGAAGTTCGAGGAGCCCTACCCCTTCGACTCCTACGACCAGGCGTTCGTCCCCGAGTTCAACGCCGGCGCCATGGAGAACCCCGGACTCGTCACCTTCCGCGACGAATTCGTCTTCCGCTCCGCCGTCACCGACACCGAGCGGCAGACCCGCGCCATGGTCATCGCCCACGAGATGGCCCACATGTGGTTCGGCGACCTCGTCACCCTCAGGTGGTGGGACGACATCTGGCTGAACGAGTCCTTCGCCGAGTACATGGGCTACCAGACCACCCTGGAAGCCACCCGCTTCACCGAGCCCTGGGTCGAGTTCGGCGTCACCCGCAAGTCCTGGGGCTACGACGCCGACCAGCGCCCCTCCACCCACCCCGTCGCCCCCGGGTCCGTCGACGACACCGCCGCCGCCCTCCTCAACTTCGACGGCATCTCCTACGCCAAGGGCGCCTCCGCCCTGCGCCAGCTCGTCGCCTGGCTCGGCGAGAAGGACTTCCTCGCCGGCATCAACGTCCACTTCACACGGCACAGGTTCGGCAACGCCACCCTCGCCGACTTCATCGACTCCCTCGCCTCCGCCACCGAACGCGACGTCCCCGCCTGGGCCGACGCCTGGCTGCGCACCACCGGCGTCGACAAGCTCACCCCCCGCCTCACCACCACCGAGGGCACCCGCACCCTCACCGTCGACCACGACGGCAGCCGCCCCCACCGCGTCACCGCCGGCGTCTACGACCACGACCTCACCGAGGAAGGCCGCCTCACCCTGCGCGAACGCGTCGGCCTCGACATCCCCCAGAGCGAACCCCAGCCCCTCGGCAAGCGGCCCGCGCTGCTCCTCCTCAACGACGGCGACCTCACCTACGCCAAGATCCGCTTCGACCCCGAGTCCTTCGAGACCCTGCGCACCAGCCTGTCCGGCCTGCCCGACCCGCTCACCCGCGCCGTCGCCTGGAACGCCCTGCGCGACGCCGTACGCGACGGCGAACTCCCGCCCGCCGCCTACCTGGACACCGCCCGCGCCCACCTCCCGCTGGAGACCGACCTCGCCCTCGTCCAGGGCGTCCTGGCCTTCGCCGGCACCCACATCGCCGACCGCTACCTCACCCCCGAGGAGCGCCCCACGGCCCTCGCCACCCTCGGCTCCCTCTGCCGCGACCTGCTGCGCCGCACCGAGGACGGCGACAACCCCGGCCTGCGCCTGGTCGCCGTACGGCACTTCATCGACGTCGCCGCCCACCCCGACACCATCGCCGCCTGGCTCGCCGACGGCACCGTGCCCGGCGGGCCCGAACTCGACCCCGAGCTGCGCTGGCGCATCCTCGGCCGGCTCGCCGTGCTCGGCGCCACCGACGAGGCCGCCATCGCCGCCGAACTCGCACGCGACCCCTCAGCCAACGGCCAGGAGGGCGCCGCCCGCTGCCGCGCCGCCCTGCCCGACCCCGAGGCCAAGCGGCGTGCCTGGGAGTCGATGTTCGCCACCGACGACCTCTCCAACTACCTGTTCAAGGCCACCGCCCAGGGCTTCTGGCAGCCCGAACAGGCCGAACTCGTCCGCGAGTACGTCCCCCGCTACTACGACGCGGCGGTCGCGGTGTCCGCGCGGCGCGGCCCCGCCATCGCCACCGCCGCCGGTGCCTGGGCCTTCCCGCACCACGCGGTCGACGCCGAGAACCTGGCCCTGGGGGAGGCGTGCCTGCGCGACGCCGACCCGGTCCCCGCCCTGCGCCGCAAGCTCGCCGACGAACTCGACGACCTGGCACGGGCGTTGCGGGTACGGGGGGAGTAGCGGCGGGGCCGGGCGGTGTGGCGCGGGGCGACATGTCCCGCGGCCACACCGCCCGGCCGCGACACCAGTACCGCCCGCCCACCGCTCCAACGCGTTTTCCCCGTACGGCAGTACCCATTTCCGGCTCCCGCTCGTTGGGCAGCGCGGACACCCGGCTCCCGACCCCTGCGAGCCGCGTGCCCCCGCCCCGCAGGAGAGCCCATGAGCACCCCGCCCCTCGCCTCAGGACCCCACGGCCCGGACGCCCTGCGCCCGCTCCTGGACACCGTCCTCGGCGCCCTCGCCACCGGCACGGCCGAGCGCGGCGGCCCGCTGCCCGCGGGCGGCCCCGACGCCGTCGCCGCCCGCGTCGCCGACGCCCTCGGCGAGGTGCTCCCCGAACACGGCGACCCCGACGCCCTGCGCACCCTCGTCCACACCCTCGCCGCGGGCGCCGCCGACCCCGCCGACCCGCTCTGCGCCGCCCACCTGCACTGCCCGCCGCTCGCCCTCGCCACCGCCGCCGACCTCGCCGCCGGCGCCCTCAACCCCTCGCTGGACTCCTGGGACCAGGCACCCGCCGCCTCCGCCCTCGAAGCCCTGGTCACCCGCGCCCTCGCCGCCCGCCTCGGCCTCGCCGACGCCGTCGTCACCACCGGCGCCACCGAGGCCAACCAGCTCGCCCTGCTGCTCGCCCGCGAGGCCCACGGCGCCCACGTCCGGCTGATCTGCTCGGCCGCCGCCCACCACTCCCTGCCCCGCGCCGCCTGGCTGCTCGGCCTGCCCGACCCCGTCGTCCTCCCCGCACCCAACGGCACCCTGGACCCCGCCGCGCTGGACGCCGCCCTCACCGAGCTGACCGGCCCCCTCCTCGTCGCCGCCACCGCCGGCACCACCGACGCCGGGCTCATCGACCCCCTCCCCGAGATCGCCGCCCGCTGCGCCGCCCACCGCGTCCGCCTGCACATCGACGCGGCCTACGGCGGCCCCCTCGCCCTCAGCGACCGCCACCGGGACCTGCTCACCGGACTCGACGCCGCCCACACCGTCGCCCTCGACCTGCACAAACTCGGCTGGCAGCCCGTCGCCACCGGCTTCCTCGCCGTCGCCGACCCCGCCGAACTCGACGCCCTCCACCAGCGCGCCGACTACCTCAACGCCGACGACGACACCGAAGCCGGCCTCCCCGACCTCCTCGGCCGCTCCACCCGCACCACCCGCCGCCCCGACATCCTCAAAGCCGCGGTCACCCTGCGCACCCTCGGCCGCACCGGCCTGGCCGACCTCATCGACCGGGTCCTGGACCTCGCCCAGGACCTCGCCGACCGCGTCGAGGCACACCCCGGCCTCGAACTGTACGACCGGCCCACCCTCACCACCGTGCTGTTCCGGCCCGCCCACGCGAGCGACGACACCGTCGCCGCCGTCCGCCGCACCCTGCTGCACGAGGGCCGCGCCGTCCTCGGCCGGGCCCGCGCCGACGGCCGCCTCTGGCTCAAGGCCACCCTCCTCAACCCCCACACCAGGCCGGACGACCTGGCCCACCTCCTGAAACTCGCCGAAGGAAACACCCCCGCATGACCCACCCGCCCCACCCCCCACGCCAGGAGCCCGAGTCCCCCCGCGACCTCGTCGGCATCGGCATCGGCCCCTGCAACCTCTCCCTCGCCGCCCTCGCGGCCCCCCTCGCCGAACTCGACGCCGTCTTCTACGAACAGCGCCCCGGCTTCGACTGGCACCCCGGCCTCCTCATCGACGGCGCCACCCTCCAGGTCCCCTACCTCGCCGACCTGGTGACCCTCGCCGACCCCACCAGCCCCTGGAGCTTCCTCAACTACCTCCGCTCCCGCGACCGCCTCTTCCCCTTCTACTTCGCCGAGCACTTCCACATCCAGCGCGCCGAGTACGACGCCTACTGCCGCTGGGTCTCCGGCAAACTCCCCGGACTCCGCTACCGCCACCAGGTCGACACCGTCCGCTGGAACCCCGGACGCGACGTGTTCGAGGTCGACTTCACCCAGCTCGACGCCGACGGCCACGCCGAAGCCCTCGGCCGCACCCGCACCCGCAACATCGTCCTCGGCGTCGGCACCGCCCCCCACGTGCCCGAACCGCTGCGCCCCCTCGCCGACGCCCCCGGCGTCCCCGTCCTGCACGCCGCCGACTACCTCGCCCACCGCGACGCCCTCCTCGCCGCCGGGCACGTCACCGTCGTCGGCTCGGGACAGTCCGGTGCCGAGGTCTTCCTCGACCTGCTCCGCCACCGCCCCGCCGGCCGCGAGCGCCTGCACTGGATCGGCCGAACCCCCGCCTTCGCCCCCATGGAGTACTCCAAGCTCGGCCTGGAACACTTCACCCCCGACCACACCCGCTACTTCCACGCCCTCGCCGAACCCGTCCGCGACCGGCTCGTCGCCGCCCAGTGGCAGCTCCACAAAGGCGTCGACGCCGGCACCCTCGCCGCCATCCACGACGAGCTGTACCGGCGCACCCTGCACGGGGGCTGGCCCGACGCCGTCCTCACCCCCGGCGTCCACGTCCGCACCGCCGGACGCATCGGCGCCGGACAGGTCGAACTCCACCTCGAACACCGCGACCAGGGCAGCCGCACCCGCCTCACCACCGACGCCGTCGTCCTCGCCACCGGCTACCGCATGCGCCCCCTCGACGGCATCCTCGCCGGACTCGAACCCCACCTGCGCCGCGACAGCGCAGGACGCCCCCTGATCGACGAGGACTTCCGGCTCTCCCTCACCCCCGACGTCCAAGGCACGGTCTACGTCCAGAACGCCGAACTCCACACCCACGGCGTCGGCGCCCCCGACCTCGGACTGGCCGCCTGGCGCAGCGCCACCATCCTCAACTCCCTGACCGGCAAGGAGCAGTACCCCCTGCCCGCCCGGACCGCCTTCACCACCTTCGGCCTGCACCCGCGACGACGAAGCCCCGGCGACGGCGCGATGGGACCTGCCCGCACCACCACCGGGGCTACACCCGGACCGGCGTACTAGAACACCGGCGTGCCCTCACGCGTCAGCTTCCAGTCCACCGACGCGAAGTCCTTCGGGTCCAGCACACCCTTCGCGGTCACCCACTCCGCGATCCGGGTCCGGATCTCCGTCGACTCCGACCACAGCTCCCGCGCCGACGCCACGTGCGGGAACGCGCCGCCGCCGTTGGCCCGGTAGTTGTTCACCGCGAACACGAACCGCGCCGCGTCGTCCAGCGGAGCCCCGCCGAAGGTCAGGTTCCTGATCCGCGAACCGGCGGGCCGCGCGATGTCGATGTCGTACGACAGCCCCGACACGTAGTCGTAGTTGTAGTCGGGGCGGTCGGCCGCGTTCGTCAGCTTGTCCACGTCCACCGGCGCGCCCGGCGCCGTCTGGACGTAGTACTGCGCCGAGTACTCCAGGTACGCCCGCACCTGCGCGCCCGTCATCAGCTTCGCCACCAGCGTGTTGTCGTACACGTACAGACCCGACAGGTCCCGGATGGTCACGTCGCCCGCCGGGATCTGGCTCGTCCGGGAGAACGGCGACGCCTGCGCCAGCACCGGCAGCGACGCGTACTCCGTGCCCGCCAGCGCGGCCTTGACCACGTCCTCCTGCACCTTGGTGATCAGGTCGATGATCGGGGCGTCCTTGTACCGCGCCTCCACCGTGGTCAGCGTCTCGGTCGCCCGGCCCACCACCTGGTTGACGTAACTCACCACCTTCGCGTGCTCCTTCGAGAGCAGCTTGGTGATCCTCGGGTCGTCCGCCACCGTCCGCGAGTCCCTCAGGGACGCCTTCACCGACTCCACCTGCCAGCGGCCGCGCGAGAGGACCAGCTCGAAGTCGAACAGGGTCAGCCGCTCCGCGAAGCACAGCGGCTCCGACAGCACGACCGTCTTCCCCGACTTCTCGTTGACGACCCGCATCTCCGGGATCTCCGTGTGCGCGTGCCCGACCAGGATCGCGTCGATCCCCGGCACCTGCCGCGCCACGTTCGCCGCCGCGTTCTCCACGTACGGCACCTGGTCACCGTAGGACGACGTGCCCGAGGTGCCCGAGTGCGCCGACACCACCACGATGTCCGCGCCCATCGAGCGCAGCTTCGGCACCCACTTCGCGGCCTGCTCCTCAAGCCCCTCGAAGGCCAGCTTGCCCTGCACGTACGCCTTGTCCCAGATGGCGATGCCGGGGTTGGTCAGACCGAGCACCGCGACCTTCACCGGCGGGGCGCCCGGCACGTGGAACTTCTTCATGTAGTACGGCGGGAAAGCGGGCTTCAGCGTCTTGGCGTCCACGGCGTTCGCGCCCAGCAGCGGGAAATCGAGCTGGTGCTCGAAGCGGCGCAGCGTCTCGATGCCGTAGTTGAACTCGTGGTTGCCCAGCGCCGCCGCGTCGTACCCGATCGCGTTCATCGCCTTCGCCATCGGGTGCACCGGCCCGCCCTTGGCGGTGATCGGGTCCACCTTGGCGTAGTAGTACGTCAGCGGGGTGCCCTGGATCGTGTCGCCCGCGTCCAGCAGCAGCGTGTTGCGGCGGCCCTTCTCCTCGCGCACCTGGTTCACCAGCGTCGAGATCCGGGCCAGCCCCTGGGCGTTGCCCGCCGCGTCGGTGTAGTCCGCGTTCTTGAAGTAGTCCCAGTTGAAGACGTGGCCGTGCAGGTCGGTGGTGCCCATCACGGTCAGCGCGTACCGCTTCTCGTGGTGCCCGTGGCCCCCCGGGGCCGCCTGGGCCGCCGGGGCTCCCGCCCCGCCCGCGATCGCCACGCCCGCCCCGGTCACGGCGGACTGCTTCAGGAACTTCCGGCGGTCGAACGGCATCTCTCGGTCTCCTCGGCAAGGGGTCGACAACGCGCGTAGATTGTGTCCCGACCATGACAGGTCGCAACAGGCCCCCCAGGTTGCGATCCGGTGACCGAATTCCGTCAACTCCCCCCGCCGCCACGCCGGACACATGACACAGTGGGACGTATGACCCCTGAGGCGAACCCCGCGTACGGCACCCCCGACGCCCCCCTCCTCGCCGTCCGGGGCGAGGCCGAGTTCCGGGCCGAGGCCGAGATCGCCCGCATCGGCGTCACCGTCACCGCGCGCGGCCGCGACCGCCGCACCACCCTCGACGACCTGGGCCGCCGCAACACCGCCGCGCTCGACGTCCTCAAGTCCTACGGCGACGCGGTGCCCGGCCTCGCCACCGGCGCCCTCGACGTCAGCCCCGAACTCAGCGAACGCGGCCGGGGCGAGCGGGTGCGCAGCCACCAGGGCATCGTCCGCATCGACGCCGAGATCACCGACTTCGCCGTCCTCGGCGAACTCACCGCACGAATCGCGGAGTTGGAGCTGACCGAGCTGGACGGCCCCTCGTGGTCGCTGCGCCCGGACTCCCCGGTCCACGCCGAGGCCCGCCGCCGCGCCGTCACCGACGCCCTGCGGCGCGCCCGCGAGTACGCCGACGCGCTCGGCACCTCCCTCGCCGCCCTGACCGAACTCGCCGACACCGGCGCCGACCGGCCCCGCAACGTCTCCGCCTTCGGCCGCTCCGCCCGCCGCGCCGACGCGGCCGAATCCGCCGAGCCGTTCGATCTCCAGCCCGCGCGACTGTGGGTCTCCGCCCAGGTCACCGCGCGGTTCACGCTCGTACCGCCGAAGCTTTAGCGGAACCCGCCGGGAAAAGAACTCCCACCCGAAAAGCATCGCTCATAGGAGCGGGTCATCGCACAATTCAACACTTGTCAATAACCCTTTTCTTAAAGGTCGTTGAATGGTCATGGAGCCCGAATTCTCTACCCGTCGGTAAGCCATAGGGTCGGCCCATGCGCCGAGCAAAGATCGTCTGCACCCTGGGTCCCGCCACCGACACGTACGACCAGATCAAGGCACTGGTCGAGGCCGGAATGGACGTCGCCCGGTTCAACCTCAGCCACGGCACCCACGCCGAGCACGAGGCGCGTTACCAGCACGTTCGCAAAGCCGCCGACGAGACCGGCCGCAGCGTCGGAATCCTCGCCGATCTTCAAGGCCCGAAGATCCGGCTCGGCACCTTCGCCGAAGGACCCGTACTCCTCGAACGCGACGACACCTTCACCATCACCGTCGAAGAAGGCGTCGAGGGCGACCGCCACCGCTGCGGCACCACCTACGCCGGCCTCGCCGAGGACGTCGGCCCCGGCGAACGCGTCCTCGTCGACGACGGACGCGTCTGCCTGGAGGTAACCGCCGTCGACGGCCCCCGGGTGCGCACCCGCGTGCTGGAGGGCGGCATGATCTCCGACCACAAGGGCCTCAACCTCCCCGGCGTCGCCGTCTCCGTCCCCGCCCTCTCCAAGAAGGACCAGGACGACCTGCGCTGGGCGCTGCGCACCGGCGTCGACGTCATCGCCCTCTCCTTCGTCCGCAGCGGCCGCGACGCCGCCGAGGTGCACCGGATCATGGCCGAGGAGGGACGCCGGCTGCCCGTCGTCGCCAAGCTGGAGAAGCCCCAGGCCGTCGAGGACATCGAGGACGTCGTCGACGCCTTCGACGGACTGATGGTCGCCCGCGGCGACCTCGGCGTCGAGATGCCGCTGGAACAGGTGCCCATCGTGCAGAAGCGCGCCGTCAAACTGGCCAAGCGCAACGCCAAGCCGGTCATCGTCGCCACCCAGATGCTCGAATCGATGATCGACAGCTCCCGGCCGACCCGCGCCGAAGCCTCCGACGTCGCCAACGCCGTCCTCGACGGCGCGGACGCCGTCATGCTGTCCGCCGAGACCAGCGTGGGGCACCACCCCGTCGAGACCGTGTGCACCATGGCGAAGATCGTCGCCGCGGCGGAGGACGAGATGCTGGCGAAGGGGCTGCCGCCGCTGACCGAGCGGAACAAGCCCCGCACCCAGGGAGGCGCCGTCGCCCGCGCCGCCGCCGAGATGGGGGACTTCCTCGGGGCGCGCTTCCTCGTCGCCTTCAGCCAGTCCGGCGACACCGCCCGCCGCCTCTCCCGCTACCGCTCGCCCATCCCCGTCCTCGCCTTCACCCCCGACCCCGCCACCCGCTCCCAGCTCAGCCTCACCTGGGGCGTGGAGACCTTCCTCGGTCCGCACGTCGACTCCACCGACGCGATGGTCGACCAGGTGGACGAGCTGCTCCTGAGGTACGGCCGCTGCGAGAAGGGCGACACGGTCGTCATCACCGCCGGCTCCCCACCCGGCGAGCCCGGCACCACCAACCTGGTCCGGGTCCACCACATCGCGGAGGACTGACGCTCAGTACTTCGCACCCACGTGGGCATCCATGAGGGCTACGGAGGCTTTGCGGGCGACGGAGATGTTGTACGGGTTGCCGTGCCGGGTGCAGTGGGTCCACTCGATGCCGAGAGCGTCGAGGGTGTCGGTGTAGAGGCGCCGGATGTCGTCGGATACATTGGTGAAGAAGTATCTGGGGTACTCGTAGCGCTTGCGCTCACCGCCGACCATCCGTGTCGTCCAGTTCGTGACGCGGCACCCGTCGGAGTGGATGAGGCCGCGCACGAACTCCCAGGGGTGGGCGTCGACGATGGCTCGCTGCCAAAATTCGAGGACGATCCGGCGCTCGTGCTTCTTGCCGGGGCCGTGTTGAGGGAACATGCATGTCCAGTGCTGCGTGTAGGACTTCACCTCGACGCAGCCGGGCTTGTAGCGCTGACTCACACTGGTCAGGGGCATTACTCTGTGCATCGCATCTTGAGCGGCGGCGATCAATCCTGTCTGCGTTGCGTTGCAGTAGACCGAGAGGTGGCGCTGCTTGTTCTTGGAGATGATGTGGCCGTCTCCGAGGTAGAGGCCCAGGAGGTAGGCGTAGGCCACCACGTCGAACTCGCGTCCCGTGCATCTCGGGCAGTCCGTCGGCTGCTGAAACTTCTCGCCACGCGTCTTGCGGTCCTCACTCCGCCACCAGCCGATGGTGCCTCGCGAAATGTTCAGACGCTCCGCGACCTTGCGATTGGGTACGCCTTGACGCATGAGGTCGACAGCGTGGGCGCGAATTGAAGGGCTGTGCTGCTCCATGCGGCTACTGTCTGCACGCAAAGCTTGCGGCACGCAGAAAAAAGCGGATGTTCACGAGAACGTGGACATCCGCTTCGTATCCTTGGAATCCAAGGAAGAGTGCCCCGAGTCGGATTCGAACCGACGCTGGATGGGTTTTGAATCCATGGCCTCTACCGCTGGGCTACCGGGGCCCCTTCGAAACGAAGGTCAGTAACTACCCTCCGCGCGTCTACCTTACCGCAGCTAGGTAGGCTCTTGTCAGCAGCACCCCTGCCCTGAACGGAGAGCCCCAGTGACGACCCCCGAGTCGCCCCAGCCCGCAGACGTGTCCGACGACGACAAGTCGCATGTGCCCCCGCTGACGACCCGTGTCGTCATCGCCGAGGACGAGGCGCTGATCCGGCTCGACCTCAAGGAGATGCTGGAGGAGGAAGGGTACACGGTCGTCGGTGAGGCCGGGGACGGCGAGCAGGCCGTGGAGCTGGCCCGGGAGCACAAGCCGGACCTGGTGATCCTGGACGTGAAGATGCCGAAGATGGACGGCATCTCCGCGGCCGAGAAGATCGCCGAGGAGTCCATCGCCCCGGTCCTCATGCTCACCGCCTTCTCGCAGCGCGACCTCGTGGAGCGGGCCCGCGACGCCGGCGCGATGGCCTACCTGGTGAAGCCGTTCAGCAAGACCGACGTGGTCCCGGCCATCGAGATGGCCGTCTCCCGTTTCACCGAGCTGAAGCAGCTGGAGCAGGAGGTCGCCGACCTCAGCCAGCGCCTGGAGACCCGCAAGCTGGTCGACCGCGCGAAGTCGATCCTCCAGACCGAGTACGGCCTGAGCGAGCCCGCCGCCTTCCGCTGGATCCAGAAGACCTCGATGGACCGCCGCCTGTCGATGCAGCAGGTCGCCGACGCGGTCATCTCCGACGACCAGGAGAAGAAGTCGGCCAAGAAGGGCTGACCCGCCACGACGGAAGAAGGCCCGCGTCCCCTGAGCCGGAGGGACGCGGGCCTTCGCCGTATGCCTGCTCAGTCCTCGCCGAGGTACGCCTTGCGCACCGACTCGTCGGTGAGCAGGTCACGCCCGGTGCCGGAGAGCACGATGCTGCCGACCTCCATGACGTGCCCCTGGTCGGCGAGCGAGAGCGCCGCCTGCGCGTTCTGCTCGACCAGCAGGATCGTCGTACCGGTCGACTTCAGCTCGGCGATCGTCGCCATGATCTTCTGCATCATGATCGGCGAGAGGCCCATGGACGGCTCGTCCAGCATGAGCAGCTGCGGCTGGGACATCAGCGCCCGCCCCATCGCCAGCATCTGCTGCTCACCGCCGGAGAGGGTGCCCGCGGCCTGCTTCCTGCGCTCCCCGAGGATGGGGAAGAGGTCGTAGGCGCGCTGGATGTCCTTCTCGATGCCGGGCTTGTCGTTGCGCAGGAAGGCACCGAGGCGCAGGTTGTCCTCGATGGTCATGCGCGGGAAGATGTGCCGGCCCTCGGGGGAGTGGGCGAGCCCGAGGGAGACCACCTGGTGGGCGGGGACCTTCTTCAGCGACTTGCCGTTGAAGCGGATCTGCCCGCCGACCGGCTTGAGCAGCCCGGACAGGGTGCGCAGCGTGGTGGTCTTGCCCGCGCCGTTGGTGCCGATGAGGGTGACGACCTGGCCGGCCTCGACCTTGAACGAGATGCCCTTGACGGCCTCGATCTTGCCGTAGGCGACCCGCAGGTCCTCGACTTCGAGCAGTGCGGTCATCGGTCGTTCTCCTTGGTGGTCCCGGCCTGTGCCTCGGCCGCCTCGACCTCGGCGGCCTCTTCGGCGCCGGGGGCGTCCTCGAAGGGTTCGCCGAGGTAGGCGGCGACGACGCGCTCGTCGCCCTGGACGGTGGCGCTGTCGCCCTCGATGAGCTTCTCGCCCTGGACGAGGACGGCGACGCGGTCGCACAGGTTGAAGATGAAGCGCATGTCGTGCTCGATGACGAGGACGGCGATGCCCTGGTCGCGGATGGCGAAGACCAGTTCCTCGGTGGCGCGGGTCTCCTGCGGGTTCATGCCCGCGGTGGGCTCGTCGAGCAGGAGCAGGCCGGGCTCGCTGGCCAGGGCGCGGGCGATCTCCAGCTTGCGCTGTTCGCCGTAGGGGAGGTTGCGGGCGAGGTGCTCGGCCTTGGCGTCCAGGCCGACGAAGGCGAGGAGTTCCATGGCGCGGGCGCGGGAGGCGGCTTCGGCCCTGTGGAAGCCGGGGCCGCGCAGGAGGGCGGACCAGAGGCCCTCCTTGGTGCGGGTGTGGCGGCCGACGAGGACGTTCTCCAGGACGGTCATGTTGGCGAAGAGCCGGATGTTCTGGAAGGTGCGGGCGATGCCGGCCGCGGTGACCTTGAAGGACTTGGGCGGCAGGACGGTGCCCTTGTAGCGGACCTCGCCCTCGGTGGGGACGTAGAGGCCGGTGAGGCAGTTGAAGAAGGTGGTCTTGCCGGCGCCGTTGGGGCCGATGAGGCCGACGATCTCGCCGCTGTTGACGGTGAGGTTCACGTCGCGGACGGCGGTGAGGCCGCCGAAGCGCATGGTGACGCCGCGGGCGTCGAGGACCGTCTCGCCGGGGGTGGTGCCGGGTGCGGTGTCCTGGGTGGTGGTGTCGGTGGTCATGGTGGTCAGGCCCCTGCCTTGCTGAGGACGGCGGGCGCCGGGGCGTCCTCGTGGAACTCGAGTTGGCGGCGCCGGTTGGGGATGAGGCCCTCGGGGCGGAAGCGCATCAGCAGGACGAGCGCGACGCCGAAGGCGAAGAGCTGGTACTCGCCCATGAACTGGAGCTTGGCCGGGATCAGGTAGAGCAGCGAGGCGCCGACGAGGGGGCCGGAGATGGTGCCCATGCCGCCGAGGACGACCGCGGCGAGCAGGAAGGCCGAGTTGGGCGGGACGACGTGGGCGAACTGGTACTGCTC
This sequence comes from Streptomyces sp. NPDC046860, assembly GCF_040645115.1. Classification (NCBI taxonomy): domain Bacteria; kingdom Bacillati; phylum Actinomycetota; class Actinomycetes; order Kitasatosporales; family Streptomycetaceae; genus Streptomyces; species Streptomyces sp. NPDC046860. The sequence goes on along the minus strand of NZ_JBEYXQ010000005.1, from coordinate 55,999 downwards.
GGGGGTCACGGTGTAGGTGACGTGGGCCTGGACGGAGCCGGCGAGTCCGGCGAGGCAGGCGCCGAGGGCGAAGGCGATGAGTTTGACCCGGAAGCCGTTGATGCCCATGGCGAGGGCGGCGGTCTCGTCCTCGCGGATGGCGATCCAGGCGCGGCCGATGCGGGAGTCGCTGCTGCGCCGGAAGACGATGACCACGACCAGGGTGATGAGGAGCATCAGCAGGAAGTAGTTGGCGAACCGGCCGATGGTGGCGCCGAGGAGGTGGTGCTCCTGGCCGAAGTCGAAGCCGAGGATGTTCAGGTTCGGGACCGAGGAGATGCCGTTGGAGCCGTTGGTGACGTCGGGTCCGGAGGTGCCGTCCATGTTGAGCACGGTGATGCGGAAGATCTCGCCGAAGCCGAGGGTGACGATGGCGAGGTAGTCGCCGCGCAGCCGCAGGGTCGGGGCGCCGATGAGGACGCCGAAGATCATGGCGACGGCCGCGCCGAGCAGGGCGGAGGCCCAGAAGGGCCAGTGCACGTGCAGCGGCGAGGAGGGCGAGCCGGAGACGAGGGCGGCGGTGTAGGCGCCGACGCCGAGGAACGCGACGTAGCCGAGGTCGAGCAGGCCGGCGAGGCCGACGACGATGTTCAGGCCGAGGGCGACGGTGGCGAAGATGAGGATGTAGACGCCGATGGTGGCGTACTGGTCGTCGGACTGGGTGAAGGGGAAGGCGGCGGCGGCGACGAACGCTCCGGTCATGGTGACGGTGCGGTGCCGCGTGGTGATCGCCGAGATCCGGGCCACGAGTCCGGCCTTGGCGACGGCGGCGAAGCCGAATCCGGCGGTGATGAGGAAGCCGATGAAGAGTTCGTCGTACTCGGTGCCGATGCCGTAGGTGAAGACGAGCAGGCCGAAAGCCATGACGCCGGTGATGACGAGGATCTCCGCCCAGGCGGGCAGGGTGCGGGCGGGTGCGGGGGCCTCGGCGGCGAAGGCGGCCTTGAAGGTGGTCCAGTTCTGCCGGGCGCGGTGCCGGAAGGCTTCCCAGCCGGTGTCGTCGGGGTCGGCCGGGTCGGGCTCGGGCCGCGTGTAGGGCAGCGCGAGTGCGCCGAGCGCGGCGGCCAGGGTGGTGAGGGCGACGAGGTAGCCGCCGGGTTCGAGGTTGACGACGCCGCCGAGTTCGACGGTGATGGCGATGACGGTGTACCAGGCGGTGGCGAAGGTGCCGAGCGCGGCGAGCTTGAGGGCGCTGTCGGCGTTGCCCGGGGTGAGGGCGGTGAGTCCCTTGACGCCCTGGGAGGCGAGGCCGAACAGGGTGGTGAGGAGGCCGCCGATGAGGACGAGGACCTGGAGGCCGCCGGGGTAGCCGTAGACGGTGAGGTCGCCGGGGAAGGCGGCGGTCCAGGTCCAGGCGAGGAAGGCGGAGACGGCGGTCAGGGCGCCGCCGCCGGTGGCGAGGTTCCGGGCGAGGCCGGCCGGCAGGCCGATGAGGCCGGTGGCGGCGGGGGCACTGCCGGCCGCGGTCTCCGGGGTCTCCGGGGTGCCGGGTGCGGTGGTCTGTGTGGTCATCGGTGTCACGCCCTGTCCGCGACGCGCTCGCCGAGCAGGCCCTGTGGCCTCAGCAGGAGCACGAGGATGAGGAGTACGAACGCCCAGACGTCTGCCCAGGACTGGCTGCCGAACTTGTCCATGCCGGGGATGTCGGCGATGTAGGCGGTGGACAGGGCTTCGGCGACGCCGAGGACGAGGCCGCCGAGCATGGCGCCGTAGATGTTGCCGATGCCGCCGAGGACGGCGGCGGTGAAGGCCTTGAGGCCGAGGATGAAGCCCATCCGGAAGTCGATCTGGCCGTACTTGAAGCCGTAGGCGACGGAGCCGACGGCGGCGAAGGCGGCGCCGAGGGCGAACGCGATCACGATGATGCGGTCGGTGTTGACGCCCATCAGCTTGGCGGTGTCCGGGTCCTGGGCGGTGGCCTGCATGCCGCGTCCGGTGCGGGTGCGCATCACGAAGTAGGCGAGGACGGCCATGCTGAGCGGGGCGGCGGCGACGAGGAAGACGTCTCCGGTCTGGATGGTGACGTCGCCGATCTCGAAGGGGCCGCCGGGGATGCTCGGGAAGGTGCGCGCGGACTTGGCCTCGGGGTACCAGGCCCACACGGCCTGCTGGAGGGCGAGGGAGAGGCCGATGGCGGTGATGAGCGGGGCGAGCCGGGGCGCGGTGCGCAGCGGCCGGTAGGCGAATCGTTCCGCTCCGACGGCGACGGTCACGGCGACCACGATGGCGCCCACGAGCATCAGAGGCAGGGCGATCCACATGGAGGTGCCGTCTGGAAGGACGTACACGTAGACCGTGAGGGCGCCGAAGGCGCCGGTCATGAATATCTCGCCGTGGGCGAAGTTGATGAGCTGGACGATGCCATAGACCATGGTGTAGCCGATGGCGACCAGGCCGTACATGGAACCGAGTAGCAGGCCGTTGACGAGCTGCTGCGGCAGTTCGTTCACCGCATGTCCTCCGAGCGTTCGGATAAGCGACGGATGTGGCCGGATGTGGCCGGATGCGAGTCCGCGCGGGGCGCCTCTTGAGCGCCCCGCGCGGCTCGGCTGGTGCGGGTGTGGGTCAGGAGCCGTTGTAGGTGCCGGACTCCACGGCCTTCCAGGTACCGTCCTTGACGGAGTACACGGTGAGCTGCTTGTTGGTGGCGTCACCGAACTCGTCGAAGGAGACCTTGCCGGTCACGCCGTCGAAGGAGACTCCCTGCAGGGCGGCGGTGACCTTGGCGCGGGCGTCGTCGGGGAGCTTGCCGCCGTTGTCGTCGACCGCCTTCTTGACGGCCTCGATGATGGCCCAGGCGGAGTCGTAGGAGTAGCCGCCGTAGGCCGCGTACTCCTCCTTGTAACCCTCGGCCTTGTAGTCCGCGACGAACTGCTTGGCGGAGGGCAGGGTCTCCACCGGGGCGCCGACGGAGGTGGCGAAGTCGCCGGTGGCGGCGGCGCCGCCGAGCTTGATGAAGTCGGCCGCGTAGATGCCGTCACCGCCGACCAGCGGGACCTTGGCGCCGGCCGCCTTGATCTGCTTGCTGAGCGGGCCCGCCTGCGGGTACTCGCCGCCGTAGTAGACCACCTGGGCACCGGAGTTCTTCACCTTGGTGGCGACCGCGGAGAAGTCCTTGGTGTCGGGGTTGATGTGCTCGGTGCCGACGACCTTGCCGCCCAGCTTCTTGAACTCGGCGGAGAAGGTGGCGGCGAGACCGGCGCCGTAGGTCTTCTTGTCGTCGATGACGAAGACCTTGGTCTTCTTGGCCTTGTTGTAGACGTACTGGGCGGCGAACGGGCCCTGGACGGCGTCCGTGGTCGCGGTGCGGAAGTACGACTTGTACGTGCGGGCCTTGGTCTTCTGCCAGTTGACGCCCTGGGTCAGCGCCGGGTTGGTGTTGGCGGGGGAGACCTGGGCCAGCTTGGCGTCGTCGAGGACCTTCTGCATCGACTCGGCGACGGAGGAGTTCAGCGGGCCCACGACACCGAGGACGCTCTTGTCGGTGACGAAGGCGGTGGAGTTCTGCTGGCCGGACGAGGGCTGGGCCTGGTCGTCCTTGGCGTCGATCTTGAAGGTGACGCCCTTGACGTACTTCTTCTTGTTCGCGGTCTTGACCGCGAGGTCCACCGAGTTCTTGATGCCGAGGCCCAGCGCGGACAGGTCGCCGGTCAGCGGGGCGTCGACGCCGATGGTGACGGTGGTGCCGCCGCCGTTCGCGTCGGAACCCTTGTCGCCGCTGTCTCGCGATCCGCAGGCGGTCAGGGTGAGTGCTCCCGCGGACAGCGCGGCGGTGATGGCGATGAGCGAACGTTGACGCACGATCAGTCCTTTCCCTGGACGACCGCATCCCCATGGAAACGGTCGAGCCGCGCGCCTGGCCGAAAAGTGAATCCGGGGCGCGGTGACTGGCCGTGACTCTAAGCGTGTGTGGGGAACGTGGAGGAGAGTCTGACCAAGGCTGTGACGCTCTTGTTATGACACGAGGTAATGCAGAGCGGTACCCCCTGGGGGGAACGCCGGAATTCCGGCCGATTCGCCCTGTCCGCATGGTGAGAACGCGCAGGAACCCCCGTTCAACTGTTCAGGTGTCTCGGGGGTTTTGGTGATGACGGTGAAGTCCTGGCGCACGCCTCGACGAGCGCTCCGGAGAGGTATCGGGCGTAGCGCGGGCCCAGGATGAAACTCTGGGTTTGTATTGCACGCGTATTACGCAGTGTTACTTCGAGGAAAGGCAGTCCGGCGTTTTTGGGCACGCTTCCGCATTCCGTGACACGCATGGTCACGGTGATCGTGCGCGAGGCGCCGGGTTCGGTCCGGAAGGGCGCGCGGGGCGCCGATTCGGCCCGCAGCCCGCGGTAGGGCTGGCTCACCCGGGTGACGGTGACCGGCGGGCCGGTTTCGACGGCGAGCCGCACGTCGAAGGCCAGCAGACGCGGGGCCACGCTCCGGCCGCCCACGAAGGTCACGGTCACCGTCTGTGCGGGGAAGGGGAGTTCGGGGGCCGGTGCGGGGCGCGGGCGCGTGGCCCAGAGGGCGCCGCCGGCGGCCAGCGCGGCGCAGGCGGTGGCCAGAATCAGTAGGGTGCGCCGCCGCCGCCGCCGCGGGCGGGGTGGCGGGCGCGGGGCGGCGGGTTCGCGCGCCCAGGTGCCCTCGCCGGGCTCCAGCGGGCCGATGCCGGTCATCGCCGGTGCCCGGTCCGGGAGCCGAGAAGTGCCCCGCACCGTCCCATGCGCCGAAGCTACGGCGTGGGGCGGTACGGGGCAATGGGCCGCGGGGTCAGTCCTTCGCCGGGGCCTCCCCGGCCGGGAGGTCGCGCAGCAGGCAGGTCAGGCGGGCCGTGCACACGCGGCGGTCCTGCTCGTCGGTGATGACGATCTCGTACGTCGCCGTGGAGCGGCCCCGGTGGACGGGGGTGGCGACGCCGGTGACCAGGCCGGAGCGCACGCCCCGGTGGTGCGTGCAGTTGAGGTCGACGCCGACGGCGACCTTGGAGCTGCCGCCGTGCAGCATCGAGCCGACCGAGCCCAGGGTCTCGGCGAGCACCGCCGAGGCGCCGCCGTGCAGCAGGCCGTACGGCTGGGTGTTGCCCTCCACCGGCATCGTGCCGACGACCCGCTCCGGCGACGCCTCGAGGACCTGCACGCCCATCCGCGTTCCCAGGTGGCCGGCGGAGAACAGGGCGGGCAGGTCGACGCCGAGCGCCGCGTACTCGTCGATGATCTCCTGCGGGAACTGCGTCTGCTGCTGCTCACCCATGCCCGGCTCCGTTCTCGTGCGCCTGTCCGGCGGCTCCCATGTCACTGAGCGAACGCTCAGTCGGTCGCCGATTGTTCCAGACGGCCTTCCGGGCGTGTCTCCAGGCGGACCACCACGGACTTGCTGGCCGGGGTGTTGCTGGTGTCGGCGGTGGCGTCCAGCGGCACCAGCACGTTGGTCTCCGGGTAATAGGAGGCCGCGCAGCCCCGCGCGGTCGGGTAGTGCACCACCCGGAAGCCGGGCGCGCGCCGCTCCACCCCGTCGTTCCACTCGCCCACCAGGTCCACGTAGGCGCCGTCCGCCACGCCCAGTTCGCGCGCGTCCTCGGGGTGGACCAGCACCACGCGGCGGCCGCCCGTGATGCCCCGGTAGCGGTCGTCCAGGCCGTAGATCGTGGTGTTGTACTGGTCGTGCGAGCGCAGCGTCTGCAGCAGCAGCCGGCCCTCGGGCAGCTCGGGGTGCTCCACCGGCGCGGCGGTGAAGTTGGCCTTGCCGGTGGCGGTGGGGAAGCGGCGCTCGTCGCGCGGGGCGTGCGGCAGAGTGAAGCCCCCGGGGCGGGCGACGCGGGCGTTGAAGTCCTCGAAGCCGGGGACCACGCGGGCGATCCGGTCGCGGACGGCCGCGTAGTCGTGCTCGAACTCCTCCCACGGCACCTTGCTGTCCGGCAGCACCCGCCGGGCCAGCCGGGACACGATCGCGGGCTCGGACAGCAGCCGGGGGCTCGCGGGCGCCAGCCGGCCGCGCGAGGCGTGCACCATGCCCATGGAGTCCTCGACGGTGACGAACTGCTCGCCCCCGCCCTGGACGTCGCGCTCGGTGCGGCCGAGCGTGGGCAGGATCAGGGCGCGGGCGCCGGTGACCACGTGCGAGCGGTTGAGCTTGGTCGACACGTGCACGGTGAGCCGGGCCCGCCGCACGGCCGCCTCGGTGACCTCGGTGTCGGGTGAGGCGGAGACGAAGTTGCCGCCCATGGCGAAGAACACCTTGGCCTCGCCGTCGCGCAGCGCCCGTATGGCCCGGACGACGTCGAAGCCGTGCTCGCGCGGCGGCGCGAACCCGAACTCCCGCTCCAGCGCGTCCAGGAAGGCCGGCGCGGGCCGCTCGAAGATGCCCATGGTGCGGTCGCCCTGCACGTTGGAGTGACCGCGCACCGGGCACACGCCCGCGCCGGGGCGGCCTATGTTCCCGCGCAGGAGGAGGAAGTTGACCACCTCGCGGATGGTCGGCACGGAGTGCTTGTGCTGGGTGAGCCCCATGGCCCAGCAGACGATGGTCCGCTTCGAGGCCAGCACCATCTCCAGGGCCCGCTCGATCTCCGCGCGGGTCAGCCCGGTCGCCGCCAGCGTCCCGTCCCAGTCGGCACCGGCGGCCGCCCGCGCGAAGTCCTCGAAGCCGTGGGTGTGTTCGCGGACGAACTCCTCGTCCACCGCGCCGTCCGTCTGAAGGATCAGCTTGTTCAGGAGGCGGAAGAGGGACTGGTCGCCGCCGAGGCGTATCTGGAGGAACAGGTCGGTGAGCGCGGCGCCCTTGAGCATGCCCTGCGGGGTCTGCGGGTTCTTGAACCGCTCCAGGCCCGCCTCGGGCAGCGGATTGACGCTGATGATCCTGGCGCCGGCCGCCTTGGCCTTCTCCAGCGCGGAGAGCATGCGCGGATGGTTGGTGCCCGGGTTCTGTCCGGCCACGATGATCAGGTCGGCCTGGTACAGGTCCTCCAGCAGGACGCTGCCCTTGCCGACGCCGATCGTCTCCGAGAGCGCCGAACCGGACGACTCGTGGCACATGTTGGAGCAGTCGGGCAGGTTGTTCGTGCCCAGCTCGCGGGCGAAGAGCTGGTAGAGGAACGCCGCCTCGTTGCTGGTGCGGCCCGAGGTGTAGAAGACGGCCTCGTCGGGCGAGCCGAGGGCCGCGATCTCCTCGGCGACGATGTCGAAGGCGCGCTCCCAGCTGACCGGTTCGTAGTGGTCGGCGCCCTCGGGCAGGTACATGGGGTGGGTGAGGCGGCCCTGCTGGCCCAGCCAGTACCCGCTGCGCCCGGCCAGGGCGGTCACGGGGTGGGCGGCGAAGAACTCGGGGGTGACCCGGCGCAGCGTGGCCTCCTCGGCCACCGCCTTCGCGCCGTTCTCGCAGAACTCCGCCATGTGCCGGTGCTCCGGCTCGGGCCACGCGCAGCCGGGGCAGTCGAAGCCGTCCTTCTGATTGACCCGCAGCAGGGTGAGCGCGGTGCGCCGCACCCCCATCTGCTGCTGCGCGATCTTCAACGAGTGCCCCACGGCGGGCAGTCCCGCCGCCGCGTGCTGCGGCTCCCCTGTCCGCGGCGCGTCCTGCACCGGATCGCCCTTGGGCGGCTTCGTCGCCATCGCCCGCTCCCCTTCGATCGTTCTTCTCACATCCGGGTCCCCCGCCCCGCCGACAAGCATGCCCCGCGAGCGGCTGCGGGGGGAGCCCTGTGGAAAACGTGCGGGATCTTGCGGCGGACCGGTTCGCGGACCCGGCTGTCGGTGGGGCGTGGCAGGATCGGGGGCGTGGCAGAGACAGCATCGAAGCAGACCGACACCCCTCCCGGCGGCCGACCCCGCCTGATGCTCATGGACGGGCACTCACTGGCGTACCGCGCGTTCTTCGCGCTGCCCGCGGAGAACTTCACCACCGCGACGGGCCAGCCGACGAACGCGATCTACGGCTTCGCCTCGATGCTGGCCAACACCCTGCGTGACGAGGCGCCCACGCACTTCGCGGTCGCCTTCGACGTGTCCCGCAAGACCTGGCGCTCGGAGCGGTTCACCGAGTACAAGGCGAACCGCTCCAAGACCCCGGACGAGTTCAAGGGCCAGGTCGAGCTGATCGGCGAGCTGCTGGACGCGATGAACGCACCCCGTTTCGCCGTGGACGGCTTCGAGGCGGACGACGTCATCGCCACCCTCGCCACCCGGGCCGAGGCCGCGGGCTTCGACGTGCTGATCGTCACCGGCGACCGGGACTCCTTCCAGCTCGTCAGCGAGCACACCACGGTGCTCTACCCGACCAAGGGCGTCTCGGAGCTGACCCGGTTCACCCCGGAGAAGGTTCTCGAGAAGTACGGGCTGACGCCCGCGCAGTACCCCGACTTCGCGGCCCTGCGCGGCGACCCGTCCGACAACCTGCCCGGCATCCCCGGTGTCGGCGAGAAGACCGCCGCCAAGTGGATCAACCAGTTCGGTTCGTTCGCGGAGCTGGTCGAGCGGGTCGAGGAGGTCAAGGGCAAGGCCGGGCAGAACCTCCGCGACCACCTGGAGTCGGTCAAGCTCAACCGTGTGCTGACCGAGCTGGAGCGGGACGTCGAGCTGCCGAGGACGGTCACCGACCTGGCCCGCGAGCCGTACGACCGCAAGACCGTGGCGGCGTTCCTGGACACCCTGGAGATCCGCAACCCCTCGCTGCGCGAGCGGCTCTTCGCGGTCGACCCGGGCGCCGAGGAGGCCGAGGCCACCCCGGTCACCGCGGACGGCGTCGAGGTCGACGGCACGATCCTGGGCACCGGCGAGCTGGCCGCCTGGCTGGCCGAGCACGCCGGGCAGACCCTGGGCATGGCCACGGTCGACACCTGGGCGCTGGGCACCGGTTCGGTCGCCGAGGTCGCCCTTGCCGCCGGGGGCGGAGCGGCCGCCTTCTTCGACCCCGCCGAGCTGGACGAGGCCGACGAGCGGGCGTTCGCCGCCTGGCTGGCCGACGCCGAGCGCCCCAAGGTGCTGCACAACGCCAAGGGCGCCATGCGCGTGCTGGCCGAGCACGGCTGGCGGGTGGAGGGGGTGTCCATGGACACCGCGCTCGCCGCCTACCTGGTCAAGCCCGGCCGCCGCTCCTTCGACCTGGACGCGCTGTCCCTGGAGTACCTGCACCGCGAACTGGCCCCGGCCGCCGCGGCCGACGGGCAGCTCGCCTTCGGCGCGGACGACGGCGCCGAGGCCGAGGCCCTGATGATCAAGGCCCGCGCCATCCTCGACCTGGGCGAGGCGCTGGAGACCCGGCTCGACGAGGTCGGAGCCGCCGACCTGCTGCGGGACATGGAGCTGCCCACCTCCGCCCTGCTCGCCCGCCTGGAGCGGTCCGGCATCGCGGCCGACCGCACGCACCTGGAGACGATGGAGCAGACCTTCGCGGGCGCCGTGCAGCAGGCCGTGAAGGAGGCCCACGCGGCCGCCGGGCACGAGTTCAACCTCGGCTCGCCCAAGCAGCTCCAGGAGGTCCTCTTCGGCGAGCTGGCCCTGCCGAAGACCAAGAAGACCAAGACCGGGTACACCACCGACGCCGACGCCCTGGCCTGGCTCGCCGCGCAGACCGACAACGAACTGCCGGTGATCATGCTGCGCCACCGTGAGCAGGCCAAGCTGCGCGTCACGGTGGAGGGCCTGATCAAGACCATCGCCGCGGACGGCCGTATCCACACCACCTTCAACCAGACGGTGGCCGCGACCGGACGGCTGTCCTCCACCGACCCCAACCTGCAGAACATCCCGGTCCGTACCGACGAGGGCCGTGCCATCCGCCGGGGCTTCGTCGTCGGCGAGGGCTTCGAGTCCCTGATGACCGCCGACTACAGCCAGATCGAGCTGCGCGTCATGGCCCACCTCTCCGAGGACGCGGGCCTGATCGAGGCGTTCACCTCCGGCGAGGACCTGCACACCACCGTCGCCTCCCAGGTGTTCGGCGTCGAGCGGGACGCGGTCGACGCGGAGATGCGCCGCAAGATCAAGGCCATGTCGTACGGCCTCGCCTACGGCCTGTCCGCGTTCGGTCTCTCCCAGCAGCTCAACATCGACGCCGGTGAGGCCCGTGCCCTGATGGACACGTACTTCGAGCGGTTCGGCGGGGTGCGGGACTACCTGCGCCGCGCGGTCGACGAGGCGCGGGCCACCGGCTACACGGCGACCCTCTTCGGCCGCCGCCGCTACCTGCCCGACCTCAACAGCGACAACCGCCAGCGCCGCGAGGCCGCCGAGCGGATGGCGCTGAACGCCCCGATCCAGGGCACGGCCGCCGACATCGTCAAGATCGCCATGCTCCACGTCGACCGGGCGCTGCGGGACGCGGACCTCAAGTCCCGCATGCTGCTCCAGGTCCACGACGAAATCGTGCTGGAGATCGCCCCCGGCGAGCGCGCGGCCGTCGAGGAGCTGGTCCGCCGCGAGATGGCCGGCGCGGTGAGCCTGCGGGCACCGCTGGACGTCTCGGTGGGCGTGGGCCCGGACTGGGAGTCGGCGGCGCACTGAGCCACCGGTGACCCCGCGGGCGGCACGTGCCGCCCGCGGGGTTTCACTCACGTGGCCCCCGCCGACACGCAGGCCCGGCCCGCCACCCGCGAGACTGCGGGCATGGGTATACGCATGCTTCACCGCCTGGGGCCCGACCCGCGGCACAGCGGCACGGTGTGGACGTACACCGCCCCGGCGCCCGCCGCGTCCGGCACGGCGGTGCCCGTCGTCGCGGCCGGCGCGAGCGCCGTCCGCCACCCCTCGGACCCCCGGACCCGGCTGCGGCGCGCGGGCGCGGACGCCGGGCGGGCCCTGGCCCGCCGCGCCCCCGACCGGCAGGTGTGGGCCGACCTCGCGCGCGGCTACCTCGCCCTGCTGCTGGCCCGTCTGCCGAAGGCGCGCCCCCGGCACACGCTCACCGTGTTCGTGGCCTCCCTCACCGACCGCCCCGCTCCGGCCGGCCCGCGCCGACCGCCTCGCCCCGCGACACCGGGCCAGCGCCGGCCCGGCCCCCGGAAGCCGTGACGCCAAACACCCCGGCGGGGCGCCACAGCCGCAGCGCCGCCGCGTAGGCCACCGCCCCGAGCAGCAGTCCCGAGCCCGCGCCGAAGCACACCGTCGGCACCAGCTCCCAGGGCCGGGCGACCGCACCCCAGTGGACCCACCAGCGTGCCGCCCGCAGCATCGCCGCGACCAGCGCGCAGCCGCAGAGCAGGGCCACGGCCAGCCGGCGCTCCCGTGCCGACAGCGGGGGCACACCCGATGCCTCCCCGGCCGGGACCGACCGCAGGGCGCGCAGCAGGAACCAGGCGATCACCACCGCGGCCAGGGCCGACGTGCCGTACTGGAGCCACTGGAACAGCGGCACCCCGGCCGCGGTCCGGGCGAGCACCGGGATCAGCTTGGTCCCCCAGCGGTCGTGGTGGGTGAAGGCGTCCCACACCACATGGGTGAGCCCGCCGACGGCGGCGGAGACGTACCACCACAGGACGAGGCGGGCCCGTACCCGCGCGCGGGGCGCCCCGCAGCGCAGCAGGACGGCGGGCCCGCGCTGCCACGGCCGGGGCAGCAGGGCCACCAGCGGCTCCCGGACCACCAGCCACAGCCCGACCAGCGCCCAGGAGATCAGCACGTCCACGCCGAACACCCCGGCCGGGGAGTGGGTGACCGTCCCGAACTCCATCGCCTCGGGGCGGACGCCGGCCGCGTAGTAGGTCAGGTCCGGGGCGAAGGAGCCCGCGACGAGCACCGCGGGCACCAGCGGCCCCCGCCCGCTCCCGTCCCGGCGGACGGCGGGCAGGACGGCCGCGGCATGGCTGAGTGTGAACGGCAAGGGGAGCCTCCCGGAACGCCCGGTGCGAGCCGGGCCGTGATCGCGCGCCCAGTATGCGTGACGCGCCGTCACCGGGCTTTCGGCGTACGGGAGTCGGCCAAGTCGCCGAAAGCGGGAGTGCGACGGGTGCCCCGGGACAGGTGAGTGCCGTAGGGTCGGCCGGGGCCCATCTGTCGTGCACACGGCCACGTGATCCAGCGCACAGGACCGAGTACGGCACACAGGGCAACCGCTGCACCAGGTCGACCGTCACATCAGAGCGGGACAGACGCAGGCGGACGCCCGGGCGTCCGGGGGAGGGGAACACCATATGGCGGCGCACATAGGCAGGCGGCTGCGCAAGGGGGCGGCGACGACCGCGGTGGCGGCGTTGGCGGTCGCGGCCCTCTCCGCGTCCGAGGCACCGGGAGCGACCGGCGCTCCCGCTCCCCAGCAGGCGGATGCCGGCCTGAGCCTTCCCGTCGCGGACGCCTCCGCCGACGGCAACGCCACCGGCAACTCCCCGTACTACACGGACCTTCCGCCGCTGGACAGCCCGGCCCCGAGCCCGTCGCCGGTCATCGGCACGCCGGTCTCCCGGGGTCCGGGCGAGGCGGGCATCCCCGCGACCGTGCTGGACGCGTACAAGAAGGCCGAGGCCGAACTCCGCGCCTCCAAGCCCGGCTGCAACCTGCCCTGGCAACTCCTCGCCGCCATCGGCAAGGTGGAGTCCGGCCAGGCGCGCGGCGGCCAGGTGACCGCCGACGGGACCACGGTCAGCGCCATCGTCGGCCCCCAGCTCGACGGCAACGGCTTCGCCCTGATCAAGGACACCGACCACGGTGCCTACGACGGCAACAGCTCCTACGACCAGGCCGTCGGCCCGATGCAGTTCATCCCGTCGACCTGGGCGTGGGCGGGCCGCGACGGCAACGACGACGGCAAGGCCGACCCGAACAACGTCTACGACGCCGCGCTCGCCGCCGGCCACTACCTGTGCCGCAACGGCTGGGACCTCTCGCAGGACCGCGACCTGCACCGCGCGATCCTCAGCTACAACAACTCGGGCGACTACCTCGCCCTCGTCCTGAACTGGGTGGACTACTACCGCAGGGGCACCCACTCCGTGCCGGACGGCACCGGCGGCGTCCCCGCGCACCGCAGCGACGACCACCTCCCCGGCACCACCGCTCCCACGTCGCCGCCCCCGACCGCGCCGAAGCCCGGACACCAGTCGCCGAAGCCCGGCAAGCCGGGCAAGCCCGCGAATCCGGGCAAGCCCGGCGGCGGTGAGCCGACCACGCCCGGACAGCCGTCCGACCCCTCCACCCCCTCGACCCCGCCCACGCCCTCCGATACCGTGCACCACCTCACCGCACCCGACACCGGCGGCACCGAGCTGACCGCGACCGCCGGGCAGTCCTTCGCACGGCGGATCGGCGCCCGCGCGGTGACCAAGGACGGCGGGTCCGTGGCCAAGGTGCGGGTGCGGTTCACCATCACCGGCGACACCGACGCCGTCTTCGCGGGCGGCGAGAAGGTGGCCACGATCGTCACCGACGGCAAGGGCGTCGCCCTCGCGCCGCAGCTGAAGGCGGGCGAGAAGGCGGGCACCTTCAAGGTCACCAGCACGGTCGCCGGCCGCCAGATCAAGGGCGTCGACTACACCGCCACCGTCACCCCGCGCCCCGCCGACAAGCTGGTCCGCACCGCCGACACCGCGCTGACCTGCGCGCCGGGCGGGGAGTTCGCCGGACGCGTCCAGGTCAAGGCCACCTACAAGGGCGCCCCCGCCGCCAAGGTCGGCGCCACCGCCACGCTGGTCAAGTCCGCGGACGACCCCGCCGAGAACGTCGCCGGGCCCTACTTCAAGAACGCGGACGGCACGCCCGTGCGCACCCTCACCGGGCTCACCACGGACGCCGACGGCCTGCTGACGCTGCCCGCGATGTACGCGGACCTCTTCAGCGGCACCTACCTGCTGCGCGTCACCACGCCCGGCGGCGGCAGCGTCACCGTCGAGCTGAAGGTCGCGGTCGGCCAGACCGCCTCCGCGAGCCCGTCGCCCAGCACGTCCGCCGGTTCCTGAGCCCGGCTCACCGCCGGGACCGGGCCGTCGTGTGGCGGGTCGGCTCGGCGGCGGCCGGGTCCTCCGGCCAGGGGTGCTTCGGGTACCGCCCGCGCAGCTCCGCGCGGACCGCCCGGTAGCCGTCCCGCCAGAACGAGGTGAGGTCCGCCGTCACGGCGGCGGGCCGCCCGGCGGGCGACAGCAGATGCACCAGCAGCGGCACCCCGGCCACTTCCGGGGTCCGCCGCAGACCGAACATCTCCTGCAGCTTCACCGCCAGCACCGGCTGTCCGGGGTCCGCGTAGTCGACCCTCACCCGTGACCCGCTCGGCACGGTGACCCGCTCCGGCGCCAGTTCGTCCAGCCGGGCCGCCTCCCCGCCCGCCCACGGCAGCAGCCGCGCGAGCGCCTGCCCGGCGTCGATCCGCCCCAGGTCCGCCCGGCGCCGCGCCCGGCCCAGCTCCGGCTCCAGCCAGGCGTCCACACCGGCGAGCAGCGCCTCGTCGGACACGTCCGGCCACGGCTCGCCCAGCCGCGCCCGCAGGAACGCCAGCCGCTGCCGCAGCACCCGGGCCTGCTCCGGCCACCGCAGCAGCCCGAGCCCCTCCCGGGCCAGCCCGTCGAGCAGGGCCGCGCGCACCAGCGCCGGGTCGCTGTCCACCGGCGGCCGCACCGCCAGCTCCACCGCCCCCAGCCGTTCGACCCGCCGGGCCACCACGTCCCCGTCCGCCCAGCGCACCTCGTCCCGCTCGGTCAGCAGCGAGGCGGCGGCCGCCCGCGCCACGTCCTCCCGCACCGCGGCCCCGAGCCGCACCCGGCCGTGGCCCTTCCCGGCGGGCCGGTCGGCCACCGCCACGACGATCCACGGCACGCCCCGCAGCGCCGACCCCTCGGCCAGCTCCACCCGCGTCCCGGACGCCATCAGATACGAGCCGCCGTCCAGCCGGGCCACCCGCTCGGGGAACGCGAGCGCGGCGACCTGGCCCACCGCCTGCTCGTCGCCGCCGGAAGCGCGGTCGGCCCCGCCGGGCGCGGCCGACGGGGAGTCGCCGCCGGAGACCCCGCGCAGCCGCCGCGCCTCGGCCGCCCAGCGGCCCGCGTACGCGTCGCCGCCGCGGCGTGCCCGGCGTAGCGCCGCGGCGAGGTCGTCGCCGTACTCGCGCGGCACCTCCTCCGACAGCAGGGCCACCGTCTCGGCGCCGGCACCGGGGGAGTCCAGCAGGGCGCGGCCCAGGCGGGGATGCACGCCCAGCCGTGCCAGGCGGGTGCCCCGGCGCGTGACGCGCCCGGCCGCGTCGACCGCCCCGACCGCCGTGAGGACCTCGCGGGCCGCGGCCATGGCCCCGGCGGGCGGCGCGTCCAGCAGGGCGAGGCCGGAGGCGTCCGGGTCGCCCCAGCAGGCCGCCTGGAGGGCGAACGCCGTCAGGTCGGCGACCTTGATCTCCGGGGCCGGGAAGGAGGGGAGCCGGGTGTCCTCGGCCGGGGTCCAGCAGCGGTACACCGCGCCGGGCGCCTCACGCCCGGCCCGGCCCGCCCGCTGGGCACCGGCCGCCCGGGACGCCCGTACGGTCGTCAGGCCGCCCAGGCCGCGCGCGTGGTCCACGCGGGGCTCCCGGGCGAGCCCCGAGTCGACGACGACGCGGACGCCCGGCACGGTCAGGGAGGACTCGGCCACCGAGGTCGCCAGCACCACCCGGCGCCGCTCACCCGGGGACAGCACCGCGTCCTGCACGGCGGCGGGCGCGCGGCCGTGGACCTGGAGCACGTCGACCCCCGGCAGTGGTCCCACGAGGCCCGCCACACGGGCGATCTCGCCCACGCCGGGCAGGAAGCACAGCACGTCGCCGTCCCGCTCGGCCAGCGCCCGCCGCACCACCGAGGCCACGTGCGCGAGCAGCTCCGGGTCCACCCGCATCCCGTGCGGCGGCCGTACGGGCCGTGCCGGGGGCGCCCAGACCACCTCCACCGGGTGCGTGACGCCCGCCGCCTCCACCACCGGGGCTCCGCCGAGCAGCCCGGACCAGCCCTGCGCGTCCGTGGTCGCCGACGCCGCCACGAGCCGCAGCCCGGGCCGCAGGGTCTGCCGCACGTCCCACAGGAAGGCGGCCGCCGTGTCCGCGTCCAGATGCCGTTCGTGGCACTCGTCGAGGACCACCACGTCCGTGTCCGCCAGCTCCTGGTCCCGCTGGAGCCGCTGGAGGAGGACACCGGTGGTCACGACCTCCACGCGGGTACGGGGCCCCACCACGCGTTCGCCGCGCACGGTGTGGCCGACGCTGACGCCCGGCTTCTCGCCCAGCAGCCACGCCATCCGCCGGGCCGCCGCCCGCGCCGCGATCCGGCGCGGCTCGGCCACCACCACCCGCCGCGCGGGACCCCCGCCGACCAGCCCGGCCAGCACCAGCGGCACCAGCGTCGTCTTGCCGGTACCGGGCGGCGCCACCAGCACGGCGGCACCCGGACCGTCCAGCGCGGCGGTCAGGTCGGGCAGGGCGGAGCGCACGGGCAGGGCGGCGAGGGCGTCGTCACGGATCACGCCCCCAGTGTCGTACGCGCCGCCCGCGCGGTTCCTCAGTCCCGTTCGCAGACGAAGATCGCGGTGCCGGGGATCAGACCGCCCCGCAGCGGGGACCAGCCGCCCCACTCGGAGGTGTTCCAGGCCGGCCACTCCGGCTCCACCAGGTCCACCAGCCGGAAACCGGTGGCGGCGATGTCCCGCACCCGGTCGCCGATCGTGCGGTGGTGCTCCACGTACACCGCGCGGCCCTCGTCGTCCTGCTCCACATAAGGGGTGCGGTCGAAGTAGGACGCCGCCACCGACAGCCCCTCCGGGCCAGGCTCGTCCGGGAACGCCCAGCGGATCGGGTGCGTCACCGAGAACACCAGCCGGCCGCCCGGCCGCAGCACCCGGCGCACCTCGCGCAGCACCAGCCGGGGATCGGCCACGAACGGCAGCGCGCCGTACGCCGAGCACACCACGTCGAAGGAGGCGTCGGCGAAGGGGAGCGCGCCCGCGTCGGCGCACACCAGCGGGAAGCCGGCGCCGATGCGCAGCGCGTGCTGGAGCTGGCGGTGGGAGAGGTCGAGCGCCACCGGACGGGCGCCCTGGGCGGCGAGCCAGCGCGCGCACTGCGCCGCGCCCGCGCCGATCTCCAGCACGTCCCGGCCCTTCAGCTCCTCGGCCGGGCCGAGCAGCTCCGCCTCCACCTCGTCCAGGCCCTCCGGGCCCCACACGAAGCGGTCGTCACCGAGGAAGGTGCCGTGCTCGGTCTGGTACTCGTCGGCGTTGCGGTCCCACCAGCCCCGGTTGGCGCTGCTGCTCTCCGCGGCCCCGGCGTCGCGACGGGTGGCTTCCGGCTCGGACCCCGACGGGCCGTGCCCTTCAGGCTCTTGGATGATCGGCTCCCTCGTCGTACTCTTCCGTCCAACCGGCTTCCCGGACGGGTGTCACGGAAGGGGATCGCACGGTCGCGTGTGCCTGGCCGGACGATTCTTCTGCCGGGAATGCGGCGATCCGTCCGCGGTGTGCGCCTTCGCGCATTGACCCTGCCCGGCTGCCCCCGTATGCTACAAGTTGCGCTGCGGGCCTGCGCACCTCAGACGTAGCAGGTCGCGCTCGCATCTGTATGTATCCCTCGGTTCTCGAGGCGCCACCGGGCACCCGGTGCTCAAGTGGCGCTTCCTTGGCTGTCCGGCTTCTGCAGAGCGAAACGGGCTCCCGGCGTAAGCAGTACCTACGACTTCAATGTCCGTACCGGAGCCCTTTCCCACATGACGAGCAGCACCGAGACCACCGCCACCACCCCGCAGGTTGCGGTCAACGACATCGGTAACGAGGAAGCCTTCCTCGCCGCGATCGACGAGACGATCAAGTACTTCAACGACGGCGACATCGTCGACGGCGTCATCGTGAAGGTCGACCGGGACGAGGTCCTGCTCGACATCGGTTACAAGACCGAAGGTGTCATCCCGAGCCGCGAGCTCTCGATCAAGCACGACGTCGACCCGAACGAGGTCGTCAAGGTCGGCGACGAGATCGAGGCCCTGGTTCTCCAGAAGGAGGACAAGGAAGGCCGCCTGATCCTCTCGAAGAAGCGTGCCCAGTACGAGCGCGCCTGGGGCACCATCGAGAAGATCAAGGAAGAGGACGGCATCGTCACCGGTACCGTCATCGAGGTCGTCAAGGGTGGTCTCATCCTCGACATCGGCCTCCGCGGCTTCCTCCCGGCCTCCCTGGTCGAGATGCGCCGCGTCCGCGACCTCCAGCCCTACGTGGGCAAGGAGCTCGAGGCGAAGATCATCGAGCTGGACAAGAACCGCAACAACGTGGTCCTGTCCCGCCGTGCCTGGCTCGAGCAGACCCAGTCCGAGGTCCGCCAGACGTTCCTCACGACCCTCCAGAAGGGTCAGGTCCGCTCCGGCGTCGTGTCCTCCATCGTCAACTTCGGTGCCTTCGTGGACCTGGGTGGCGTCGATGGCCTGGTGCACGTCTCCGAGCTGTCCTGGAAGCACATCGACCACCCGTCCGAGGTTGTCGAGGTCGGCCAGGAGGTCACCGTCGAGGTTCTCGACGTGGACATGGACCGCGAGCGTGTCTCCCTGTCGCTGAAGGCGACGCAGGAGGACCCGTGGCAGCAGTTCGCCCGGACCCACCAGATCGGTCAGGTCGTCCCGGGTAAGGTCACCAAGCTGGTTCCGTTCGGTGCGTTCGTCCGCGTGGACGAGGGCATCGAGGGTCTGGTCCACATCTCCGAGCTGGCCGAGCGCCACGTGGAGATCCCGGAGCAGGTCGTCCAGGTCAACGACGAGATCTTCGTCAAGGTCATCGACATCGACCTCGAGCGTCGCCGCATCTCGCTGTCGCTCAAGCAGGCCAACGAGGCCTTCGGTGCCGACCCGGCCTCGGTCGAGTTCGACCCGACCCTGTACGGCATGGCCGCGTCCTACGACGACCAGGGCAACTACATCTACCCCGAGGGCTTCGACCCCGAGACCAACGACTGGCTCGAGGGCTACGAGACCCAGCGCGAGGCGTGGGAGGGCCAGTACGCCGAGGCGCAGCAGCGCTTCGAGCAGCACCAGGCCCAGGTCATCAAGTCCCGCGAGGCGGACGAGAAGGCCGCTGCCGAGGGTGGCGACGTCGCGGGTGCCGCTCCGGTCGCGTCCGGTGGCGGTTCCTACTCCTCCGAGGGTGCGGACACCTCCGGTGCCCTTGCTTCGGACGAGGCGCTCGCCGCGCTGCGCGAGAAGCTGGCGGGCGGCCAGAGCTGAACTCCCCCAGCGGGGGGACCCCCAACCGCTGAGGTTTAGCCGGTAGTAAGGCTGAGGGACTCGTACCTTTCGGGGTGCGGGTCCCTCAGGCGTTTCTGGTGCGTTGTCAGGTGCGGGCTGTGGGGGGTGTTCGCGCAGTTCCCCGCGCCCCTTCAGGGAGTCGCAGCCGGACCCTGTTCGATGATCTTGGGAATGCCCTGGTGCTTCCTGGTGTTGGCACGAGCGGACACTAGGAGGGGCGGTCATCGTGGTTGAACCGCAGGATTTGTTCGCTTGGGAGCCGAAGGGGCTCGCCGTGGTCGACATGGCGCTGGCCCAGGAGTCGGCCGGGCTGGTCATGCTCTACCACTTCGACGGATACATCGACGCGGGCGAGACGGGCGACCAGATCGTCGAGCGCGTCCTCGACACGCTGCCGCACCAGGTCGTGGCGCGCTTCGACCACGACCGGCTGGTCGACTACCGCGCCCGCCGGCCGCTCCTGACCTTCCAGCGGGACGGCTGGACCGACTACGAGGTGCCGGCCATCGAGGTCCGCCTCGTCCAGGACGCCACCGGCGCCCCGTTCCTCGTGCTGTCCGGGCCCGAACCGGACGTGGAGTGGGAGCGGTTCGCGCGCGCCGTGCAGCAGATCGTCGAGCGGCTCGGCGTCCGTCTGTCCGTCAACTTCCACGGCATCCCGATGGGCGTGCCGCACACCCGTCCCGTCGGTCTCACCCCGCACGGCAACCGCACCGACCTGGTCCCCGGTCACCGCAGCCCCTTCGAGGAGGCCCAGGTGCCGGGCAGCGCCGCCGCGCTGCTGGAGTACCGGCTCACCGAGGCCGGTCACGACGTCCTCGGCGTCGCCGCGCACGTCCCGCACTACCTGGCCCGCTCCGCCTACCCGGACGCGGCGCTGACCGTGCTGGAGGCGATCACCGCCGCCACCGGTCTGGTGCTGCCCGGCGTCGCCCACGGGCTGCGCACCGAGGCGCACCGCACCCAGACCGAGATCGAGCGCCAGATCCGCGAGGGCGACGAGGAACTGACCTCGCTCATCCAGGGCCTGGAGCACCAGTACGACGCGGCCGCCGGAGCGGAGACGCGCGGCAACATGCTCGCCGAGCCGGTCGAGATCCCGTCCGCCGACGAGATCGGCCGCGAGTTCGAGCGGTTCCTCGCCGAGCGGGAGGGCGAGGCGTAGGCGGTCCCGTGGCAGGGCCAGGGCCTTTCTTCCGGATCAGGCCGGCTCGGGCCGACGGTGCCTTCGGGCCGACCCCGGCAAGATCTGGAAGACAGGGCCTAAGCTTCGCGGCATGGTGAAAGTGGGGCTGACCGGCGGCATCGGGGCCGGCAAGAGCGAGGTGTCGCGGCTGCTCGTGGAGCACGGGGCCGTGCTGATCGACGCCGACCGGATCGCGCGGGAGGTCGTGGCGCCGGGGACACCGGGGCTGGCGGCCGTGGTGGAGGCGTTCGGGCGGGAGATCCTCGCCGGGGACGGCTCGCTGGACCGGCCCCGGCTCGGCTCCATCGTCTTCGCCGACCCCGAGAAGCTGGCCGTCCTCAACTCGATCGTGCACCCCCTGGTGGGCGCCCGGTCCCGTGAACTGGAGAGCGCCGCGAGCGCCGGTTCCGTGGTCCTGCACGACGTCCCGCTCCTCACCGAGAACGGTCTGGCGCCGCTGTACGACCTGGTGATCGTCGTGGACGCGAGCCCCGCGACCCAGCTCGACCGGCTGGTCCGGCTGCGCGGGATGACGGAGGACGACGCCCGCGCCCGCATGGCCGCCCAGGCGAGCCGCGAACAGCGCCGCGAGATCGCCGACATCGTCATCGACAACGACGTGCCCCTGGACGTGCTGGAGAAGCGGGTCGCGGAGGTCTGGGCCGAGCTGACCCGCCGGGCGCGGGGGGCGGCACAGGGGCCCGCCGAGGACGCCGCGCCGGGGGACGGCGCGGAATAGCCGCTGCGTTCCGAGGCGTTGGAACGGCGAAGTGAGGGAAGGACTTCGCCGTGCCCGAGATCAATGGTTCCGCCGGACGTACTCCGGAGACGGACGTCATCGACTTCCGCGCAGCCGAGCACCTGCTCGACGCGCGGGACCCCAGGGGCGCGGTGAAACTGCTCGACGAAGTGATCGCCGCCCACCCCGAGAACACCGCCGCCCGGCTGCTGCGGGCGCGCGCGTTCTTCGCCGCCGCGCAACTGCGCCCCGCCGAACTCGAGTTCACCGTGGTGCTGGAGCGTGAGCCGGACAACGCCTTCGCCCACTTCGCGCTGGGCCGCACCTACGAGCGGCAGGGCAGACCCGGCCAGGCCAGGCGCCACTTCCGGCTGGCGGCCGCGCTCGACCCCAACCCGGACTATCTGCGGGCGGCGCGCTTCGACTCCTGACCCCCGGCGCCCGGCGCTCAGGGGTGGTGGCGGGGCGCGGGCGGTCGCGGCAGCCCGCGCCACCGTGCGGGGCCTGCCGGGGGGGTTCCGCGCGGGGGTTCGTACGGCGGTACGTCCCGGCCGGGCTGGTAGTGCGGGCCCTGCCGCAGATGCCGGACGACCAGGACCAGGTCGACGGTGACCACCAGCCACAGCGCGGCGCAGGCGGCCGCCCAGCCGGGGCGGGAGACGAGGGCGAAGGCCACGGTGCCGAAGACGGTCCAGGCGAATCCCCAGACGCTCAGCCACAACCGGGCCCGCAGCGCGCTGCGCGCGGTCGTCGGTTCACTGCCGGTACGCATCCCTCACCACTCCCTCCTGCAACGTACTCCGGTTCCCGGGCCCGCGGGGCGTGACTCGAACGGGTGATTCGGCGCCGGGAGGGGAACGCGTGCGCGAAGATCGTCCGTTGTCCCGGCATGACAGTCGAGATGCGCGAAGGACATCAGGGCACGGGCTCCGGGGCGATCACCCCGGACGGCTGTGCCGTCGAGCTGTACACCCGCCTTCCCCCGGGCGACGAGCCGGACGTCATCGCCGCCGCCGTGCCCGCCGGGGCGCACATCCTGGAGCTGGGCAGCGGGGCGGGCCGGGTGACGCACCCCCTGCTGGAGCGCGGGTTCCGGGTGACGGCGGTGGACGAGTCCGCCGAGATGCTGGAGCGGGTGCGCGGGGCGGAGCGCGCGATACGCACGCCGATCGAGGATCTGGACCTGGGCGAGCGGTTCGACGTGGTGCTGCTCGGCTCGTTCCTGGTGCACACCGCCGACGTCCGGCTGCGCCACGCCCTGCTCGGCACCTGCGCCCGGCACGTCGCCCCGGACGGCTGTGTGCTCATCCAGCGGGAGGGCGCCGACTACCACGACAACGTCCCGCGCGAGCGCGTCGACCCCCGGGGCTTCACCGTCCGGATCGCGTCGGTGGAACCCGTGGGCGACGGCGTGGACTCGGTGCTCGCCGAGTACACCTTCCCGGACGGCTCCTGGACCCAGACGTTCCGCAGCCGGGCCCTGACGAAGGAGCAGTTCGAAGCGGCGCTGGCGGATGCGGGGCTGAGGGTGGACGCCGAACTGACCGAGGACGGGACGTGGGTCCGGGCGGTGCCCCTGGGCTGAGCGTGAGAGAGACAGCGGGTCGGCGGGGCTGTGCCCTGGACTCCGGAGCGCGGCTTCGCCGGCCGCCCGCGGCCCCGCCGCCTCACCGGGCCGTGCGGCGCCCTCCGGGGGACTCCGGCGCGCCGGGGGTGTCGGGGGTGCCGAGTCCGCGCAGGCGTTCGAGTTCGCGGCGGTCCCGCTTGGTGGGGCGGCCGGTGCCCCGGTCGCGGATGCCGACGGGGGCCACCGCCTCGCGGGGCGGGGGAGGAGGCGAGTTGTCGATGTAGCACTGTGCCGCCACGGGCGCGCCGACCCGCTTGCGGATCAGCCGCTTGACGATCACGACCCGCTCCCGGCCCTCGTGGCGCAGCCGTACCTCGTCGCCGATCCGCACGGAGTAGGCGGGCTTGACCCGCTCGCCGTTCACATGGACATGGCCGCCCCGGCAGGCGGTGGCGCCCAGCGACCGTGTCTTGACCAGGCGGACGGCCCAGACCCAGCTGTCGATCCGCACCGTCTCCCCGGCGCCGAGCCCGGCGGCCTCCGCGGCGGCCTCCGCGGCGGCCACCGCCGCGGCCGTGGCGGGATCGCCGGACGGCGCCGTGGCGGGGTCGGGGGCGGGTCCCTCCGGGACGCCGGCGCCGGGGGAGCCGTCGCCGTCCGCGTCCTGTGCAGCGTGTGCCATGGTGCCGACCCTAGCGCCCCGGGGGACCGGGCCGGGACGCGTTCTCCCGCCACTCCCGTGCCCCGCACCGGATGCGGGCCGCCCCCGCGCCCCCGAGGCTGTTGCCGAGGCCGGCCGGGAGCGAGGAGGGACCATGACGACGCAGGCGGAGGCCGAGAAGCCGCCCCGGCGCCGGCGGACCTTTACCTTCCCCAGCGCCCTGACGGTGCTCGTCGCCGTCACGGTCGCGGTCTGGCTGCTGGCCTTCCTCGTTCCGCCGGGGCAGTACACGCGGGACTCCTCCGGCGCGCCCGTGGAGGGGACGTACCACCGTGTCTCCTCGGGGGAGTCCTTCGGCGACCGGCTGAGCGACCTCTTCCTCTCCCCGGTCAACGGGCTGTACGGACTGCGCGATCCGAAGACCGGCCTGGTGGGCCCGGATCTCGCGGGGGAGCTGTACGGCGCGGCCGGTGTCTTCCTGTTCGTGCTGGCCATCGGGGCGTTCATCACCGTCGTGTTCGCCACCGGCGCCCTGGACCGGGGCATCGCCCGGCTGGCCCACCGGCTGCGGGAGCGCGGGGCGCTGCTGATCGCCGGGATCATGGTGGTCTTCTCGGTGCTCGGCACCGTGGAGGGCTTCGCCGAGGAGACCCTCGGCTTCTACGGTCTGATCGTCCCGCTGATGCTCGCCCTCGGCTACGACCGCATGGTGGCCGTCGGCACGATCATCCTGGGCGCGGGCGTCGGGGTGATGTGCTCCACGGTGAACCCGTTCGCCACCGGGGTGGCCTCCTCGGCGGCCGACGTCTCGCTGGGTGACGGCATCGCGCTGCGGTTCGTGATGTGGGTGGTGCTGACGGCGGTGACGGTCGCCTACGTCATCCGCTACGCCCGCCGGGTACGGCGCGACCCGGCACGCTCCCTCACCGGCTTCCTGCCCGGCGACCGCGAGCACGCCACCGAGGCCCCGGACGCCGAACCGGAGCTGACCGGGCTGCACCGGGCGGTGCTGGCCACGATGGTCCTGGTCTTCGCCTTCATGATCTTCTCCGTGGTGCCCTGGTCCAGCGCGCTCACGGGCAGGGCGGACGCCACCCCGTACGGCTTCGAGCTGGGCTGGTCCTTCCCACAGCTCGCCGCGCTGTTCATCTGCGCGGCCGTGCTGGTCGGGCTGGTGGCGCGGATGGGGGAGCAGCGGCTCAGCTCCACGATCGTGCAGGGCGCGGCCGACTTCATCTCGCCCGCGCTGGTGATCGTGCTGGCCCGCGGGGTCACCGTGATCATGAACAACTCGAAGATCACCGACACCGTGCTGCACTCCATCGAGGGCGTGGTGCGGGGCGCCTCCTCCGGCGCCTTCGCGGTCATCGTGTTCGCGGTGAACCTGCCGCTGGCCTTCCTGATCCCCTCCACCTCCGGCCACGCCACGCTCGCCATGCCGATCCTCGCCCCGCTCGCCGACTTCGCCGGGGTGTCCCGCGCGGTCGTCGTCACCGCCTGGCAGGCGTCCAGCGGCTGGATGAACCTGTGGGTGCCGACCACCGCCGTCACCATGGGCGGTGTCGCCCTCGCCAAGGTCGGCTACGACAAGTACCTGCGATTCGCCTGGCCCCTGCTGGCCGTGCTGTTCGCGCTGATCTGCGGGTTCCTCGCGCTGGGCGCGGCGTTCACCTGACCGGCCCCCGCATCCCTGGCCTACCGTGAGGGGCATGGACGACAGCGCCGCCCTGGCGCGGCTGGACCGGCGCCTGACCGGGTGCCGTGCCTGCCCGCGCCTGGTCGAGTGGCGCGAGGAGGTGGCCCGTACCAAACGGGCCGCGTTCGCCGGCCACACCTACTGGGGGCGGCCGGTACCCGGCTTCGGCCCCGCCGACGCCCGCCTGGCGATCATCGGGCTGGCCCCCGCCGCGCACGGCGGCAACCGCACGGGCCGCATGTTCACCGGCGACCGCTCCGGGGACGTGCTCTACCAGGCCCTCTACGACCTGGGCCTGGCCTCCCAGCCGTCCTCGACCGCCTTGGACGACGGCCTCCAACTGTACGGAGTCCGCGTCACCGCGCCCGTCCACTGCGCCCCGCCCGCCAACAAGCCCACCCCCGGCGAACGCGACACCTGTCGGCCCTGGCTGGTCCAGGAGCTGAAGCTGCTCCGGCCGACGCTCCGGGCCGTCGTCGTGCTCGGCGCCTTCGGCTGGCAGGCCACGCTGCCCGCGCTCGCCGAGGCGGGCTGGACCGTCCCCCGGCCCCGCCCCGCCTTCGCTCACGGCGCCCACGTCCGGCTCGAGGACGGCCCCGGCCTCTACGGCTGCTTCCACGTCAGCCAGCGCAACACCTTCACCGGCCGCCTCACCCCCGAGATGCTCCGCGAGACCCTGGGGACGGCGGCCCGGGCGGCGGGCCTGCCGTGACCGCTCAGGGCCGCCACGCGTAACGCACGTCCGGCTCGCGCTCCTCGTTCCCGCTGCCGTCGGTGCGCTCGACGGCGACGAAGCCGTGGCGTTCGTAGAAGCGGTGGGCGGGCCGGTTCACCTGGAACGTCCACAGCGTGAGCCCGCCCGGCGAGCGCTCCTTGGCCAGCGCGACGAACCGGTCGCCGAGGCCGCGTCCGCGGTGGGCGGGGTCCAGGTAGAGCTGGGACAGCAGGTCCCCGTCCAGCACCATCATCCCGACGATCCCGCCCTCCTCCGCCTCGGCCACCCACGTCTCGCGCAGCGGGATCACCACGTCCCGGATGTGCGCGCGGACCTCGTCGTCCGCGCGGGGCCTGACGACCGTCGGCAGGGCGGCGGCGAAGGAGCGCAGCCAGACGTCGGCGGCGGCGCGGGCGTCCGCCGGGAGCGCCCGGCGCAGCAGCACCGTCACTCGCCCGCCTCCGGCACCACGGCCGTGGCCGTGATCTCCACCAGCTGGCCGGTGTAGCCGAGGCAGGCGACACCGAGCAGTGTGGAGGAGTGCGGACCCTTGCCCAGCCCGGACGCCTCCACCACCTCCCACACCGACGAGAGCACCGCGGGCCGGTCGCTGACCACGTACACCTCGGTCGCCAGCACGTGCTCCAGACCGCTGCCCACGGCCCCCAACTGCTCCCGCAGGTTGGCGATCACCTGCGCGGCCTGGCGCACCGGATCGCCCGGCCCCACCAGTTCGCCCCGCTCGTCCAGCGGGACCGCGCCCGCGAGGAACGCGAGCCGGGTGCCCGCCTCGACGACCGAGGCGTGTGAGTAGGCCGGCGGCGGGAAGAGACCGGGCACGGTGACACGGCGGATCATGGCGGCTCCCTCGAAGCGTGGGCGGACAACCGGCCCATCATTCGGCGCCCGCACCCGCCCGCGCATCCCATTAACGGGCGGGCCGCCGCTTCCCGCCCAGCCGCCCGCTCGTACGACAGCCAGAACGAGGAGACCGCCGTGCACACCCTCTCCGACGCCGACTTCCTCGACGGCACCGCCGACCGCCTCGCGGGACTGCCCACCGTGCGGGCCGTCGCGCTCGGCGGGTCGCGGGCCCAGGGCACCCACACCGAGGACAGCGACTGGGACCTCGCCGTCTACTACCGCGGCGACCTCGACCCCGCCGGCCTGCGCGCCCTCGGCTGGCCGGGCGAGGTCTCCGAGATCGGCGGCTGGGGCGGCGGAGTGTTCAACGGCGGCGCGTGGCTCACCATCGACGGACGCCGCGTCGACGTCCACTACCGGGATCTCGACGTGGTGGAACACGAACTGGCCGAGGCGGAGGAAGGCCGCTTCCGCGTCGAGCCCCTGCTGTTCCACCTCGCCGGCATCCCCACCTACCTGCTCGCCGCCGAACTGGCCGCCAACCAGGTGCTGCGCGGCACCCTGCCCCGCCCCGCTGCCTATCCCGAGGCGCTGCGCCGTACCGCCCCCGAGCGCTGGCGCGGCACCGCCCGCGCCACCCTCGGCTACGCCCGAGCGGCCCACGCCCCGCACGGCCGCCTCACCGAGGTCGCGGGCGCCCTCGCCACCGCCGCGGCCCAGGCCGCACACGCGGTGCTGGCCGAGCGCGGGGAGTGGATCACCAACGAGAAGCGGCTGCTGGAGCGCGCGGGACTGCGCCGGATCGACGAGGTCACCGGCGCCCTCACCCCCGGCACCCTCGCGCGTGCCGTCAGTGACGCCGAGGAGATCCTGCTCACGCCGTCACGGCCCTGACCTCGCATCTTTCACCTCCCCGAAACCCAGGCGTCGTGTTCGCCACCGCGCCACGCCCTACCCTTGAGGTCGATCCCACCACTCGGCCACCGTCGTCCGAGGGCCCCCGCCCTCGAACGAACAGGAGCCCCGTGTCGCGCCCCGCCGTCCGGTCACTTCCGCCCTGGCTCGCCCACGCGTTCCGCGCCCAGCGCGGCCCCGTGCCCTGGAGCGCGGTGGTCCGCGGCACCCTCGCCGCCGGACCGCTGCTCCTCACCGGGGTGCTCACCGGACTCACCGCACACGGCGTCCTCGCCGCGATCGGCGCGATGCTCGCCGGGATCAACGACCGCCCCGGCGGCAGGCGGGCCTCCGTCCGGCGGCTCGGCACCCCCGCCCTGGCCGGCGCGCTCGGCCTGCTCGCGGGCACCTACGGCGGAGCGCACCTGTCCGCCGTGCCCCTCACCCTCGTCCTGACCGTGCTCGGCCTGGCCGCCGGCTCGATCAGCGCCATCGGGCCCGTCGCCTCCGCGGCCGGCACCCAACTCCTCGTCACCGCCGCCGTCGGCGCGGGCACCCCGGACGGTCCCCCCGGCTGGCAGGGGGCCCTCGCCTTCCTCGCCGGAGCGCTCTGGCTGCTCCTGCTCCGCCTCGCGCTGCCCACCCCCGGCTCGCTCACCAAGGACTTCCGCTTCGACGGCGAACGCCGAGCGGTCGCCGACGTGTACGAGGCCGTCGCCGCCCTCCTCGACGCGGTCGGCGGCGACACGGCCGCCGCCCGCAGGGCCGCGCTCACCGCCGCCCTCGACCACGCGCAGGACGCCCTCGCCGGACCCCGGCTGCGCCGCCACGCCGCCTCCGCGGCCGAGCGGCGCCTGCACGCCCGGTACCGCGCCGCGCTGCCCCTCGCCGAAGCCGCCACCGCCCTCGCCTGGGCCGGCGACCCCCTGTGCGCACGTGCCTCGCAGGGCCCCCGGCGGCTCGCCGCCGCCGTCCTTGACGACACCGCCGCCGGACCGCTGCCCGCCCCCACCCGTGCCGCGCCCGCCCTGCGCGCCCTCGACGACGCCCTGCTGCGCGCCGCCGAGGCGTTCGACCGCGCCGGAAGCGCCCGTAACCTCACCCCCGGCCGGCGCGGCGGCCCGCGCGGCGCGCTGCGGGCCGTGTTCGGCACCGCCGGCCGCGAGTACGGGATGCGCGTCGCCCTCAGCTTCGGCGCCGGCGCCGCCATCGCCCAGGCTCTGCACCGCACCGGCTGGTACGGCAGCCACCCGCACTGGTTCTGGCTGCCGCTCACCGCCGTCTTCCTGGTCAAGCCCGACCTCGGCCCGCTGGTCTCCCGCGTGCTGTGCCGGGCCGCCGGGACCGTGCTCGGCGCGCTGGTGTTCGCCGCCCTGGCCGCGCTGCTGCCCGACCCGGCCGGTCTCATCGTGCTGGTCACGGTGTGCGGCGCGCTGCTGCCCGTCTCCACCCGGCACTTCGCCGCGCTGACCGCCGTCGTCACGGTGCTCGTGCTCGCCCTGATCATGGTGGGCGGGGAACCGCAGGCGAGCGTGGGGCGGATCGCCGAGACCATGGTGGCCTGCGCGCTCGTCCTGATCGTCGGTCACCTGCCGATGCCGGGGCGGCCCGGCGCGGGTGTCCGGGCCCGGCTCGCCGCCGCCGGGGGCGCCGCGCACGCCTACCTCG
Source organism: Streptomyces sp. NPDC046860 (assembly GCF_040645115.1). NCBI lineage: Bacteria > Bacillati > Actinomycetota > Actinomycetes > Kitasatosporales > Streptomycetaceae > Streptomyces > Streptomyces sp. NPDC046860. The sequence goes on along the minus strand of NZ_JBEYXQ010000005.1, from coordinate 26,832 downwards.
TCCACGTCCTCGCCGAGAGCGACGACCACACCGAACGCTGGGCGCTGCGCCGCGAGGCGTACCGCACCCTCGCCGAGGCCCGTACCGCCATCGCCGTCTCGGCGGCCGAACTGCCCACGCTCGCCCGGCACACGCGGGGCACCGACCGCGTGGCCGCCGTACTGGAACGGCTCGTCGACACCACCACCGCCTGCGCTGTCCACCTGGACGACACCGGCCGCCTCACCGACCGTCACACCGGCCAACTGCACTCCGCCCTGCGGGAACTGGAGGCCGGAGGCCGGGACTGGACCGGGCTCCGCGCGGCCGCCTGACCACCCGCCGGAAAAAAATCCGCTCCGCGCCGATGATTTGTGCATCCGTCCACGGTCAGCACCCCGAACAGACCGTAGGACAGGAGGTCTCATGTCGATTCCGGAGAGCGTCACGCGTGAGCGCTGGCGCGCGGCGCGCGAGGAGTTACGGCGCAAGGAGGAGGCCGTCGAACGCGCGCGGGCCGCGCTGGCCGAGGAGCGGCGGCGGCTGCCCGTGGTGGAGGTCGGCACGGAGTACGTCCTGGAGGGCGGCGACGGCAAGGCCACCCTCCTCGACCTCTTCGGGGACAGCACCCAACTCGTCGTGCACCACTTCATGTTCGCGCCCGACCAGGAGACGGGCTGCCCCTGCTGCGCGGCCTTCCTCGACCAGCTCGGCCCGCTCGCCCACCTCCGGGCCCGCGGCACCGCCTTCGCGGCCGTCTCCCGCGCGCCCTTCACCCGCCTGCTGCCCTTCAAGGCGCGGATGGGCTGGACCGTGCCCTGGTACTCCTCCTGCCACAGTGACTTCAACCGCGACTTCGAGGCGACCGTGGACCGCGACGGCGCACCCGCCGAACGCCCCGGTCTGAGCTGCTTCCTGCGCGACGGCGACCGGATCTTCCACACCTACTCGGTGTACGACGAGCCCCTGGACGGCCTCGGCGCCCTCTTCGGCCTCCTCGACCTCACCGCGCTCGGCCGCCACCCCCACGGCGGCGACCGGCTCCGCCTCCACGACGAGTACGAGCACTGAGACGAGTACGGAACGGCCGCTGTCGTCCGGTGCTGTCCTCCGGTGAGCGGACGTACACGTTCGGCTGTGAACCGGTGTCGGCTATGTCTCAGTCCCGTCACCGGGCGAGGCGATCAACCCCTCCAGCGCGTTGACTCCAGTAAGTACGACGCACGACTGGAGGTGCGAGATGGTGATGGGGCGGACCGTGCTCGAACGCTTTCCCGCAGGCGGCCCGCGCGGCTCATGGCCGGCGGAGGAGTTCGCGCACGCGCGACGACAGGAAGGAGTGCCCGCCGAGGTCGTCATGGACCTCGCGACGGACACCTTCCTCGTGATCACCCGCGCCGCCGACGGCGTGGACTGAGCGGGACCCGGCCGTGCCGCCCGCGCCGGTGACGTCCGGCGGGCGGGCACCGGCGGGCGGGCGGCGGCCCGTGTGCCGTCAGGCCGTGACCGGCCGGGACCACTCCGGGGTGGTGCCCGTGAGCCGGCACAGCGCCAGATACAGCGGGATCGGCGGGGTGTAGGGGACCGTGGCCGCCGGGCGGCGCAGCAGCCGCGCGGTCGCGGGGACCGGCGCGCCGGGCACGTACTCGGCGGGGGCGGGCCAGGGCAGCGCGTAGTCGGAGTCCGCCGGGACGATCCACCACCAGCGCGCGCCGTCGGCGTACACACAGCCCACCCGGGGCAGCCGGGGCACGATCAGCGCCGCCAGCCGGTCGGGCACGGCCACGGCGTCGCAGCCGAGCGGTGTGGTCATGCCCTCGGGCACCGGCGGTCCCGGCGCCGGATCGGGACCCGGGCGGCCGCGCCCGAGCCGGACCAGGGTGTCCAGGCCGAGCGGCTGACCGGCGGCGCCGGTCACGGCTGTCCCCGCAGACCGACCCGCTCGGCCATGTGCCGGTACTGCTCCGGCACCCGCGCGTGCCGGGGCGCGTCGGCGCGGTCGTCCTCGCCGGGAGCGCGCGCCGGATCGGGCTTGCCGCGCGTGCCCCAGCCGAGGTCGTGACGGGGCTCGGCGGCGGCCGGCGCCGAGCACCCGTCCGTCGCGGGGCCCCGCTCCAGCTCGGCCCAGACCAGCAGGCCGGCGCCGTCCTCCTGGGCACCCCAGGCCCGGCACAGCGCGGCGACGAGAAGCAATCCCCTCCCGTGCTCCTCGTCGGGCCGCTGCTGTGCCGGGTGGGGCTCGCCGGGCGCGCATCCCTCGTCGCGCACGGCGATGCGCACCAGGCCGTCGTGGTCGCGCAGTTCGCACACCACACGAGTGCTCGCGGTGTGCACGATCGCGTTGGTGACCAGCTCGGACATGACCAGGACCGCGCTGTCGCGGGTGTCCGCGCACACCGACCAGCCGGTCAGCCGGGCACGGGCCAGACGCCTGGCCTGCGCGGGCGAACCCGGATGCGCGGCCAGCTCGAAACGCAAGCGGCGGCCGGCCCCGGCCGGAGCCGCCACCGGTGCCGTTGCGACGCCGGGACGGGAACGGTCTGCGGCGGAGTCTGTTCCTAAGGGCGCGGACGGAATCACGCTTGCCACTATCTCCCCGCCGTGAACACTTGGCAAGTGTCACTCTGGAAAATGCAGAGTGCTGTATGACGCGGTGAACGGCCGTGGCACACTGCTCGCAACAGCACGTCGCGCGGCGCCAATTGGGACGGTCGTCGATCCAGCCGGATCTTCGGACGAGTCTTCGAACGGCGCCGCAGGGCTGTCGGGGTTCCGCAGCCGGAACTCCCGCCGGAGAGGCTCCCGTCCAGGGGAGCCCCCCTCGAACGACGCTCCCGTCCAGGGACCGAGATCTCTTCCGCCGGAGGTGGCAACGTGAGCGAACCGCGGTCCGCGCCGACCGTGGGCCAGGTGGTCCTCGGCCGGCGCCTGCTGGATCTGCGGGAACGCGCGGGCCTCAAGCGCGAGGAGGCCGCCCGCGTCCTGCGCGTCGCCCCCGCCACCGTGCGCCGGATGGAGATGGCCGAGGTCTCCCTCAAGATCCCGTACCTCCAGCTGCTGCTGAAGTCCTACGGCGTCGCCGACGACGAGGCCGAACTCTTCGTCCAGCTCGCCGAGGAGGCCAACAGACCCGGCTGGTGGCAGCGGTTCCACGACATCCTGCCCGGCTGGTTCTCCATGTACGTCAGCCTGGAGGGCGCCGCCGCGCTCATCCGCTCCTACGAGCCGCACTTCGTCCCCGGACTGCTCCAGACCGAGGAGTACGCGCGCGGGGTGCTCAGATCCGGCGCCATCGGCCAGACCAGCCCCGACGACATCGAGCGCCACGTCGACCTGCGGATGCGCCGTCAGGAACTGCTCACCCGCCCCGACGCGCCCCGCTTCTGGGCGGTGATGGACGAGACCGCCCTGCGCCGCCCGGTCGGCGGACCGGAGGTGATGCGCGCCCAGCTCGACAGACTCCTGGAGGCGACGACGCTGCCCGGCGTCACCCTCCAGGTGGCCCCGTTCGCCAACGGGCCGCATCCGGGCACGTACGGCCCCTTCGTACTGTTCCGGTTCGCCATGCCCGAACTCCCGGACATGGTCTACAGCGAGTACCTGACCGGCGCCGTCTACCTCGACGCGCGCTCCGAGGTGGCCACCCACCTGGAGGTCATGGACCGCATGGCGGCACAGGCCGCCACGGCACAACGCACGAAGGAGATCCTGCGGGATCTCCGCAAGGAGCTGTGAATGGATCGCATCAATCCGCGCCGCCGCGTCTACAACGGCATGCCCGCGCGGGAGCTGGGCGCCGTGGGCTGGCACAAGCCCTGGAGCGGAGGCAACGGCGGCAACTGCCTGGAGGCCATGAAACTGGCCGACGGCCGCATCGCCGTACGCCAGTCCACCGACCCGGACGGCCCCGCGCTGATCTACACCACCGACGAGATGACCGCCTTCATAGAGGGCGCCAAGGCCGGAGAGGCGGACTTCCTGCTCTCCTGAAGCGCTGCCACTGTTTTTGACCCATGCTCACCACCCTTGCGCACAGCCCCGTGAGACCTGACAACCTCGTGAGACCGCACAGACCGTGAGACCCCGCAGACCTGGCCCGCACAGACCCGGCCCGAACTGACGCTTCTCCCCTCTTCCGCTCCGGCCGATGGCTACACCGCCATCGGCCGGTCGTGCGGAGAGATCGGCGCCTGCAGCCACGACTCGCCCGTCAGATAGCGGTCCACCGCCGCCGCCACCGCCCGGCCCTCCGCGATCGCCCACACGATCAGCGACTGTCCGCGCGCGGCGTCCCCGGCGGCGAACACCCCCGGCACACCGGTGGCGAAGTCCCCGTCCCGCGCGAGCGTTCCGCGCGGCTCCGTCCGCAGCCCCAACTGGTCGATGAGCCCGTCCGCCCGGTCCGGCCCGGAGAAGCCGAGCGCGAGCAGGACCAGGTCGGCGCGCAGCACCCGCCCGGTACCGGCGACCGGCTGCCGCCGCTCGTCCACCTCCACCAGATGTAGCTCCTTCACCCGCCCCCGCTCGTCCCCGGTGAAGCGGAGCGTCGACGCCGCGAACAGCCGGGCGTCCGCGTCCGCCACGGGCGCGGTCCGCAGCTCACCCGCCTCCTCGTGCGCGCCCGAGAGACGGTAGAGCTTCGGATACGTCGGCCACGGCTCCGCCTCCTCGTCCCGCTCCTCACCCGGCTGTGCGTAGATGTCCAGCTGGGTCACGGACGCGGCGCCCTCGCGCACCGCCGTGCCCAGGCAGTCGGCACCGGTGTCGCCGCCGCCCACGATCACCACATGCCGGCCCGCCGCCGAGAACGGGTTGACCTCCAGATCCCCCGCGCACACCCGGTTGGCCGGCGGCAGATACTCCATCGCCTGCTGGACACCGGCCAACTCCCGCCCGGGCACGTCCAGTTCCCGCCACGCCGTGGCTCCGGTGGCGATCACCACCGCGTCGTAGCGCGACCGCAGCTCCGGCGCCGGCACGTCCCGGCCCACCGCCGTCGACGTACGGAACCGGGTCCCCTCCGCCCGCATCTGCTCCAGCCGCCGGTCCAGGGAGCGCTTCTCCATCTTGAACTCGGGGATGCCGTACCGCATCAGGCCCCCGATCCTGTCGTCCTTCTCGTACACCGCCACGGTGTGCCCGGCCCGCGTCAGCTGCTGCGCGGCGGCGAGCCCGGCCGGCCCCGATCCGATCACCGCGACCGTCTTTCCGGACAGCCGGTCCGGCGGCCGGGGCGGCACCAGCCCCTCCTCCCACGCCCGCTCGGCGATCGCCCACTCGACGTTCTTGATCGTGACGGCGGGCTGGTTGATGGCCAGCACGCATCCCGCCTCGCAGGGGGCCGGGCACAGCCTGCCGGTGAACTCGGGGAAGTTGTTCGTCGCGTGCAGCCGCTCGCTCGCCGCCCGCCAGTCCGACCGCGCCACCAGGTCGTTCCACTCGGGGATCAGGTTCCCCAGCGGACAGGCGTCGTGGCAGAAGGGGACCCCGCAGTCCATGCACCGGTTCGCCTGCGCGCTGACGATCGGCAGCAGCGCCCCCGGCACGTAGACCTCGTCCCAGTCCCGGACCCGTTCCACCACGGGCCGCCGCGGCCACTCCTGGCGCGGTGTGCTCATGAACCCCTTGGGATCGGCCATGGGCGTCTTCCTCGCGGACGTGTACCGGGGCACCACGGGCGCTGGAGGTGCCTCGGGCCGTGCGGCGGCGGGCGGGGGCACACCGGGCTGTCGCCCGGCACGGGCACAGCCCCCTCCCGGCGGTCTTCCGGCCACGATACGTCGCCGGTGACCCCCGCGCAGGGCGGCGGACGGCACCTTTCCGCATCGCCCGCACGGCCGGTCCGCACTGCAGGTCCGCACCGTCGGACCTGCGGTCTCTCGCTCCACTCCCGTCACTCCTGACCCCGCGCTCGTACCGGCTCCACCGCTCCGGTCTCCACTGCCCCGCTCTCCTCCGCTCCCGCCTCGACCGCGCCGGCGGTCCGTGCCCGTACCGGGAGGCCCGCCCGCCAGTCCCGCAGCACCCCGTCCACCGCCCCGCCGATCCGGGCACGTGCCTCGCGCCTGGGCACCCCGCTCATCAGCAGCCGGTCGTACGGCGTGTCCAGATGCCGTACGGACGCCACCACCGCCGAGGTCACCGCCGCCTCCGTCAGCGCGCGTCCCGCCGCGCTCCGGCCGACCCGGCCGCTGCCCCGCAGCGCCGCGTGCTCGGCGACCGCCCGTGCCCGCCCGGCCGGGCAACCGGGGAACAGCCGCCCGATCTCCGCCGCGAACCGTGCGACGAAGACCTCGTCCGCCTCCGCCCTGCGCCGCGCGTCCCGCGCCCGCCGCCGCTGCCGTACCTCCGCGTCGGCCAGGCACCGCTCCTCGGCCCGCGCCAGCGCGGCCTCCTCCACCAGGAGCCCCTGGCGCTCGTACCGTCCCCGGCGCCGCGCGAACCGCACGACCACCGCCGACAGCGTGCTCTCCTCGCGCGCCCTGCGCGTGAGGGCGGCATCCCCGCGGGGCAGGAACACCAGGTGCCCCAGATCGGCGCAGTCGAGGCAGCGGGGCACGCCGTCCTCCAGTACCAGCAGCGCCAGCGGACCCTGCCGGCAGGCCGCGCAGTGCTTGCGCCGCACCGGCTGGACCACCACCGGGCCGCCCGCGGTGTCGGGCGGGGCGGGGGAGCGTGGGCTCCCGGTGCGTGCGCGATGTGCCATACGCGGTTCATTCCCCCTCACCGGCCGGCCCTCCCGCGCGGACCCGTGCTCGGCTCCTCCTCTCCCTCGTTCTCCGGCTCTCCTCGTCCCACTCCTGTCCTCGCCCGTCCCACCTCCTGTCCTCGCCCGTCCGGCTTCCCGGCATCATGTGCGTGTGCGACTCGAAGCGATCACCTGGGAGCGGCTGGCCGGACGGCTGGCCGACCGGATTCTCGCGCTGGAGCCCGCCGACGGCGGCTCCTGGCCGCGCGTGGCCCTCGACGGGGCACCCGCCGCCCGGACGGGAGACCTCGCTGCCCTGGTGGCCGAGGCGCTCCGGGTACGGGGCCGGCCCTCACTGACCGTCGGCGCCGAGGACTTCCTGCGCCCCGCCTCCCTCCGCCTGGAGCACGGGCGGCGGGACGAGGAGTCGTACTACAGCGACTGGTTCGACACCGGCGCGCTGTGGCGGGAGGTCCTCGGGCCGCTGGACGCCGGGGGCGACGGACGGGTGCTGCCCGACCTGTGGGACCCGGTCACCGACCGCGCCACCCGCAGCCCCTACGTACAGATCCCGCCCGGCGGGGTGCTACTGCTGCACGGCCCCCTTCTCCTGCGGCACTGGTTCCCCCTCGACCTGACCGTCCACGTCCTGCTGTCACCCGGCGCCCTGCGCCGTCGCACCCCCGAGACCGACCACTGGACGCTCCCCGCCTTCGCCCGCTACGAGACGGAGACCGACCCCGCCGCCACGGCCGACGTCCTGGTGCGCGCCGACGACCCGCGCCACCCCGCCTGGAGCGGCTGACCCGAGGAGCCGGGCCCGGTGCACCGGGCCGTGGCGCCGCCCCGGGTCCTCCGGGGTCTCAGAACCAGCCGTTGCGCCGGAAGCCCCGCCAGAGCGTGACGCAGGCCAGCGCGGTGACGCCCATGATCACCGGGTAGCCGTAGTGCCAGCGCGCCTCCGGCATGTACTCGAAGTTCATGCCGTAGACCCCGCAGACCATCGTCGGCACCGCGACGATCGCGGCCCAGGCCGTGATCTTCCGCATGTCCTCGTTCTGCGCCACCGTCACCTGCGCCAGATGCGCCTGGAGGATGGAGTTGAGCAGTTCGTCGAACGCGGCGATCTGGTCCTTGGCCCGTATCAGATGGTCCATCACATCGCGGAAGTACGCCTGTATCTCCGGGTCGACCACCTTCATGGGCCGGGTGGCCAGGTCCTCCACCGGGCGCACCAGCGGCACCGCGGCCCGTTTCAGTTCGAGCAGTTCGCGCTTCAACTGGTAGATCCGCCCCGGGTCGGCCCGCGCGCCCGCCTCCGAGAAGACGTCCGTCTCGACCTGCTCGACGTCACCCTGCACCGCGTCCGTCACGTTCAGGTACTCGTCCACCACATGGTCCGCGACGGCGTGCAGCACCGCCGAGGGACCTTTGGCGAGCTGGTGCGGACGCGACTCCAGTTCCTCGCGCAGCGGCCCCAGCGAGCCGTGGCGTCCGTGCCGCACGGTGATGACGAAGTCCTCGCCGACGAACACCATGATCTCGCCGGTGTCCACCACCTCGCTGGTCGCCGTCAACTGCTCGTGCTCCACGTAGCAGACCGTCTTCAGCACCGCGAAGAGCGTTTCGCCGTACCGCTCCAGCTTCGGGCGCTGGTGGGCCTCCACGGCGTCCTCCACCGCCAGCGGATGCAGGTCGAACAGCTCGGCGATCCCGGCGAACTCCTGTGTCGTCGGCTCGTGCAGACCCAGCCACACGAAGCCGTCGCCCGTGTTGCGGACCGTCTTGACCGCGTCCACCAGGTCGGCGGAGCCCGGCACGCGTATCCCGTCCTTGTAGATCACGCAGTTCACGACCGAGGAACCCAGCGGGGACCTGGCCGGGTGGCTCAGGTCCACACGCGGCCGGCGCCGGGCCAGACCGGCCACCTTGCGCAGGCCGCCGACCTTGCTCAGCTTCGTCACTTTCCGCAGATTCCCCGCCATCGACATCTGGATCTCCTTGCCTGGATCTCCGCACCTGACACCCTTCGTGTCCCGCCCGGTCAGTGTGCCAGTCCGTCGAGAGCGCCGGGAAAGCCTGTGGGAATCTCGAATTCCGCTTGGTTGCCGCCTGTGGACGGAGGGTTGCCCGCGCCGGTCGCGGCCCCTGGCTGGGACGATGCGGGACATGACGCGATCCGACGGATACCTCCTGGACAACCGGCAGTCCGAGGCGGGCGAACGCTTCGACGCCTTCGCCTCGCTCTTCGACCCCGCCACCTTCCGCCACCTCGAACGCCTCGGCGTCGGCCCCGGACAGCGCTGCTGGGAGGTCGGCGCCGGAGGCCCCTCGGTGGTCTCCTGGCTCGCCCGGAAGGTCGGTCCCACCGGCACCGTCGTCGCCACCGACATCGACACCTCCCGCCTCGGCACCGTCGCCCGCCCGCCGGTGGAGATCCGCACCCATGACGTGGGTGCCGAAGAGCCGCCCGGCGGCGGCTTCGACCTCGTGCACGCCCGGCTGGTCCTCGTCCATGTCCCGGACCGGGAGAAGGCGTTGAGGTCCATGATCGACGCGCTGCGGCCCGGCGGCCGCCTGCTGATCGAGGACGCCGACCCGGCCCTGCAGCCCCTGGCCTGCCCCGACGAGCACAGTCCCGAGGAGCGGCTCGCCAACCGGCTCCGCCAGGGCTTCCGCCGGCTCCTCGCCGAACGCGGCGCCGACCTCTCCTACGGCCGCCGCCTGCCCCGCCTGCTGCGCGAGGCGGGCCTGCGGCAGGTCGAGGCCGACGCGTACTTCCCCCTCACCTCGCCGGCGTGCACCGCGCTCGAACTGGCCACGGTCCGTCAGATCCGGGGCCGGATCGTCGAAGCCGGACTCGCCACCGACGAGGACGTCGACCGCCACCTGGCCAACGTCGCGGCCGGCGGCATGGACCTGGCCACCGCCCCGATGATCTCGGCCTGGGGCCGCAAAGCCTGAACCGCCGCGATCTCACGGGGCGTCCGGCGCCCGCCCGTCGCCGTCCGGGCGCGGCGGCCGGCCGCCCACCCGCTCCACCGCCCGGGCCCCCGCCCCGCAGCCCCGCCCCACCGCCTCCTCGACGCCCGCGCCCGCGACCAGGGCCGCGAGGAACGCGCCGGTGAACGCGTCCCCGGCACCGGTGCTGTCCCGGGCCCGCGCCGGCACCGCGGGGACCCGGGCGCACACGGCTCCCGACCGGGCCACCAACGCCCCCTCGGCCCCCGACTTGGCCACCACCACCGGCCCGAGCCCGCTCAGCCGCGCCGCCGCCCCGGCCCAGTCGGACATCCCCGTGAGCAGGCACGCCTCGTCCCGGCTGGGCAGCAGCACATCGAGCCGCTCGGCGAACCGGAGGAACCGCTCCGTGCCGTACCGGGCGAGGAACCCCGCCGACGCCGGGTCCAGGCTGACCGGCACACCCCGCGCCCGCGCCGCCGTCAGCGCCGCCTCGGCCAACGCCCGGCTGGACTCGGCGAACAGCAGATACCCCGACAGATGCAGCCGGGCCACCCCGTCGAGCAACGCCTCCGACCAGTCGGCCGGTTCCAGCCGCAGCGAGGCCCCGCTGGAGGTCAGGAAGGTGCGCTCGGCCGCCGCCTCGCCGTCGACCAGGCAGATCACCGTGCCGGTCGGTTCGGCCGGGTCAACCACCAGCCGCGGCCGCACCCCGGCCGCCAGCAGCTCCCGCTCGTGCCAGCGCGCCGCGTCCGTGCCCACCCGCGCGAGCAGCCGTACGTCCGCGCAGCCCGCCTCGGCTGCCCAGCACGCCACGTTGGCGCCCGCCCCGCCCGGCAGGGTACGGATCACGGCGGCGGTGTCGGTGCTCGACGCGAGCGGCCCCCGGTGCCGGGCCACCACGTCGGTGATCACGTCCCCGACGACCAGCAGCCCTCCCTCCGGGCGGGCGCTCACCTCATCGCCCACGCCGTGGCGATCCGCGCCGCCAGCTCCACATTGCCGCGCACCGCCGCCAGGTTGGCCCGCAGCGAGGCCCCGTCCGTGTGCCGGACCAGATGATCCAGCAGGAACGGCGTGACGGCCTGGCCGGTGACGCCCTCCGCCTCGCAGGCGCTCAGCGCCTCGGCGAGCACACGCGCGTGCAGCCCGGGATCGAGCTGTTCGTCCTCCGGGACGGGGTTGGCCACGATCAGGGCCGACTCCGGTGCGCCGAGCGCGTCCTGGGCCCGCATCACCGCCGCGACCTCTTCCGGAGCCCGCAGCGTCCAGTCCACCGGATGGCCGGAGTCGGACAGATAGAAGCCGGGGAACCGCTCGGTGCGGTAACCGGCGACGGACACGCCCAGCGTCTCCAGGCGCTGCAGGGTGGCCGGAACGTCCAGGATCGACTTCACGCCCGCGCACACCACGGTGATCCGGGTCCGGGCGAGCAGCCCCAGGTCGGCCGACTCGTCCTGGGTCTCCGTCCACCGCCGGTGCACACCGCCCAGCCCGCCGGTCGCGAACACCCGGACGCCCGCGAGAGCCGCCAGACAGGCCGTCGCCGACACCGTGGTCGCCCCGCTCGCCCCCGCGGCCATGGCCAGGGGCAGGTCCCGGTCGCCCAGTTTGCGGATGCCGTCCTCGTTGGCGACCCGCTCCAACTGGTCCTTGTCCAGGCCGACATGGGGTCGCCCGTCGAGCACGGCGATCGTCGCCGGCACGGCTCCCTCGCGCCGGACCACGTCCTCCAGCTCCAGCGCGACCTGGAGATTGCGCGGGCGTGGCAGCCCGTGCGCGATGATCGTGGACTCCAGGGCCACCACCGGCCGTCCGGTGCCTGTCGCCTCCCGGACCTCCTCCGACAACACCAGCACCATGCGCCCGCCTCCCGTCAGTCGCCTCCCCTCATGTCTGGCGGGTGCGCCCCCCGGCTAAACGCCCCGCCCCGACACCGGCGGACACGGCGCGCGCGAGCGGACTCAGAACAGTGGCTCGGGCAGCACGCCCTCCAGCGCCAGCAACTGCCGCTTCGTCTCCAGCCCGCCTCCGAACCCGCCGATCCCGCCGTCGCTCTCCACCACCCGGTGGCACGGCACGACGACCGGCAGCGGATTGGCGCCCATCGCCGTCCCCACCGCCTGCGCCGCGCCCGGCTGCCCGACCCGCCGGGCCAGATCGCCGTAGCCGACCACCGCGCCGTACGGAACGCCGTCGGCCAGCTCGCGCAGCACCGCACGGTTGAAGCCGGAGATCAGCGACCAGTCCAGCGGCAGGTCGAAATCCCGGCGCTCGCCCGCCAGATACGCCCCGACCTGCTGTATCGCCTCGGCCAGCAGCGGTGCGCCCGGCTCCCGCACCGGCGGGGTGCCGTACCGCGCCGCCAGCCGGGCCAGGGCGCGCTCGCACACCGGGCCGGTGGCGTGGAAGACGACGTTGACCAGGCCCTGGCGGGTCGCCGCCAGCATCAGCGGGCCGATCGGGCTGTCCACGACCGCCCACACGACCCGCTGTCCGTCCTGCCCGTGACTGTCCATGCCGCCCACGGTACGACCCGCCACCGACACCCCCCCCCGGACCGGCGGCCGGTCTCAGTCGGCGTTCAGCGCATCCCGCACCACGTCCGGCTTGTTGGTGATGATCCCGTCGACGCCGTAGCCCTTGACCTGCCGGGCCGTGGCCGCGTCGTTCACCGTCCAGGTGAACACCCGCATCGGCTTGCCGTGCGGCCCCTTGAGCGCGTGCACGGCCGAGACGTAGCTCTCGGAGGCGGTCGTGTACGAGGGGTTGATCATGTCCGTGAACCCGGCGTACCCGCTCAGCTCCTCGGTCTTGGGGCTGCCCAGGTATCCGGTGGTCAGCGCGGGCTTGAGGTCGTGGACCGCGCGGAGGCTGTCCGTGCTGAAGCTCTGCACGATCAGCCGGCTCCGGTGCGCGCCGTTCAGCCAGCCCTGGTTGCTCAGCGTCTTCAGGATCTGCGCCTCGATGCCGGGGTACAGCTCGGGGTTCTTGATCTCCAGCAGCAGCTTCTCGTGGTTGCGCTCGACCCGGCGCATGTACGTCTCCAGCGTCGGCACGCGCGCGCCCGCGTAGGAGGGCGAGAACCAGCTCCCCGCGTCCAGCTTCGCGATCTCGGCCGCCGTGAAGTCCTTCACCTTCCACGGCGCCCGGTCGGGGAAGACGTCCTCGACGTTCGTGGTGCGCGCCAGGTTGTCGTCGTGGATGATGACCAGCCTGCCGTCCTTGGTGCGCTGCACGTCGTTCTCCACCCAGGAGAAGCCCAGCTCCGCCGCCTTGTCGATCGCGGCCAGCGTGTTCTCGGGCGCGTACGCCGAGGCCCCCCGGTGGGCGATCACTGTGGGCTGGGCGGTCCGGGCGAACCGGGCGTCGGAGTCGGGGCTCAGCAGGACCGCCGCACCCAGGGCGGCGACGGCGGCCGCGGCGGTGACTGCGTGCGCATGCATGCGTACTCCTCTTGTCCGGCGGACATCAACAGCACCAGAGTGACGCCAGAGCGTCAACAGCACACAGGCGCAGAACGGCCACACGATGAACGGCCGAGACCAAGTCCGCACACCGGTGCCGCACATGTGGGTAAAGGCCGTGTTTCTTTGCCGGAAAATCATTCGACCATTCCGGTGGCAGCCATACTCTCAGCGTCAGCCCGGACCGCCGCAGCGGCCCTGGACAGGGGGGAACATCGCGTGTGTTCCACAACGCGAGAAGGCGGAGGGACAGCCGCGCATGCGAGGCACGATCGACGGATTCAGCTACGGGGTCGTCACCCCTGTCGTGGGTTATGTGATGGCCTGCCTGGGAGGTGCCCTGGGCCTGCGCTGCACCACCCGCTCCCTGCTGGTCACCCATTCCTGGCGGCCCGCCTGGCTGGCCCTCGGATCGACCGCGATCGGCTCCGGCGTCTGGACCATGCACTTCATCGCCATGATGGGCTTCTCCATCGACGAGACGCCGATCCACTTCGACAAGCCCACCACCTTCGCCAGCCTCGGCCTGGCCATCGTCATGGTGGGAGTCGGGATCTTCATCATCGGCTACCAGGGCGCCACCGGCACCTCACTCGTCACCGGGGGCACGATCACCGGGCTCGGCATCGCCTCGATGCACTACCTCGGCATGGCCGGTATGCGCTTCGACGGACGGTTCGTCTACGACCTCCCGGGCGTCGTCGCGTCCGTCGTCATCGCCGTCGTGGCGGCCAGCGTCGCCCTCTGGGCCGCCGGACACGTCAGGGGCCTCCTCGGCAGCATCGGCGCCAGCCTCGTCATGGGCCTCGCCGTCAGCGGCATGCACTACACCGGCATGGCCGGACTCACCGTCCACCTGCACGGCACCCCCGACACCGGCACCAGCGGCTCCCCGGCCGCCGCGCTGGCGCCGATCCTCATCGGCCCCCTCGCCCTCCTGGTCCTCGCGGCCGTCGTCGTGGTCTTCGACCCGCTGATGATCAAGGGCGCGCCGCCGCGCGTCCCCGAGAAGGACAAGCCGGGTGTCCCAGCCACCGACGTGCCCTCCCACCAGCGGCTCCGCGCACCGCAGAGCCTCAGCCGCCGGCCGGTCCACGTCGACGCCCACGCCTCCCGCACCCCCCAGCGCCACTGACTCGACCCCCGTTGTCAGTGCGGGGTCGTACGGTTGATTCCATGCGGCCCGTTTCAAAGATCGAACGCACGGTGGCGCCCTTCGAGGTCGTCAGCCCCTACCAGCCCAGCGGCGACCAGCCCACGGCCATCGCCGACCTGGCCAAGCGCGTGCGGGGCGGCGAGAAGGACGTCGTGCTGCTCGGCGCGACCGGCACCGGCAAGTCCGCCACCACCGCGTGGATGATCGAGAAGCTCCAGCGCCCGACCCTGGTGATGGCGCCGAACAAGACGCTGGCCGCCCAGCTGGCCAACGAGTTCCGCGAGCTGCTCCCGAACAACGCGGTCGAGTACTTCGTCTCGTACTACGACTACTACCAGCCCGAGGCGTACGTCCCGCAGTCGGACACCTACATCGAGAAGGACTCCTCGATCAACGAGGAGGTCGAGCGCCTGCGCCACTCGGCGACGAACTCCCTGCTCACCCGGCGTGACGTGATCGTGGTCGCCTCCGTCTCCTGCATCTACGGCCTGGGCACGCCGCAGGAGTACGTGGACCGCATGGTCTCCCTCAAGGTCGGTGAGGAGATCGACCGGGACGAGCTGCTGCGCCGCTTCGTCGACATCCAGTACACGCGCAACGACACGGCCTTCACCCGGGGCACCTTCCGGGTACGCGGCGACACCATCGAGATCTTCCCGGTCTACGAGGAGCTGGCCGTCCGCATCGAGATGTTCGGCGACGAGATCGAGGCGCTGTCCACGCTGCACCCGCTCACCGGCGAGATCATCAGCGACGACCAGCAGCTGTACGTCTTCCCCGCCTCCCACTATGTCGCCGGCCCCGAGCGCATGGAGCGCGCCGTCAACGGCATCGAGAAGGAACTGGGGGAGCGCCTGGCCGAGCTGGAGAAGCAGGGCAAGCTCCTGGAGGCCCAGCGCCTGCGCATGCGCACCACCTACGACATCGAGATGCTCCGCCAGATCGGCACCTGCTCCGGCGTGGAGAACTACTCGATGCACTTCGACGGCCGTCTGCCCGGCTCGCCGCCGAACACCCTGCTCGACTACTTCCCGGACGACTTCCTGCTCGTCATCGACGAGTCGCACGTCACCGTCCCGCAGATCGGCGCCATGTACGAGGGCGACGCCTCCCGCAAGCGCACCCTGGTCGACCACGGCTTCCGGCTGCCCTCCGCGCTGGACAACCGCCCGCTGAAGTGGGAGGAGTTCCAGGGACGCATCGGGCAGACCGTCTACCTGTCGGCGACCCCGGGCGCCTACGAACTCTCGCGCGGGGACGGCGTGGTGGAGCAGATCATCCGCCCGACCGGCCTGGTCGACCCCGAGGTCGTGGTCAAGCCCACCGAGGGGCAGATCGACGACCTGGTGCACGAGATCCGGACGCGCACCGACAAGGACGAGCGCGTCCTGGTCACCACGCTCACCAAGAAGATGGCCGAGGACCTCACCGACTACTTCGTGGAACTCGGCATCCAGGTCCGCTACCTGCACAGCGACGTAGACACCCTGCGCCGGGTGGAACTCCTGCGCGAGCTGCGGGCCGGTGAGTACGACGTCCTGGTCGGCATCAACCTGCTGCGCGAGGGCCTCGACCTGCCCGAGGTGTCCCTGGTGGCCATCCTCGACGCCGACAAGGAGGGCTTCCTGCGCTCCGGCACCTCGCTGATCCAGACCATCGGCCGCGCGGCGCGCAACGTCTCCGGCCAGGTCCACATGTACGCCGACAAGATCACCCCGGCGATGGAGAAGGCCATCGACGAGACCAACCGGCGCCGCGAGAAGCAGGTCGCGTACAACAAGGCCAACGGCATCGACCCCCAGCCGCTGCGCAAGAAGATCAACGACATCGTCGCGCAGATCGCCCGCGAGGACGTCGACACCGAGCAGCTGCTCGGCACCGGCTACCGGCAGCAGAAGGACGGCAAGGCGCCCAAGGCTCCCGTCCCCAGCCTCGGGGGCGCGGCCAAGGCCAAGGCGGGCAAGACCAAGGCCGCGGGCAAGAGCACGCCCACGGACCAGCCGGCCGCCGAACTCGCCGCACAGATCGAGGAGATGACGGACCGGATGCGCGCCGCCGCCGCGGAGCTCCAGTTCGAGATCGCCGCCCGTCTGCGCGACGAGGTGTCCGAGATGAAGAAGGAACTGCGCCAGATGCGGGAGGCAGGCATCGCCTGACCCTCCAGACCCGCCCGGACCTCGGCATACGCGCCCAGTGTTGCAACACCGACACAAAGCGCGGGCCGGGGTTCGGCACGGTCGGCGACCCTGCGTAGGGTTCTGGGCAACCGCGCCGTGCGCGGCAACAGGGGAAAACCGAGAGGGGATTCAGCCGTGACCGTCAACATGACCAAGGGCCAGGCCATCAGCCTGGAGAAGAAGGACGGGGCCACCCTTACCGCGGTGCGCATGGGTCTCGGCTGGCAGGCGGCGAAGCGACGCGGTCTGTTCGGCACGCGCACCCGCGAGATCGACCTGGACGCCTCGGCCGTCCTGTTCGCGGAGAAGCAGCCGGTCGACGTCGTCTTCTTCCGTCACCTGGTGAGCGACGACGGCTCCGTCCGTCACACCGGCGACAACCTCGTGGGCGGTGTCGGGCAGGGCGGCGACGACGAGGCCGTCCTCGTGGACCTGCAGCGGGTCCCGCCGCACGTCGACCAGATCGTCTTCACCGTGAACTCCTTCACCGGGCAGACCTTCCAGGAGGTGCAGAACGCGTTCTGCCGCCTGGTGGACGAGACCAACGGACAGGAGCTGGCGCGCTACACCCTCGCGGGCGGCGGTGCGTACACCGCGCAGATCATGGCCAAGGTGCACCGCGCGGGCTCCGGCTGGACGATGACCGCGCTGGGCGAGCCCGCCAACGGGCGCACGTTCCAGGACCTGATGCCCGCGATCCTCCCGCACCTGTAGGGGCACCCGCGCGGGGGCGCACGAGCACATGACACAGGGGGGCGACGGCGATGGGGGCGGAACTGGCTCGGGGGCAGAACCACCCGCTGCCCCGGACCCGGCTGGAGATCCTGATCTCGGCCGAGGTGCCCGTGCTCGCCGCCGCCGCTCTCTGTGACGAACAGGGGCGCGTCGACGACGTCCACCGGATCGTCCATCCCGGCGCCCCCGTCCTCCCCGGCGTCGAGGTATCGGCCGCGGTGACCGCCGGGCCCGGCCTCCGCGTCGACCTGAACGCGCTGCCCGAGGCCGTCCACCGGGTCACGGTGCTGCTGGCCCTGCCGGAGCACACGGGCGGTGAACTCCGGTTCGGTGCGACCGCCGCCCCGCTGACGCGGATCACCGGCGACGACGGCACCGAGATCGCCCGCTTCGTGCTCACCGGCCTGGACGCCGAAGCGGCGGTCGTCGCACTGGAGCTGTACCGCAGGCAGGGCGGCTGGAAGGTCCGCGCGGTGGGTCAGGGCTACGCGGACGGCCTCGCCGCCCTCCTCGCCGACCTGGGGCTGCCCCAAGCCCTGCAGGCCGCCCGAGCCATCGGGGAGGCGGCACGCCCCGCCGTACCGCGGCCCTCGACGCCCGAGGCCCGCCCCTCCACCGGACCGGTCGACTACACCCACCCCCGGCGGCGCGAGGCCCAGGCCGTCCCGGAGGAGGAAGCGCCGCACCCCGCCGCGGGCGACGCGGCGGGCTGGTCGATGGAGGAACGGCTCTACAACCAGGTCTGGGGCATGTTCGAAGACCTGGCCCGGTCGACCGCCGCCCTGCGGAGCGCGGCCGACTTCGCCGCCGCCCGCCTGGACCGAGAACTCGACGCGGCCCTCGCCGACCCGCGCGCCAGGATCGGCGGGGCCGCCGACGCGGCGCGGGAGGCGGCCCGGGCCAAGCACGACGAACTGGTCGGCCGGGCACGGGCGGCCTACGACCGCGACCTTGCCCAGCTCACCGCCGAGTCGGAGGTCGTGGAGCCCGCCCTGCCGCCCGCGTACGCCCGCTGGGACAACCCGGTGTGGCACGCGCACCGGATGCCGGACGAGCCGCCCCGGGCCGTGCGGCTGGGCGACCTCCACCTCCCCGAGAGCGCGCCCCTGCGCATCCCGATGCTGGTCAGAATGCCGCTGGAACGGGCCCTGTGGGTCGACAGCGGTGCCACACCAGGCGACTTCACCGACCCGGCGGAGCGGCGCCGGCGTGCCCTGGAGGTGGCGGTGGCCCTGGCCGCGCGGCTGCTCGCCGTGCACCCGGCGGGGGAGTTCGCCGTCCAGGCCGTCGACCCGGCCGGCAGCGGCGCCGGGCCACTCGGCACGCTGGTCCGGACGGGCACGCTCACCGGAGCGCCCGCGCGCGGCGCGGCGGGTGCGGCGCAGACACTGGAAGCGCTCACCCGGCGGGTCGACCTGGTGCGCATGGCGGTCGGCGGCGGCGCGGCCGAAGCGCTCCCGGACGGTATCGACACCGCCCGGCTGCTGCTGATCGTCAACGACTTCCCGCAGGGTTTCGACGACCGGGCCCTGACCCGTCTCCGCTTCCTCGCCGACGAGGGGCCGGCGGCCGGGGTCCACCTGCTGCTGGTCGCGGACCGCGCGGACGCCGAGGCGTACGGGTCGTTGCTCGATCCGCTGTGGCGTTCGCTGATGCGACTCACCCCCTCGCCCGACGACCATTTCGCCGATCCCTGGGTCGGCCACTCGTGGACCTTCGAACCCGCACTCCCTCCGCAGGGCAGTGAGGTCGTCCAGCGGGTGCTCGGCACGGTCTCAGCAGCCAGGATCAAGGAAAGGTAAAGAACCTCTGAGCTGCTGACTTGGTCTTTATTTTACCTTTCTCTTTACTGTTCCTTGGTGATTGCGCTACTGTCTTCGTGCGGAGGGGAGTACTCCCTGATGCGGCGCACCCGTCAACACGGATCGACGTGGATCCCGGGGCGCCGGCCCGTTCCCCGGGTGGAAGAGACCTCCGGCAGCGACAACGCTGATGTTTGCCGTGACGTGATGCCGGAGGTGCAGTGGACGTCTCTGTGACCCTGTGGGTCCTGACCATCGTGGGGCTAGCCGCCCTGATCGCCGTGGACTTCTTCATCGGCCGCAAGCCGCATGAGGTGTCCATCAAGGAAGCGGGCATCTGGACAGCCGTCTGGATCGCCCTGGCCGGACTCTTCGGCCTCGGACTGCTCTACTTCGGCGGCGGACAGCCCGCCGGGGAGTTCTTCGCCGGTTTCATCACCGAGAAGTCCCTGAGCGTCGACAACCTCTTCGTCTTCGTCCTGATCATGACGAAGTTCGCGGTGCCCGCGCAGTATCAGCAGCGGGTCCTGCTCTTCGGTGTGCTGATAGCTCTGGTCCTGCGCGCCGTCTTCATCGCGGCCGGCGCGGCGATCATCGCCAGCTTCTCGTGGGTGTTCTTCATCTTCGGCGCCTTCCTCATCTGGACCGCCTGGAAGCTGATCCAGGAGGCCCGCGCCGACCACGAGGACGAGGAGTACGAGGAGAACAAGCTCCTGAAGGCCGCCGAGCGCAGGTTCGGTGTGGCCGACCGGTACCACGGCACCAAGCTGTGGATCGAGGAGAACGGCAAGCGGGTCATGACCCCGATGCTGGTCGTGATGCTCGCCATCGGCACCACCGACGTGCTGTTCGCGCTGGACTCCATCCCCGCGATCTTCGGCCTGACGCAGGACCCGTACATCGTCTTCACCGCGAACGCCTTCGCCCTGATGGGTCTGCGCCAGCTGTACTTCCTCATCGGCGGTCTGCTGAAGAAGCTGGTCCACCTGTCGTACGGCCTGTCGGTCATCCTCGGCTTCATCGGCGTCAAGTTGGTGCTGCACGCCCTGCACGAGCTCGGGGTGCATGTCCCCGTGATCAGCATCCCGGTCTCCCTGGGCGTGATCTGCGGCGTGCTGGTCATCACCACGATCACCAGCCTCATCGCCTCCCGGAAGCAGGCCGCCGCCGAGGCGGGCGGGGGCGACAACGCCACCAAGGACAGCATCGACGCCTGACCCGTGAACCCGTGAGCCGAAGCCGCTCCGCGCGGAAGGCGCCCCGTACCGGCCCCTTCCGCGCGGAGCGGCCCGGCTTCAGCACCCCCGTCCAGCCCCGCCGGGACCGCGGCGGACCGCGAGACGAACGGAATGCGAACCCTGTACGCCTCTGCCACCATCACTGCATGATCACTCGGCTCAGGTCGCTCGCCACGCGGTGGACGTTCCTCGTGCCGGTGCTCGCGATCGTCCTGCTCGCCCTCACCTGGGGCCGTGATCTGCCCGGACCGGTCGTCGCCCTGGTCACCGTCGTGCTCGCCGCGTCCGTCCTGGCCGCCGTGCACCACGCCGAGGTCGTCGCCCACCGGGTGGGCGAACCCTTCGGCTCCCTGGTGCTCGCCGTCGCCGTCACCATCATCGAGGTGGCACTGATCGTCACCCTCATGGCCGACGGCGGGGACAAGAGCTCCACCCTGGCCCGCGACACGGTGTTCGCCGCCGTGATGATCACCTGCAACGGAATCCTCGGCATCTGCCTCCTGGTCGCCTCGCTGCGCCACGGCACCGCCGTGTTCAACCCCGAGGGGACCGGAGCCGCCCTGGCGACGGTCGCCACCCTGGCCACCCTCAGCCTGGTCCTGCCCACCTTCACGACCAGCAAGCCCGGCCCCGAGTTCTCGACCGTGCAACTGACGTTCGCGGCCCTGTCGTCCCTCGTGCTCTACGGCCTCTTCGTCGCCACCCAGACCCTGCGGCACCGCGACTACTTCCTGCCGGTCAGCAGGGAAGGCGGGATCATCACCGCCGCCGACCACGCGGCGCCCCCGTCCGCCCGCAGCGCCTGGATCAGCCTCGCCCTGCTCGGCCTCGCCCTCGTCGGCGTGGTCGGGCTCGCCAAGGGCGTGTCACCCACGATCGAAGCCGGAGTGGAGGGCGCGGGCCTGCCCCACGCCGTCGTCGGTGTGGTCATCGCCCTGCTCGTGCTGCTGCCCGAGACCATCGCCGCCCTGCGCGCGGCCCGCCGCGACCGGGTGCAGACCAGCCTCAACCTCGCGCTCGGCTCCGCCATGGCCAGCATCGGTCTGACCATCCCGGCCGTCGCCCTGGCGTCCGTCTGGCTGTCGGGACCGCTGGTGCTGGGCCTCGGCTCCACACACATGCTGCTGCTCGCGCTCACCGTGGTCGTCGCCTCGCTCACCGTCGTGCCCGGCCGGGCGACCCCGCTCCAGGGCGGCGTCCACCTGGTCCTGTTCGCCGCCTACCTCGAACTCGCCCTCAACCCGTAGGCGTCCGACCGGCCGGTGAGGCGCCCTGCCGGCCCGTGATAGACCGGGTGCGAGCGGCGGCCGCCGACAGGCCGCCCCGACGCACCGGAGGGAACGACCGTGCCCCGCACCCTGGCCAGCGCCCCGATCATGATCCTGAACGGGCCCAACCTGAACCTCCTCGGCCAGCGGCAGCCCGAGATCTACGGCAAGGACACGCTGGCCGACGTGGAGGCCCTGTGCGCTCAGACGGCGGCCGCCCACGGCGGCACGGTGGACTGCCGGCAGTCCAACCACGAGGGCACGCTGGTGGACTGGATCCACGAGGCGCGGCTCGACCACGCCGGGATCGTCATCAACCCCGGCGCCTACTCCCACACCTCGGTGGCGATCCTGGACGCGCTCAACACCTGCGACGGCCTGCCCGTGCTGGAGGTGCACATCTCCAACATCCACCAGCGCGAGACCTTCCGGCACCACTCCTACGTCTCGCTGCGCGCCGACGGCGTCATCGCGGGCTGCGGCGTACAGGGGTACGCCTTCGCGGTCGAGCGGGTCGCCACGCTGCTGGGATCGGCGCGGGCGGACGCCTGAGCACCGCCCGCCGCCGGGGACCGGCTCACCAGCCGCGCGCGTGCCACTCCGGCAGGTGCGGGCGCTCGGCGCCGAGGCTGGTGTCGTCGCCGTGGCCGGGATAGACCCAGGTCTCGTCCGGCAGCGCGTCGAAGATCTTCGTCTCGACGTCGCGGATCAGGCTGGCGAACGCCTCGGGGTCCTGGTGCGTGTTGCCGACGCCGCCGGGGAAGAGGCAGTCGCCGGTGAAGACGTGCGGGTGCCCGTGCGGGTCGTCGTAGACCAGCGCGATGGAGCCGGGCGTGTGGCCGACCAGATGGCGCGCGGTCAGCTCGACCTGGCCCACCCGGATGACGTCCCCGTCGTCGACCCGCACATCGGTGGCGACCGGGATGCCGGCGGCGTCCTCCCGCCCGGCGTAGGTACGGGCGCCCGTGGCCCCGACGACCTCGCCCAGCGCCTGCCAGTGATCGCCGTGCCGGTGCGTCGTGACGACGGAGGCGATGCCGTCCCGGCCGATCATGGTGAGAAGGGTCCGCGCCTCGGCGGCCGCGTCGATCAGGAGCTGTTCGTCGGTGGCCCGGCAACGCAGCAGATAGGCGTTGTTGTTCATCGGGCCGACCGCGACCTTCGTGATCATCAGGTCTTTCAGCTCGTGCACGTCCGCCGGTCCGCCGACCCTGACCTCGCCGCTGTACGTCATGGCGATCAGCCTATAGCGGTACGGGGGTTGGCGGCCCGGCATGGCGTCACAGCGGAGGGAGCGCGGGCAGCTCGCCGCCCTTCACCTCCAGCGCGGTCCCGGCGCGGCGCCCGGCGAGCCAGCCCAGCAGGTCGGCCGGGGTGCCGGTGACGGTGACCTCGGGGTCGGCCGCCTCCTGTCCCGTGCTCCACGCGCGCGTGCCGTCGCCGAGCAGCGTGGGCGGCACGCCGGGGTGCCCGAGGAAGCGCAGTGCCAGGACCTCCGACTCGCGCTCGGTGAACTCGGCGGGAAGATCCTCCAGCTCGTAGCCGATGCCGAGGTCGACGTGGTGCAGCTCCACCTCGGCCCAGCGCCGGAACGGCAACCGGGCCGCGACGTCTGTAACGCCGTTGCGCAGCTCCACGACCCTGTTCCAGTCGCCCGGAGCCGACCCCGCCGCGTCGAAGCGGGCGGCGCTGTCGCGCACGTCGGTGAGCTGGACGTCGAGCGGCCGCGGGGCGCCCCGCTCGATGTCGCTGTCGCGAGCCTCGGCGCTCACGTACATCGGGCGGCCCCCGAGGACGTTCACGAGTGCGTCGGCGTTACGGGCCACGTGGGCGAGGACGTGGCCGCGGGTCCAGCCCGGAAGCCGTGACGGCTCGGCCAGTGCCGCGTTGTCCAGTGCGGAGGCCGCGCTGAGCAGCCGGTCCGTCGCTTCACGTACACGTTCCAGGTCATGAGCGTGATCGGTCATGGACTCAGACCCTAGCCGGACCACACCTTCGGGTGAAGGTGGGCAACTTCCTCCGTAATTCGAAAGCACGTGCTATATCGTCGGAGGCGGCGTCGGGCATGCTGGATAGCTGGGGATTGTTATGCATCCGGGAATCCGACCGGCGTTGTCAGTGGCTCCCCCTAGGCTCGAAGAAGCACGGGGCCTCGGCCCCTGTCACTTCTCTGAAGAAAGGTGCGGACCGGCGTGGCCGACCGTCTCATCGTCCGTGGCGCGCGCGAGCACAACCTGAAGAATGTCTCGCTCGACCTGCCTCGTGACGCGCTCATCGTCTTCACGGGCCTGTCCGGGTCGGGCAAGTCCTCCCTGGCCTTCGACACCATCTTCGCCGAGGGCCAGCGCCGCTATGTGGAGTCGCTCTCCTCGTACGCCCGCCAGTTCCTCGGGCAGATGGACAAGCCCGACGTCGACTTCATCGAGGGCCTCTCGCCCGCGGTCTCGATCGACCAGAAGTCGACCTCGCGCAACCCGCGCTCCACGGTCGGCACCATCACCGAGGTCTACGACTACCTGCGCCTGCTCTTCGCGCGCATCGGCAAGCCGCACTGCCCCGAGTGCGGTCGCCCGATCGCGCGCCAGTCGCCGCAGGCCATCGTGGACAAGGTGCTGGAGCTGCCCGAGGGCAGCCGGTTCCAGGTCCTGTCCCCGCTCGTGCGGGAGCGCAAGGGCGAGTTCGTCGACCTCTTCGCCGACCTCCAGACCAAGGGCTACTCCCGCGCCAGGGTCGACGGACAGACCATCCAGCTGTCCGAGCCGCCGACGCTGAAGAAGCAGGAGAAGCACACCATCGAGGTGGTCGTCGACCGCCTCACGGTGAAGGACTCCGCCAAGCGCCGGCTCACCGACTCCGTGGAGACCGCCCTCGGCCTGTCCGGCGGCATGGTCGTGCTCGACTTCGTCGACCTCCCCGAGGACGACCCCGAGCGCGAGCGCATGTTCTCGGAGCACCTCTACTGCACGTACGACGACCTCTCCTTCGAGGAGCTGGAGCCGCGTTCCTTCTCCTTCAACTCGCCCTTCGGCGCCTGCCCCGAGTGCACCGGCATCGGCACGCGCATGGAGGTCGACCCCGAGCTGATCGTCCCGGACGAGGACAAGTCCCTCGACGAGGGCGCGATCCACCCCTGGTCGCACGGCCACACCAAGGAGTACTTCGGCCGCCTGGTCAACGCCCTCGCGGACGCGCTCGGCTTCCGTACCGACATCCCCTTCGCCGGGCTGCCCCAGCGCGCGAAGAAGGCCCTGCTGTACGGCCACAAGACGCAGATCGAGGTCCGCTACCGCAACCGGTACGGGCGGGAGCGGGTGTACACCACGCCGTTCGAGGGCGCGGTGCCCTTCGTCAAGCGGCGGCACAGCGAGGCCGAGAGCGATGCCAGCCGCGAGCGCTTCGAGGGCTACATGCGCGAGGTGCCCTGCCCCTCCTGCGAGGGCACGCGCCTGAAGCCGATCGTCCTCGCGGTCAGCGTCATGGGGAAGTCCATCGCCGAGGTCTCCGCGATGTCGATCAGCGACTGCGCGGACTTCCTGGGCGAGCTGAAGCTGAACGCCCGCGACAAGAAGATCGCCGAGCGCGTGCTGAAGGAGGTCAACGAGCGGCTGCGCTTCCTGGTCGACGTCGGCCTGGACTACCTCTCCCTGAACCGCGCGGCGGGCACCCTCTCCGGCGGCGAGGCCCAGCGCATCCGGCTGGCCACCCAGATCGGCTCCGGCCTGGTCGGCGTCCTCTACGTCCTGGACGAGCCCTCCATCGGTCTCCACCAGCGCGACAACCACCGGCTGATCGAGACCCTGGTCCGGCTGCGCGACATGGGCAACACCCTCATCGTGGTCGAGCACGACGAGGACACCATCAAGGTCGCCGACTGGATCGTGGACATCGGCCCGGGCGCCGGTGAGCACGGCGGCAAGGTCGTCCACAGCGGTCACCTCAAGGAGCTGCTCGCCAACGCCGAGTCGCAGACCGGCCAGTACCTCTCCGGCCGCAAGTCGATCCCGCTCCCGGACGTGCGCCGCCCCCTGGACCCGTCCCGGCAGCTCGTCGTGCGCGGTGCCCGGGAGAACAACCTCCAGGACATCGACGTGTCCTTCCCGCTGGGCGTGTTCACGGCCGTCACCGGCGTCTCCGGCTCGGGCAAGTCGACCCTGGTCAACGACATCCTCTACACCCACCTGGCCCGCGAGCTGAACGGCGCGCGCAACGTCCCCGGGCGGCACACGCGCGTGGACGGCGACGACCTGGTGGACAAGGTCGTGCACGTCGACCAGTCGCCCATCGGCCGTACCCCGCGCTCCAACCCGGCCACCTACACCGGCGTCTTCGACCACGTCCGCAGGCTGTTCGCCGAGACCACCGAGGCGAAGGTCCGGGGCTATCAGCCCGGCCGTTTCTCCTTCAACGTCAAGGGCGGCCGCTGCGAGAACTGCTCGGGCGACGGCACGATCAAGATCGAGATGAACTTCCTCCCGGACGTCTACGTCCCGTGCGAGGTCTGCCACGGTGCCCGGTACAACCGGGAGACCCTGGAGGTCCACTACAAGGGCAAGTCCATCGCCGACGTGCTGAACATGCCGATCGAGGAGGCCACCGACTTCTTCGAGGCGGTGCCCGCGATCTCCCGGCACCTGCGGACCCTGAAGGACGTCGGCCTCGGCTACGTCCGGCTCGGCCAGTCCGCGACCACCCTGTCGGGCGGTGAGGCGCAGCGCGTCAAGCTCGCCAGCGAGCTGCAGAAGCGCTCCACCGGCCGCACGGTCTACGTCCTGGACGAGCCGACCACCGGTCTGCACTTCGAGGACATCAGCAAGCTGCTGAAGGTCCTCTCCGGCCTGGTCGACAAGGGCAACACGGTCGTCGTCATCGAGCACAACCTCGATGTCGTCAAGACCGCGGACTGGGTCATCGACATGGGCCCCGAGGGCGGTGCGGGCGGCGGCTTCGTGGTCGCCGAGGGCACGCCCGAGGAGGTCGCGGCGGTTCCGGCCAGCCACACCGGCAAGTTCCTGCGCGAGATCCTCGGCGCCGACCGGGTCAGCGACTCGGGCCCGGTGAAGCCCGCGCGTGCCACGGGTGCGCGGAAGACGGCCAAGGCGACCGCCAAGAAGACGGCGTCGTCGGCCAAGGTCAACAACACCGCGACGGCCAAGGCCGCCCCGGCCAGGAAGACGGCCGCCAAGAAGGCGACGCGGAGCAGCAAGTCCTGAGCCCCGTCCGCCGGACCGGCCCTTCGTCAGACTGGACCGGCCCTTCGTGAGAGCGGCGGGGGGGGGGGGGGGGGCCCCCCGGGCCGGCCCCCCCGCGGACGCCCGGCACCGCCCCCCCCCCCCCCGGCCGCGCGCGGGGGGGGCGGCCCCC